>CALLOA010000192.1 GCA_938005265.1 uncultured Granulosicoccaceae bacterium
CTCTGCGTGCGTCAGCCCGATCGGGTGACACAGTGGCACCAGATCACTGGTTTTTTTCGACGCCATAATGCCAGCCACGCGGGCAATGCCAAGCACATCACCTTTTTTGTGATCGCCCTGCACAATCATGGCAAGCGTGGCAGGTTGCATGGTGATGTCACCGGCGGCCACCGCAACGCGGTGAGTGACAGGTTTGTCACCAACATCCACCATATGCGCTTCACCAGCCTGATTGAAATGGGTTAACTCGGTCATGGTTTCACAATGACTGCCACGTTGAATGAAGTACACGTATACATGGCGATTATTCTATACTGTCAGGCAGAAAATCGCGCCGCTATCCTTGAATACTTAGGTTACGGTGTACGGTTTTGTGAATGTTATTGATCAGCCGGAACCGGGGTTGCCTGCAACATGACAATAAAAGTTAAATTCTTCGCCACACTGCGTGAGAACCTGAAGATTGACCAGGTGGACGTGGCAGCGGATGAAGCCGGCGATGTGGTGGACGTGTGGCGTTTGGCAACTGGTGGCGCGGACATGCCAGAACATGTGTTGTGTTCAGTCAATCTGGAGCACATGCCACCGGATACCCGGGTTAAAGAGGGTGACGAAATCGCGTTTTTTCCGCCGGTCACTGGAGGCTAGGCCTGTTGTCTGCGGCTAAGTTGAGACGGGCATGCCGATTGTAATCCTGGACACAGCGCTTCATCCCAAGCAGTTGCTGGACGAACACCAGCAACATCTGGATACGCTACACGGGCAAGGCAGTTACGGCGCATTAGCCACTTTTGTTGGCACCATGCGCGACAGTAACGAGGGTGATGAGGTCAAGGCCATGCGGCTGGAACACTACCCCGAAATGACCGAAAAACAGCTGGCCAATATTGTCAGTACCGCAGCGGAACGCTGGCCATTGATTGATTCGCTGGTGGCACATCGCGTCGGGCTGATTCTGCCGGGTGAGCCGATTGTGTTAACCGCGGTCTGGTCGAAACACCGGGCGGCAGCCTTTGATGCCTGCCGCTATTTAATGGAAGCATTGAAAACCGATGCGACTTTCTGGAAGAAAGAAACACTGGCCAATGATAAGGAACGCTGGGTTGAGAAAAACACCCCCGGCTACTCATCTTGAGCCGTCACGTAAACGGCCCCTCAGCCCTCCACACTTGAACCGCCATGCCTGCACCGGATTCAGCTGACTACATTATTATCGGTTCCGGTTCCGCCGGGTCTGCCCTTGCCTACCGTCTGGCTGAAGACGGGCGTTATTCGGTTCTGGTACTGGAATACGGTGGTACGGATGCCGGGCCGTTCATCCAGATGCCGGCAGCGCTGTCTTACCCGATGAATATGTCACGTTATGATTGGGGATATATGTCGGAACCCGAGCCTCATCTGGGCGGGCGGCAACTGGCTTGCCCGCGCGGCAAGCTGATTGGTGGCTCCTCCTCCATCAACGGCATGGTGTATGTGCGCGGCAATGCGGGTGACTACAACCATTGGCGTGATAGCGGTGCCCAAGGTTGGAGCTACAACGATGTACTGCCGTATTTTTTGCGCATGGAAACCTCCCATGGCGGGCAAGACGGCTGGCGCGGCACCGACGGGCCGTTGCACGTAACGCGCGGCCCACGCGAAAACCCTTTATATAAAGCATTTGTGGAAGCCGGCGAACAGGCAGGCTACCCGGTCACAGCTGATTACAATGGTGAACAACAGGAAGGCTTCGGGCCCATGGAGCAAACCGTCTATAAGGGGCGGCGCTGGTCGGCGGCAAACGCTTACCTGAAACCAGCGATGAAAAAAACAGGCAACAAAATCAGCTTAAAGCGTTGCCTGGCACGGCGTATTATTTTCGACAATGGTGTGGCAGTGGGTGTCGAGATTGAACGAGGCGGGCGGATCTCGCAAGTGCGCGCCAACCGTGAGGTCATTCTGTCGGCATCATCGATCAACTCGCCCAAAATTCTGATGCTATCCGGTATCGGCCCGGGTGCGCATTTACAGGAACACGGTATCGAGGTGATTGCCGACCGGCCCGGTGTCGGGCAGAACCTGCAGGATCACCTGGAGATTTATGTGCAGCAGGAATGCAAGCAACCGATTACCTTGTACTCGCACCTGAACCTGTTTTCCAAAGCCGCCATCGGTTTACGCTGGTTGCTGTTCAAATCAGGCCACGGCGCTACCAATCACTTTGAATCCTGCGCGTTTATACGCAGTGCAGCCGGTGTGCCCTACCCGGATATCCAGTATCATTTTTTGCCGGTCGCGATTCGTTACGATGGCAAGTCACCGGTCGATGCGCATGGCTTTCAGGCGCACGTCGGGCCTATGCGTTCAGATTCACGCGGTTCGGTAACCCTACGCAGCAACAACCCGAATGACGCCCCGAAAATTCTGTTCAACTACATGTCGACTGAGAAAGACTGGTCTGATTTCCGTACCTGTTTACGGCTCACTGATGAAGTCTTCTCGCAACCGGCCATGCAGGCGTTTTCCGGTAAACGCATTGCACCACCACCTGAATTGCAAAGTGACGATGAGCTGAACGGTTTTATACGTGATGCAGTTGAGAGCGCCTACCACCCTTGCGGCACTTGCAAGATGGGGGCAGCCGATGATCCGATGGCTGTGGTTGATCCGGAACTGCGGGTGATAGGGGTAGACGGCTTAAGGGTAATCGACAGCTCCATCTTTCCGCGGATTCCAAATGGCAATTTGAACGGGCCTTCGATCATGACTGGTGAAAAGGGAAGTGACCTGGTGCTGGGCAAACAGGCATTGCCGCCATTAAATCATGTTGCCTGGGAAAACCCGGCGTGGGAAACGTCGCAACGCTAACAGCAGCTCTGTGTTGCAGCAGGCTCTGCGTTGCAGGCTCTGCATTGCATTTACGCAGCACAATCAATTTAAAACGTTCAAACCGATATGTTCAATTTGAACGCATGATTTATACATGTAACCCGGGCCTGCTGCTGTAACCACAGGCTCGGGTTACTCTTATCAGCCTAGTTGCTTTCTGCAGCTGCTACCGGATTGGTCACTCGCGATGATGTGTCGATCGCAGAGCTGTTGGCAGAACTTGAAGTTGCACCTGTAGTCGCACTTCCTTTGGAACCAACTGATAAATAATTTTTCAGCAGTTCAAACGTTGCGATGCCAATACCGGTGACTTTCATGATGTCATCGGGGCTCTGAAACAAACCGTTTTGCTTACGGTAATCAACAATGGCCTGCGCCTTTACAGGGCCAATGCCCTGCAGGCTTGCGGCAATCGTATCAGCATCTGCTGTATTGATATTCACCACTGTTGATGCAAACACTTGGGCTGCCATCAACATTGATCCTGCAGCCATGCAAACAAGGCGCAACGGCCCGGCCAGTTTTTGTGCAACACCTGAAGTGAGTGCACGGTTGCCATTAAGAGTACCAGCATGAGCCGGCTTAACTTTTCTGTTAATCATGGAATTCTCCTTTTTTCCATTTTGTGTAACCCGATTATCGGGAGTTTATGCTTCAGGTCGATAGTTTTAAGGTACAACACCGGCCTGCAACAATCTGAACATCAATATATTTTCCGGAATCCATCGCACGCGGTCATCAAAGCGGCTCTGCACCGCCTGTGAATAAGGGTGACTGACGAAAACATGATCACCATCAGTATTCTCCTGTTCGATTTCCGAGTCTTCCACAGGTTTGCCCTTGGAAAAGAAAATAACCGGCACCTGATTGGCCAACAAACGGTCAACCGGACAGTCACCCGCCACACTAGTGGCACAAATTTCCAGCTCTGACGCCAGCTCACCCATGCCCACTTCACGCAAGTCATTGCTGGTGGTGAAATCGCTGGCACCAACCAATCCGCGTGATGGGTGATCAGCAGCACTTACTGCATAATGAATAGGCTGATTCCAGCCATCAAGTAGAGCACCACGCGCATCCCTTGCGCCGGGTAATCCGAGTGTTATGGCTGGCAACAATCCGTAGTTGTTGTTACTACCACAGGTTGTTTTTTCAATGGCAGGCCCTTGCCAGTCAGCCGGGCACGGCAAACGGGCATGGGCAACCGCAAATCCGACTAACGCCTGCTCTACCGTGTCGAGTATGTGATCAGTGCGTTGCTGGCGTGCGATCTCGACCTGTGAACCGGCAGGCTGGATAAACATATTGGCAAGAATGCCCAATACGACCAATACCAGGGAAAGCTCCAGCAAGGTAAACCCTTGACAGTCTGCCTCGTTCCTCACCCATTGCCTGCGAAGAGTCTTCATCCGGGCATCACCACCGAGATTCGGATCGCTGTGTTTGAGGTTTCCGCATCCGCTATCGTTGACGGTGTCGGTGTCGGCGTATTGGCAGCTAGCTCAATGCTTATCTCGCAATGGTGTTCAACATCAACACGGCACTCAGGTGATAGGCGGTAGCCAATCATGGCCTGCCAACCATTGCGGACAAACCAGTGCCGCTCATAAGAGACGCCCTCCAACAAACCCGATGGTGCGAGGCTGAGATTGCAATTACCGATGACTACGGGCACCTGACCGTGGTGCAACCCATCAGTGCAGGCGGCCACTTGCTCGCCGGTGACTTGAGCCGCAAACGGAAAGCAATTGGCAGTTTCCAACACCGCACCTACCGGACAATGCTCATCGCGAAAGGCCAGCAGTTGATCGCGAACAAAACCTGCAACGCGCTGCAGCACGTAGGGCATCAGTTCATCAATATAGATGGGCAAAACAAGGTCGTTAGCGTGCGGAAAGTGATCGATCGAGACCTGCACATTGCCCGATGAGTTACTGTCGCCGACTAACGCGTGTTCAAGATAATCACGGGCATCAATACTCGGGCGTTGCTGCCCCTGTTGCATGAACGGCGCACCCGGTGCAATCAGCAATGCCACTATTTCACGCCCATGGCTATTGTAAAAAGTTGATCGAGTGGATAGATTCACCTGCCGGTTCAATGGATTATTTATGAACGCGTCGTTTATAAAGTACCAGGGCTGTTGGTCCAGATGAGTGCTGAGCGGGTAGAATTCAAGCACCTTGCTACGGTTATCCGGCAAAAAATGCACACCTGAAGCATTTGACGTTGTAGTTAACGTGTTGTCGCGTGTCGCTGTGGTCATTCTGGGTACACGCCCCAGCTGCCTCTGTGCTCGGCCACAGGGTGGATTCGGACCATCATTGCGCGGATTACCGTCATCAGGCGGGTCCAGATCGGGGCAGGGGAAATGCCCCGCCCCGGCACCCGATGGGTTGTAGTTATCGATGTAAGTCACTGCATAGGACAGCAACGCTACTTTTGCCTTCTGCAATACTTTCGCATCACGACCCGCTCGCAAGTAAACAGGCACGTCATTCGGGGCAGGGCTTTGCGTACCCGCCGGATCAATTCTCCCACCCTGCCCGGTTAACCCCACACGACCATTCATCGCAAGCAACGTGCTGGTACCCGATAGCAGCATTGTGAGTAGCATGAGCAACAACACTGCACCTGCCTGGTGGTTTGCAGAATTCCAAATCGTCAATTGACATCGGT
>CALLOA010000193.1 GCA_938005265.1 uncultured Granulosicoccaceae bacterium
CACCCGGTGTGTATTGCCATAATATTGGAAGATAACGTAGTGGTTATGTTTCAAGACGCGGTCCATCGCTTTAACGGCAATAAGAGTCGACTCACGATCAGGTGCTGTGATGATCTTGTCGATCAACTCATCAACCACCGGGTCTTTGATACCGGCCAGATTGTTACTGCCGGGAGTATCTGCGGCTTCCATAGAAAAACGGTTGCGCTGCTCATTACCCGGTGACAGCGATTGCTGGATAACCTGGGTAGTCATATCAAAATCGAACTCTTCCAGGCGCTTGACCCATTGTGCTGTATCTATCAGGCGCGGCTTAAGCTCTATGCCTACGCGCTCTAGCGTTTTTTTGTAGGCAAGTATTATTTTCTCAAGACTTGCCTGCCTGAACAGGAACTCAATGACAAACTTCTCACCCGTTTCAACATGAGTCAGTTTCTGGTCCTTGATTTCCCAGCCAGCTTCTTTTAATAATTTGATGGCTTCACGATAGCGTTTTCTGATGTTGCCACTGCCATCTCCTCTTGCTGACAGGAATTCTCTCGAGAATACAGATTCCGGCAACTGATCACGGTAAGGCTCAAGCAATTCCAGCTCAGCACCTTCCGGCACACCGGTGGCATTCATTTCTTCGATCTGGAAGTAGCTGTCGTTACGAATATAAGCGCCGTAGAATAAGTTTTTATTCATCCACTCGAAGTCGTATACCAAATCCAGTGCTTTGCGCACACGAATATCCTGAAAGCGTGGCTGGCGCAGGTTCATCACGATAGCCTGTGTGCGCTGGATATTGCCGTCAGGAATATCTTCTTTAATAACGCGCCCATCTTTCAGTGCAGGAAAATCATAAGCCGTGGTCCAGTCTTTCGAGATATATTCAGTGCGGAAATCGATATCGCCAGCCTTTAGTGCCTCAAGACTGATAGTCAGCTCACGGTAGGTGTCGAAGCGCATGGTGCTGTAGTTATTGCGACCTTTATGCACAGGCAAATCCTTACCCCAGTAGTCTTCTACCAACTCATAGGTTATTGAGCGACCCGCTTCGAGACTTTTAATTTTGTATGGCCCACTGCCCAGAGGTGGCTCCAATGAGGTTTTATCAAAATCACGTTCTTCATAGTAATGTTTGGGCAAAACCGTCAGATCAGCAACAACCAGTGGCAATTCAGGGTTGTTACCTTCCGCGAACAGAAACTTGACTCGATGGGTATCCAGTTTTTCGGCCTTGGCTACATCGCTGTAGTACGACTTGTAAAACGGATGGCCTTTTTCAGTCAGCGTGTTGAATGTCCAGACCACGTCATCAGCAGTGAGTGCCTTGCCATCATGCCAACGGGCAGATTTACGCATATTGAAAATCACCCAACGTTTATCTTCGTCAACTTCTACGCTCTCAGCAATACTGCCATAGTAGGCAGATGGCTCGTCGCTGGAGGACACCATCAAAGAGTCGTAGATCAAACCGATACCGGTTGCCGCGAGGCCCTTGAGAATAAACGGATTCAGGGAATCGAAAGCGACAGATGAAGACTGAACAACGTCTCCGGTTTTGGGTGCATCCGGATTAACGTACTCAAAATGTTCAAAATCTGCTGGATATTTCAGATCACCATACTTGGACAGGCCATGCAGTGTCGTCGAAGCTGCATGTGAAAGACCGACAGCAACAGTAAATACGGCGAATACTGCTGCCATTAAACGTGCGGTTCTGAAAATCATAGTGCTACCTGAAATAAAAGAAGTGGGCCCTGGTTAATTCAATAGTCATTACATGCTTTATAGCGCATTTATGACATTCATTAAAAGAGGGCCGGAAGAATTACGTATGCATCAAATTATATGCCGACCCATACTCTTGACAGTGATAATTACGAATATTTCAATCAAGAGTGCATATTCGGGCGGCCTGTCTCTGTTGTACGGTGAAAAGCCTGCTTTGGCACTCACGATAAATGCAGTTTAATTCCACAAACAGTGGTCGCCAGCTAATCGCTCACCTATCGCTCATGCGGGGGTATCGACTGCACGGTAGCAGCAAATTCAGCATGTGCTCGTGTATCCACAGGACGAAAAACGACTTTGTCCGATGCCGGGTTATTCTGAAGACAATTGTTATTGCGCAGGTTGTTGTGAGGCCGGTTGGGCCGTTTCGAAAACCCTCCACCACAATTCGGGCAAACGTTTTTTAAAATGGATTCAACACAGGATTGGCAGAACGTACACTCATACGTGCAGATCATCGCCTCCTGTGATGACGGAGGCAGATTTTTGTTGCAATGTTCGCATGTTGGGCGCAGCTCGAGCATAGGGGTTACTCCGGACGATTCAGCAATAAAAAGACTTACTTTAACCCAGATCATCCAGCACGCTATTGTGTCGCGCAAGCGTAAATCTGCGCCCAGGGGCGCGACATGATAGAACACAAAAGAAAACAGGAAAGAACTAGAAGGTAGGCGCGGGTGGAAAAATCTGTGCTTTACCGCCACCGGTCTGACTATCACCAGTCAAATCTTCAAAGCCACGCAGACGCGGCAAGGCTTCCGGCCATCGCTCGTCCCGACGACTAGACGGCCGTTCACCACCCGGCCAGAGTGCATCGTTAATGGAAATTTCATAGTCCCGACGCTGTTGGTAGGATGAATTGCCATAACGGTCATTTCCCGTTGCTATGGCTGAAACCAGGCCGCTTTTGTTCGCGTAGTAAATAAAGCCGGCTGCCAGCAGCATGGCTGTGAACACGGCGATTGCGATCTTTACGGCGCTGTAGGGTCGTTCACCACGGATTTTTCCTGTACGTCCGTTGACTACAAAACGAAAAGTCCGGTCACGAAACTGAAAAGCAGCACTCCATAGTGGCAACAGCACATGCTTGAACGTCGTCTCACTGTGTTGAGTCTGGAGCTGCTGTATTCGTTGCTGGTCACCGCCAATGGCTCTGGCTACATCGGAACGTATAATTCTGTCCATCGTCACCTGGGCGTGATTGAAGCCCTCATCCAGCTCAACCTGATACACCTCACTGCTGAAGCCACTCAGGTATTCTTCAGTATAGGGAACCAGATTGCCCAGATCCCAGGGCTCAAGCCAATCGGTGATTTTCCGCGGCAGCGTATGGGTTGCACCAATCAATACATCATCAAAATGACGACTGGTGCGGCCACTCACCGGGGTCCAGCGAATTTTCGGTACCTGGCGGGTTTGCCTTACACGTTTACCGTTAACTACGGTGGTGAAAGTTTTACGCACGTAGTAAACATCACCCCGTTGCCCCGTATAGGCAGTTAGCGTATCGCTGTCATAGGTCCAGTACGGTACATACACACCATTAAGAGAAGTGTCAGAGCGCGCGTATTTTTTCAGCTCGTTCGGTGCAAACCACAGTGTCGACAACCATTTTTTGTAGGATTCACGCGCCTGGTTTTCAGTGATCTTGAACGGTAACAATGCTTTGGGTTTGATCAGCTTGGCGTCACCTGTACTGGTAACAACCGTCGTCGCGCAAAACGGACACTCACCAGCGTGGATATGAGCATCGAGTGAGAATTCAGCCGCGCAGTTCGGGCAATTCAGAATACGTGTCTGTGGACTAACCTTGCGGCTGTTCTGCAATTCACGCAGCGCACGATGCAAATCAAGCTCAAGTATGGCTTCCGTAGAATTCTGGATCTGATTGGCGAAACCACAGTAATTACACTCGAGGTTCTCAGTGCCAACCGCGTAATGCAGCATGGCTCCGCATTGCGCACAAGGAAACCGTGCCTGCGTCAGCTCGCTGGTATGGGCTTCACCTACTTCAATTTCTGTGGAGTCTTGAGACAATTCCGGGGTTTCAGAAGTTTCGCCTGGCAAACAAACATCCAGTGATTGCCTTGAGCAAGTTGGTCAAAATCAAGTTGTTCAAAATCAGCGGAGCAAAATGAGCGGGAAGCCTGTTACCAGCTTCCCGCTGTTCGATTTATGCTTTCGGAATCGGCGGTGGTGTGGAACCACTTTTACTGGCAAATACCGGCTGCAACACTGCAACCGTTGAGGCTGCGACCCAACCTTCCATACCTTCAGTCCAGACCAGTGATTCGGGGCTGAGCTCACCGGTGCCGACGCGTTTACTCAGCTGGCTTACACTGAACGGGCCACGGGATTCACCTTCAATGACGACATGGTATTTGGGCTCTACCGGCACAGGTGGCGGTACGCTGGCCGAAGCAGCCCCGGCACCCGCAGCAGTCGGCTGCGCCATGCTCTCACTCATTCGATTGGCCATGGCGAGGCCCACTCCCATGCCGATACCTTCCGATGCACCGCCAGCGGGATTCTGGGCAGCAGTTTCCATTGCCACACCTGTCTGGTATTTCAGGAATTCATCAAGATTTCCCGTCATTCCCATACTGGTACGCTTGTCGAGCGCTTCGCTGACTTTGGGAGGCAACGATATATTCTCAATCAAGACCTTGGTCAACTCCAGACCGTACTCACCAAACTCGGGACCTATACGCTTGGTCAGGAACTCTCCCATCTGGTCGTAATTGGCTGCCATATCAAGAACTGGAATATCCGAGCCACCGACTATTGATGCAAAACGCGAGGTAATCAGGTTACGTAATTGATCGCTGATTTCGTCAGTGGTGAAGACACCTTCAGTACCGGCAATCTCACGGATGAACTTGGTGGCATCGACAACGCGAACACAATACGTGCCGAAGGCCCGCACACGCATTCCACCAAATTCCGGATCGCGAATCATCAAGGGTTGCTTGGTACCCCATTTGAGATCAGTGAAACGGCGTGTGTTAATAAAGTACACTTCAGCCTTGAAGGGACTGTTAAAACCATGATCCCAGTACTGCAACGTGGTCAGTATGGGCAGGTTTTTGGTTTCCAAAGCATAAGTACCAGGGCTGAGCACATCAGCCACTTCACCCTCATTAACAAAAACTGCTACCTGCGATTCCCGCACAATGAGCTTGGCACCGTATTTTATCTCGTTGCCGTAGCGCTCAAAGCGATAAACCATGGTATCGCCGGAGTCATCCGTCCAGTCGATGACATCTATAAATTCACTAAACAGCCTGTTAAACAAACCCATGATTATCTAACTCCTAATGCTATGGATTAAGTGCCCGTTCATGCAGGCGTGGTAGATTTTGCCTGTGCCGATTTCAAGGTATCTTTCAGATTGTCTTCCAGCTCAACCAGCGTCTTCTCGGCTTCAACGCGACGACGCTTACCTTCATCAGCAATCTGTAGACTCTCTTCAATGGTGGCAATGAGATTTTCGTTGGCGCTGCGCACAGCGTTAACGTCAAAAACCCCACGCTCCAGTTCTTCACGCACGGTTCGATTGGCAGTGCGCAGGTTTTCAGAATTCTTTTCCAGCAGATCATTAGTCAGGTCACTGGCGGCACGAACACTCTTGGCAGCTTCAGCGGAACGAAAAATCGTGACAGCCTGTGCCAGTTGGTTACGCCACAGCGGTACAGTATTCACCAGTGTTGAATTTATTTTGTTGACCAGACCCTTGTCGTTTTCCTGTATCAAACGAATGCTGGGCAGACTTTGCATTGCCACTTGCCGGGTCAGTTTCAAGTCGTGTATGCGACGCTCCAGATCATCACGCCCGGAACGCATATCCCTGAGCTCCTGCGCTCCGAGTACATCATCACTACCTTCGGCCTTGCGCTCAGCTTCCGGCAACATAACTGAATCAATGTGCTTTAATTTTTCCTCACCTGCGACGATATAAAGCTCCAGGTTATGAAAGTATTCGAGATTCGCATCATAGAGCTTATCCAGCGACGTGATATCCCGCAGCAGTTTGGTTTTATGGCTTTCAAGATCGTCAGTCACCACATCCACCTGCTGACGTACACCTTCATATTGCTGTATGAACTTGGCAACCGGTGTAATACCTCCGAACAATTTCGCCCAAAGCCGCGCCAGAAATCCGGGACGGGCGTTAGGGTCATAGTCCTTGATTTCGAAACCTCGCAGCACAGAGACCATGTTGTTCAGCGATTCACCTGCCGAACCAACATCCTTGTTACGTACGCCATCGAGCATACTGTCGGAAATACTGGTTAGCTCTTGTTGAGCTTTACTGCCAAAAAAGATAATCGAATTACTGTCCGCCAGATTGATCTCTTGCATCAACCTGTCTATGCGTTGCTTTTCAGCAGGCTCTGCCTGTTCGTAAGGCACCATCTCAAGCTTTACTTCAGGCAGCAGTTCGGTACCGGGTAACGCCGGGGCTTGCTGTGCAACGTCCAATTCAGTTTTCGTGGATTCTGACATGCTACTCTCCAATCTTGATCAGGTTGCTGCCTGATCAGAAAATTCAGGCCGACAGGGTTTTCCGCTGGCGGCGTATCGGTTTTATTTTCAGCCTGCTTACTGGTTAAGTGACGCCTTCCTTTTCCAGCTGTAGTTGCAGCACTTCTATCTGAACATCCAGTTCATTAACGTTATTTTCCGCGAGACGTTCTTTCTGCTCAGCGATAACGGTTTCTATTGTACCCAGCACGCGGCGAAAATTATCCTCCAGCTCAACTTCCGCACCACCCTGATCCTGCTTGTGCATCCGCGCATAACCGGCCGTCACCTGCTGCGCACCATCCAGATAGACCTTGAGAAATTTCCGCGCCTTTCGGGCATCAGTCGGATCTTCCTCAATAGTATCAAGGATTTCGCGCGCGCCTGTGGTGATTTTTTGTAGCTTAGTGCGAAACTCCGGATTACGTATCTCGCCACGGGCAGCTTCAATGTTCTCAATCTTCGATTCAGCCTCTTCCAGTAACTCAATGAGTTCTTCCGAGGTAATGCCAACAGCCGCAATTTGTGTGCTTTTGCGCGACGGATCAAATCCATAATAGAGATAACCACCAAGCAGGGTTGCACCGGCAAAAAGTATCTGCTCGATCAGGGAGTAGTCACCACTGGCCATGGCAACCACAAACATCCCTAGCGCCAGGATAACTGACCCCGTGAATTTGTAAGGCACAGTACTCGAGCGACGCACAATCTTTCGACGCTGCGCTTCAGCTTCGATGGTAAGACCGCGACGAATCATGGTTGCAGCCACCATCGCTGCAAAAAAACCGATACCGTATCCAATTGCCCGGGTAGCTGAACCACCGATGAGAGAGAAAATAGCAGCCGGCAACAGTGGCAAGCCCAACAAATAGACAAGCACACCTGCAAAGCGCGACGCTCTGGGTTTTCCCGGCATATCGGGTTGATAACGTTTAACTGACGACATGACTAAAACAACGCCTGCAGTGTCAGCGTACCAACCACTGCAATCAGAAGAAATAACCCGATAAATTTTTGCACCACTTTCGGCACATTGCCCTCCGGCCTGTTCGGCTCACCTGCCTGCTGGAAGCGGACAGAGACTCGATGATTTATGGGTACAGTTTTGCCGTGTACCCTATTAACTTGTAGAACATTTGCTTGTGGCGAATAGCTCATTAGCAACGATTCGCTTAGCAACGATTCGCTTAGCAAAGATTCGCTTGCTCGCCACTAATCAGCATCCATCTGTCCACCATTCTGACCACTAACGGCCAATTACAACTGACTGACTTGGCCTGACTCGGCACCCATCAACCGATTGATCAGGTTCTGGTCAAAAGAAATACGCTTTCGTTCGCACTATCCAACCCGCGCCCGGAAAGATTCCCGACAATCTCGGGACCACCGGATGAACCCAGTCGCTCAATTATAAACCCGGCACTGAACAGCTTCTCCACCTCTTCATCCTCTACCGAGAACGGTGGGCCCTTCATTTTCTGCTGATCATAAGCAAGTGTAATCAACAAAATACGGCACCCCGGTTGCAACAACTCCATAAGTTTTGCTGCATACATTTTGCGCATATCGTACGGCAGTGCGATCAGAGCTGCACGGTCGTAGACCGCTTGCGGTGGCATAGGCAGATCGCCAGCGCTCAAACTCAGAAAATCTCCGCAGAGAAACTGAGGTGCTAACTGCTCAACGGCACCCTGTGCGGCCTCTGTCTGAACAAATACTTCTGTGCCGGCTGAAACATTCCAGCGCATCAGTGAATCTGCGCGCCCATCAGCCTTGACTTCTTCAAGCGTAAGGTTATGCCTCTGTGCCCAGGCCTGAATTGCTGTCAGGCTCAATTCGGCACCGCATACCCTGTGCCCTGAAGCTACCAGCCAATCCATGTCGATTGAATCACCACACAATGGCACAAGTACCGGGGCATTTGCATCCAGCCCTAGCGATGACCAGTAACGTATAAGCCGGGAATTCGTCTTCTGCTGAATCCAGCCCGGATTCGGTTGAGCCCATTTTTCCAACCAGAATTCTGCTTGCATATGCGATTTTCGACCGGCCTTGGTGATTGCGCCAGTTACGTTAAAGATATAGGGATGTACCAGTATAAACCAATATATCAGGCTGTCGCGGTAACAGAAATTGACGGTTGCCAGCTGCGCCAGCCCTGCAGCAACGGAAAATACAGGCCAAGCATCACAGGCTCAGGATGGATTTGGGACACTATCCGTGCGTAGCGCTCAAGTTGCTCTTTATAACGTTCTTGTTCACGATCAAGAAATTCCCCAAGCCCGCCCCCCCGGTGATCACCCGTTTTGTAATCAATAATCCAGCGAGTACCCTGCTCGACAAACATGCGGTCTATAACAACATTGAACAACTGATCATCCAGAACCGCCGTTAGAGGCAATTCAGCCTGCGACTGATCATGGGATGTGTTGAGTATCCACTGCCCTTTTTCATCAGCAAGGCAGTTTTCCAGAGCTTTTTGCACACGATTTACAGCGCGTCGCAATCGATCTCTGGAAACCCCTGCTGCCAACAGACGTGTTTGCAACGATTCCAGCCAGCGAGATTTGTCTTCCCTGTAAAGGTTCCTATGCCCGGGTAAACACATAAACTGGAATTCTTCGTGCACCACCGTACCGATGACACTGGCATCAATACCGGCCCACAGAAAATCCAGATTAACGTCCTCATCCTTGTCTGCAGCAACACCAGCCGGTCCCACATAACTCATCAGTTCTTTTGGCATTTGCCAATCGGCTGGCAGCACCCAGAAATCTGCCGGTTCAGGTGACATCGAAGATTCGCCGGCAATTTCTGCATGATTACTGGAATCTGCGTTTTCGTGTTCTTGTTTAGCAAGTTCGTCTTGTGTAGCAAGTTGAGCTTCCACAACGGCTTCCGCGACAGGCCACAGAGTTCCAAGCAAACTATCAGCAACGGGTGCTTTAACATCCCCGTCAGCTATCCGGACACTGGCAAACAGGTGCAGAGCACGTCGCGCACGAGTTGCAGCCACATACAATAACCGCAACGTTTCATTGCTCATACGTTTACGGTGATAGCTGCGAATAAGTGCGGTTATCGGTTCTTTGTCCTGCGAGCTTTTGTCCAGCCTTGTATCGAGCGGTGCCAGCAGACAGTCAGTCTGATCACCCTCTACCAGTTCAAACCAATTCAGCAGCCCACCTTTGTCAGCATTAGGTTTTCGATCCAGGTAAGGCAACAGCACCGTATCAAATTCAAGGCCCTTGGATTTATGAATTGTCATGATTTGCAAGTGCGGGCCCTGCGGAGGCGCGGACGGTGCAAACAGATCTTCAAGTTGCTCATCAACAAGGCGGCGACTCCAGAGATCGCCCGATTGCTGCAGGCGCAGAAGCGCAAGAATCGCTACGTCTGCGGCATCAATGTCACTCTGGCCAATACAGGCAGCCGGGCCGCCGAGCTGCATCCAGCAGGCTTCAACCCATTGCACCAGGTGATCACGGCGAGCACCCAGCACCGCTGGCCGCATAACCTCGACAAAACGGGCAAGTCGCTGCCGGCTCTGCTCCCCAAGCCCAAGCAGTGCATCTTCATTATTAATCGTATCCCACAGAGTCCCGCGACCTTCATCGAATTCTGTGAGGCTGTGTAATTCGGCGAGCGTCAAGCCACACCAGGGTGCACGCAATAAAGACAACCACGCGACCCGATCATGCGGATACATCAGGCCAAACATCAATGATCGAATATCGGACACCACGGGCCGATTGGCCAATCTTTCCATTTCTACGGCACGGCAGGGAACTCCGGCCATTCGTAAGGCCAGAAACAGATCCAGCAAACCATTACGCGAGCGCACCAACATCGCAAGCGTTTCATCTTCAGCGGCTGATTCAAGCGTTTGCCGCGCTATCTCGGCAATGGATACGGCTTGCCTGTCTATATGAGCGTTTAACATTACCGTCTGTTCAGGGGCCACTGCCGCATTGTCTTTTGCGTCAATGTGCCATCTAACAGAAGCTGATAGATTCTCTGTGTTTTCAGCGGCAAAAGCTTCCGAAGCAGCAAAACATACAGCACCACTAACACGATCATCAGCGGGCGGGAAAATTTCACCAAAGCTATTATTGCACCAGTTAACAATGCCGGGGGTCGAACGAAAGTTGACGGTTAGCTGTAACGATTCCAGAGGAATCTGGCCTATGCCGTTCTCACGCGCTTCTGTAAAAAGTGCCACTTCGGCATCACGAAAACGATAGATCGATTGCATCGGATCGCCAACCACAAAAAACGTGCGACCATCACCAGGCTCCCATCCTGCAACCAGCTTCCTGAACAGGCGAAATTGCGAGTAAGACGTGTCCTGAAACTCATCGACCAACAGGTGCTGGATTTTGTAGTCGAGGGACAACGCCAGATCGGTCGGCTCCTCCTCTGTGCCGAGTGCCTGACTGGCTCGCAACGCGATTTCGGTAAAATCACAGGAGGCTGAGCTTGCAAACTCGACCGCCAGATGGGCCATGCTGTGGGCCAGCAGAATCAGCAGGTTTTCAAGAATCTCCCATTGCTCATCGGTATAACCACCAGAAGGTAGATTGCGAACCTCATGCAGTGCGTTGCAAAAATCGGGAAATTCAGCCAGTTCCTCGAGTATTTCGACAAACGCATCCTTGGATGCTTCGACTTCTTCCTTGTCCAGACCCAGCTTTTTCAGATCTGCCGGAGCCGCTGGAAATCCGACATCTTTTCTGAGGCCTTTCCGCTTTCTGGCCTCCCCTTGTTTGGTTAATAGAAACTCCGCAAGTGCCGACCAGACTGGCTGATCATTGATGGATTCTTGCGGCAGAGCCGTCAAGCGCTTGAAAACTTGTGCATTTCGATTATCAGCACCATAGATTCCATGCAGGGCATTGGTAGCAATTCCGGCAAGCTCTATAACTCGTGAATCAACACACGCTGGCATCAACCTATTCAGCTCACTTAAACGCTTTTCAACAATTCGCTGTAACGAGAGCTCCAGCTCTTCACGCTGATCAGCGTGATGCATCAAACGTCCCCACTGGTCTCGATTAGCCAGCATATCTGCAAGCATGATTTGCAGGTGTCCAAGCTTGTTATCAAATTCGGTTAACAACCTGCGCGTGGCAGCGGCGGCCGCTCCACTGCCGGACAAAGCACTTTCGATCTGTGCAAGTGCTGCCTGCATATATAAATGCTGCGCCTTGTCCTCGGGCGCTAAAGGCGCACCGAGTGTTGACGTCAACGGTAATTCACGCGTCAACATCGCACACAGGGAATCGATTGTTTGCAAGCTTAGCCGTTCCGGATTGTTCAACAATCCCCATTGCTGCTCTGCATCACGCTTCAGTACTTGCAAAGCCATTTCCCGGGCGGAAGCCTCATAGGCATTATCGACAGCATCACCACCAGCCGCTGCCAGCAACAATTTGTGAATGCGGTTGCGCATCTCCGCAGCTGCTTTACGGGTAAAGGTGATCGCAATAACCTGCTCTGGTTGCTCAACCGTCAACAACAAACAAAGGACACGCCTGATTAACAGGTCTGTCTTACCGGAACCGGCAGGGGCTTGCACAATAAATGAACCGGTGACGTCCAGTGCGCGTTGTCGTGCAGCATTATCAGCAGGCTCCAACGCCTCATGGTTGTGCTTTCCAGATTGACTCATGACTGCCTCCAGCCGCCTGATTCATCTTCAGTCGATTCTTGCGAGTCTGTTTCCAGCACTTCCTCAAGGCGTTGCGGATCAATACGGCAAAGGCCTGCCAAATCACAATACTGGCAAGCCTGCTTTTGAGGGTTTACCAGGGCAAACCCCGACTTCATCTCTACTGCCAGGTCTCCAATGCGTACACGCCAGAGTTCACGCATGATGCCCCAGCGATCATCTTGTTGTTCGGAAGTGGTAGCCGCCGTGGCAAGTGCCGCACCCGCTTCAACCTCTTTAGGTGTCGGCATACGCAAGCCCGGCAACAGATCTTTACTGCAGGCAATGCCCGAGAAGGAAGGTTTGTTGCGATTTATTTGCGCGAAACTAAGTCCGTCCACCTGCTCCTGCGAAATGGAATACAAAGGGAGTTGCGGATTCTGCGGCCGCTCCTGCATCCAGGCGCCAGGCTTGTTAGAGCTACCGGTTTTATAGTCAATAACCACCTGCTCACCTGAATCCAACTGATCAATTCGATCAACAGCCAGCGAGAATTTCATCGACTCTATTTCCAGTTCGACTTCACGCTCGGTATCAATCACTTCAAAATTGCTGCGTAACAACTCTTTTTTCAATAACCAATACGCGATCAACTCAACCAGACGATTTCGTTCGATGGCAAGCTGCGCAGGCTGCAATTCTTCTGACGCCTCTTCTTCGATTGCCTGATTGACGGCATTTGCTATTGTCTGCTGCTGATCAGCTTCAGACAATGAAGCCAATTGTTCGCGACGACGGAGCTGTTGCCACAAAAGCTGCATGGCGCGATGCAAAACGGTACCGCTTAAACGCGCATCCAGACCCGGTGAACCTTCCTCCAATGGCCGGACCCTAAGCCGGTGATTAACAAACGCACGAAACGGGCATTGCGCCTGATCTTCAAAAAATCGTGCACCTCCCTTTACCTTGCTGCCATCCATAATCGCTGGTCCCACATGATCAGTAACAGGCTGCAACTGCAATGCTTTATGGATACTCAGTCGAGCTTCAACAGGTTCCAACAGCAATCCTTGCCAGGCAGGCTTGATTGTCGACTGGGCCGTTTCATCAGCCGTTTGCAGCCAGCTAAAAATATCTGGCAAGGGTTCAATCGCAGCCGCCACCTGCACTTCCTGCTCATCCCGTTCAGTGCTGAAACTGAACAAGGTGTTTGTGCCCGCACTAATCCAGCTCTGCAGAAGCGTCTCAGCATCGGCACTACACTGTTGTGCTGAACTCCCCGGCACACCGACAGCCTTTTGCCAAGGTCTCGGCAACCAGGGGTTTGGAGCAGCAGAACCAGGCCAACGATTGGCATCCATCCCGCAAACCCACAAGTGCGTAAAGGCCAGCCCGACGCTATCTTGCTTAGTCAGTAACTGCACGGGCAGCTCATCGGTTTCAGGCTGAAACAGACGTTGCATGGCTGTACGTGTTAGAAGAGACGCAGCTGCTGTCGCGCTGAAAGTTTCAGTTACGTTGCCCAGCCTCGCAAGACCGAGCACCAGTTCTTTCCAGGCCTGTACCGTCTGGTGCTCGTGACTGCCCAGTGCCTTACCCGGCCAACGAGCCGCTTTCAGGATGTCGTTAAAGCGGGCACACCACACTGCCAGTGGCGCATCGTCCAGTGGAATTTTTTGTAATCGTTGCAACAGATCTGCGAACGCAAGCGGCAATTGCGCCGCTGATCGACTGCGATTTTCCTGTTTATCTCCAGTCTCTTGATCCTCAGCTTGTTGTTTTTGCTGCAGCTTTAACAGCGCGTCAATGGTAATTTCGTGGTAACCCCTGGCCCGCAAGGCACGATCGAAACCGAGACGAAATTCCAGCTCCTTATTGACCGCCCCCATATAGGGGGAGAGCAACAGTTGGCTGAAACGCGGTGCATCCAGAGCGTTAACGGTAAGGTCGATCAAGGCCAACGCCGGCTGAACCAACGGCCACTCAGCCAGCGGAGTCCCCAATCCAATATCGTAGGGCCGCCCTTTTGCCAGTATCTGCGCCGGCGTTAAACCCGGAAAGAAAATATTGTCGAAAGTACGCACAATTTCCGCCCTGCTCTCGGCAAGATCCGGCAATACAACACCGATACGCAGCCTGTCCTGATCTCTGGTTTGATTCAACAAATGCAGACACCAGTTAGCGCAAGCCAGTCTTTCTCGCACGCTATCCGCAAAACCTGCCTTGAAGGTTTGTGGCTCTTCGCTTGTCGCGGTCTTGTCAGAGCTGAAGCCTGTGTTGTCAGCAAATTGATCAACCAGGCTTAACTCCATCGCTTGCTGGCAACGATTCAAATGCGACAGGATTTGCTGCTGTTGCGGAGTCATGCGCAGAAAGCCCACCACGAGAATCGACGACGCCAGTGACGGGAACCTCTGCTGCAAATCAGCTTTAGATACAGCAGCCAGTAAGCCCATGAGTTCATCACCTAACTGCTGCGGCAAACTTGCCAAATCAAGCAGATTCTCAGCAAGCAATCGCTTTTTATAAACTTCCGCCACATCCAGAAACAACTTCACATCACGGCCACTGTAGGCAAATTCGGCATCCAGCGTAGCTGCCCGGCGTTGTGTTGGTGGTTCAGCGAAAAGATCGCCCTGAACTGCGACATCAGCCAACGATGCCTCCTTGGCAATGTCCGGTCGTGCATCGTCACCCTTATAGGCTTGCAGGATTGCCCAGGCCGCAGCAAGACTTGCCGCCGTTTTGACAGGACTCAGAAACGGTTGATTCGACTTTTGTGTCACCGTGTTCAAGGCATCCAGCCACAGTTGCTCTGACTGCAAACGATCAAGTACACGGGAGCTGACCAGCCCCGTAGCTAACAATTCACCATGCAATCGCAACAAAAACGCATCAAATGGCAATACCAGTGGAGTTTGCCAGACACTTTGTCCGGCAGCTCGGCACAGCTCCCCATAGCGATGCATTAAATCGCGCGATAATCGACGATTTGCAGTGAGCACAGTGCCACCCTCTTGCAGGTGGCGAAGAACAGGATCAGATGGATTCAAGGGTCAATGTCACCGACACAGTGGTTCTTGGCAGAGGATATTTGTAAATTATATTTTTGCGATGTTACACCACCCTTGATTGCTATACTTTCGTTTTACCGCAGTTTCAACTGATCAATAAACCCATGTTTGACTGGATAGCCAGCCCGGAAGCCTGGATAGCTCTGGCCACATTGACTGCTCTGGAAATCGTACTGGGCATCGACAACATTATTTTTATTTCCATTCTGGTAGCCAAACTTCCGGAAGAGCAACGTGATCGTGCCCGTAAATTAGGCCTTGGTCTAGCCATGCTGGCGCGACTGGCCTTGCTATTCTCGATAGCCTGGGTAATGGGGCTGGTCGAACCGTTATTTTCGATATTCAACCGTGAAATTTCATGGCGAGACATCATTCTGATTGGTGGCGGTCTTTTCCTGATTGCAAAATCAACCCATGAAATACATGACAGTTTTGAGGATCCACCTGAAGACGCTGCCGGCAATATCGTGACAAAAAGTTTCACCGCCGTACTCATCCAGATTGCCATACTGGATATTGTTTTTTCACTAGATTCGGTCATTACGGCCGTCGGTCTGGCCGATCATGTGCCTGTCATGGCAATTGCCATTATCATTGCGGTACTGGTCATGTTGCTGGCATCCAAAGCCATCGGCGAATTTGTAGACCGGAACCCGACCATCAAAATACTGGCTCTGTCTTTCCTGATTATGGTGGGGATGGCACTAATTGGTGAAGGACTGGAATTCCACGTGCCGAAAGGTTATATCTACTTTGCCATGGCATTCTCAATACTCGTGGAGCTGATCAACATCAAATTAAGAGATCGCCACAGCAAGGTGATCAAGCTCCATAAACAATTCGAAGAAGACAATCAGGGTTGATTTGGCTGCTGACTCAGCGGTTGGCTGCTGACTCAGCGGCCGCAGGCGCAATACTTCGCAACTATCGATCAAAAATCAGTACAAGGGGAAAAAGAAATTGGCTAAATCTTCAATATTGGTGACAGGCGGGGCCGGGTACATCGGAAGCCACGTAGTAAAACTGCTGGGCGAACGCGGTGAGCGCGTTGTCGTGCTGGACGACCTGTCAACCGGTAATCGGGATGCGGTACTGTTCGGCGAACTGATCGAAGGCAATACTGCTGATACCGCGCTGGTTGAGAAGATTCTGCAGGACCACGAGGTCGACACAGTTATGCATTTCGCAGCTCACACCATTGTGCCTGAGAGTGTCGAGAACCCGCTGAAATATTATCGTAACAACACCGCGGCTACCCGCAACCTGCTTGAATGCTGCCAGAACGCTGATATCCGTAATTTTATATTCTCATCCACGGCCGCAACCTATGGCATCCCGCAAGACGATACCTCACCCTGCATCGAGACCACAGCAACCGCACCAATTAACCCCTACGGCATGTCAAAACTGATGTCGGAACACATGCTTCATGACTTGTCAGAAGCCTGCGATATGAAGCACGTTATTCTGCGTTACTTCAATGTAGCGGGTAGCGACCCTGACGGCAAAATAGGCCAATCAACAAAAAATGCCACCTTGTTGATTAAAGTGGCTGCAGAAGTAGCATTGGGCAAACGCGAGCAGCTCACCATATTTGGAACCGACTACCCGACACCTGACGGTACTGGCGTGCGCGACTACATACATGTAAGCGATCTTGCATCCGCTCATCTCTCAGCGCTCGACTATCTGCGAAACGGCGGTAAATCGACGTTGCTGAACTGTGGTTATGGCAAAGGATTCAGTGTACGGCAGGTAGTGGATTCGATCGACAGGATCCACGGTGAAAAAATCAACGTCGTCGAACAACCAAGAAGAGCCGGCGATCCGCCTTCACTAATTGCCGGTGTAGATAAGATTCACCAGACGCTGGACTGGAAACCACAATTTGACGACCTCGACAAGATCGTGGATTCTTCCCTGCAATGGGAACGAAAACTGATGGAGAAGTAATCGCGGGCTTTAAATGCGAAGTAATTTAAAAAGGCGAATTTTTAAAAAGCCGAATACCTGAGCGAGTACCGGGCCTGAACGAGTACCGGGAAAGCGAGGTGTATAAAAAATAGAGTACCCCTATCGAATCATCCTCAGGGGTATCTAAAGCCAACGTGCTTAAAGTTGGATATCCAGAGCCAGGCGGGAGCTACCACCAGTGGCAACCTCATCAACCAAAATTCCGGATACTTTTTTGTAAACACGCAAATGCAGCTCGGCAGGCAATTCTGATAACGCAGCTGCACATAATTCAACCAGGCGAACGCTGCTTGCTGCCATAAATTGTGAGTCGGTTCTATTACCCTGAACAAATCCCATTTCGCCAAGACTGTCGCCGGGCACAAACAGTTTCCTTAATTTACCCTCTTTGTATTCCTTGACGAGACCATCAGCCAGTATCAACAAGCGCCGCTCGATATTTCCACCGCCCAGAAGTTCATCACCAACGCCCACCTCCCTGATCGTCGCTTCATCCAGCACCCGCATAACATCCCGTTCGGGGAATCCCTGAAAAAAGGCCAGATTGCTGCAACGATGAACCATTGCCAGCTGTTCCGGTGTGTGGCTGCCGTAATCGCGGAATTCTTCAACGAACGGAGCCAGGTCTGCGATCAGCTCTGCACCTGATTGATACCTTCGTTCAGGTTTTTTGAGCAGGGCTTTCTCGATAATCTTCGAAAACTCTGCTGGCAAGTCAGGGCGAAAATCCAGTACTTTTGGTGCTTCTTCGTGTACAACAGTACGAAACAGATCTTTAACCTTCTTGGCCCTGAAGAGCTGTTTACCGGTCACGAGTTCGAAAAGAACGGTTGCCAGCGAATAAAAATCACTGGCCGGACCTAAAGGCTTGCCCAGAATCTGCTCAGGCGACATGTAATTAGGGGTGCCCAGTGTTGGCCCTTTATTATTGAGGCCACCGTCTTCGACTAATCCTACGGCGATACCAAAGTCCAGCAGCTTAACAGCCTCATTGTCGGCAATCATGATGTTTGCCGGTTTGATATCACGGTGCAAAATACCTTGTTTATGCGAATAATCAAGCGCTTTACAGCAGTCGATAATCGCATCCAGCGCCCGGTGCAAGGGCAACAATTTCTGGCCTTTCCCGTAGTGCTTGAGCGTTTTACCACGTATAGACTCCATCACCAGAAAATTCAGATCTTCGAACTGCCCGGCGTCATGCACAGTAACGATGTTTGGATGACGTAGCCTGCCTGCAGCGAATATTTCTGTCTGGTAGGCTCGCTGCGCGCCCGGCACCTTGCCGGTAGACAGATGTGGCTCGCCGATCGGTGACAGTTTAATCGCCACCTCACGATCCAGAACCGTGTCCAACGCCTTGTGAACAACTCCACAAGTGCCACTACCCAACTTGCCACCGATGGTATATCGCCCTATCTGTAGCGGCACCATGATGTCGGCCGGGCCCGGCTGGTTCGCAGTAGCGCCATTGCTACTTCGCTCGGGCGTTGAGGTTCTGCCGGTAGAAGAGGCACGACTGCCGGGGATCGAGGCCGCGTCTCGCGCGTCCTGTGAAAATCCACGCGAATCACCAGCGCCCTCGGTCGCACGGCTGTGTGAATCGCCATCAATATGACTGAAAACGCGACCATCAGCGGATTGCTTTTCGCGACGTTTCCGCACGGCATCTCTTGAGGCCATTACAGCAGGAGAGTTCTTAGCACGAAGATAACCCGCAACCAAGCCAGTTGATCCATCGGACGCTTTGGCATGGCCAGACTGACCTTTCTTCCTTTTCAGTATATTGATCGGATTCAATGCCATGCCAGCGGAGCTTATCAATCAGCCTGTTCAAATTGTCAGGATTACGTATCTAAACGCAATTGTACTCAAAGTTTATAGCATGAATTCAAAACATTGCACGATCCTTTTGATTTGATTTGCAATGTTGAATTTTACTGCCGAAATGGGTTGACGAGCTGACAATACAAACAGCCACAATTTCGAACACTTTCAGAACGGAAACACAAAACTGTAGACCAGCCGCGCCATCATCAGGTAACCCAAAGAAACCAGAATACTGACCGGTATGTTTGTCTCAAAACTGAAACGTACTACGCGCGCCACAATGGAAATACTCCATACCAGAAAAAAGAATGTCGCAAAACTGACGAAGGCTGAAGGTTCAGAATTTGCCACCTGAGCATCAAGGCTGGCATAGATCACCGGGATGAACGCCAGATTCAGGATGGCACTTGCCCCGCACAATGCCGCGTAGGATTGCACAAAGCGTTCTACCTTGCCAACAACTGAAAGGCCAATATAGAGGGCCGCCCCTGACATCACCAGATCCAGCACTGCTTGAATAATAACGGCACTTGGCGTGTAGATACCCCAGATGGCAATCACATGGGTGACAAAAGAACACAGAACAGCAAGCCGCAGCGTAGCAGGATCACCAGGCACCTCATAGGGCTTGCCAGTAAGCAGGGCTATTTTCAAAAATTGTCCAAATATCCAAAGCAAGGCTGTTGTCTTCCTGTTTTTAACCGTAGCGCCAGAAAATTGGTACGGCCGTGGCATCAACTTGTGCTAGTGTTGAGCAAGTTTAAATCTTCGAACTTCTTTTAATGCCCTTGTCTTCCACTGCACGTTCAAGAAAATTCTTTCACTATGTACGAGCCTGGTAAGCCTTTCAGGATCGCCGACAGGTTTCGCGGATACCTGCCTGTGGTGGTAGATCTTGAAACCGGCGGCTTTGATGAAAAAAATGATGCATTGCTGGAAATCGCAGCCGTGCTGATTCGCGTAGAAGGCGACAACCGACTGGTCACGTCGACAGCGGTCAGCACACACGTGCAGCCCTTTGACGGCGCCAATATCGAAGAAAAATCACTACAGATTAATGGCATTGATCCCTGGCACCCGCTTCGAGCCGCAAGAACGGAAATCGAAGCACTAAAATACATATTCAATCCCATCCGCCAGGAAGTAAAGGATACGGGCTGTACACGGGCTATTCTAGTCGGCCACAACGCCTTCTTTGACTTGAAATTCCTGAACGCAACTGTTGAACGTTGCGGCGCCAAACGCAACCCTTTTCACCCTTTCAGTTGCCTTGACACAGTGTCTCTGGGAGGTCTGGCCTACGGTCAAACGGTTTTGTCACGCGCTGCGGACAAATCAGGACTGGGTTGGAATAGCGAAAAAGCCCATTCAGCTATCTACGATACGCGCCAGACCGCTGAGTTGTTCTGCAATGTTGTCAATCGATGGGAAGAGTTGAATAGCTGAGTTGTTGGCAGATGAAAGCGGCTGATTTTCCCAACCGCCCGGGCTAACCACACGGAATGCGCCGAGCACACGGATTACGCCAGGCACCCGGAACAAACCAGGCAAACCCATTCAAATCTAAACGTCAGCACTGAAAAAACTACGAGTCAGCCGTTGCTTCGTCGATCATTTTTTTCAACTCGCCATTGGCTGCCAGCTCCATCATGATGTCGCAGCCCCCAACCAATTCACCCTTTATAAACAACTGCGGGAAAGTCGGCCACTCTGAAAAGCGCGGCAGGTTTTCGTGCACTTCAGGATCAGCAATGATGTTGACGTAGGCAAATTCTTTCTCGCACTGTTTCAATGCCTCGGAGGCGCGGCTCGAAAAACCACACATGGGCATCTGAGGCGTGCCTTTCATGTAGATAATAACCGGATTGGACTCTACCTGATCTTTGATTCGATCGACTACTTCCATTCTTGTTCTCCTGTGTATTCTTTAAACCGTTAAAAAACTTGAACATCTTGTACTTGAGCATCTTGTTTAACGGCTCAATCAAGCATTTTTCTTGTCAATGGTAGCAATTGCTGAAGGCAGGCCAGTTGCCCGCCTTCATGGATATTGCTGGTGCTGACTAACTGGCTGCAGCAAGACGCTCAGACACCTTCGCCCAGTCAACTACATTGAACCATTGCTCTATGTAGTCCGGGCGTTTGTTCTGATACTTGAGATAGTAAGCGTGCTCCCAGACATCCAGACCCAGTAGCGGTGTGCCTTGCTGATCAGCTACCGGCATCAACGGGTTGTCCTGGTTGGGTGTGGACGTGATGACCAGCTTGCCACCTTGCACGATCAGCCAGGCAAAACCTGAACCGAAACGAGTCATACCGGCTTGTGTCAGTTGCTTCTTCAACTCATCCATCGAGCCGAAAGCGCTGTCTATGGCTGAGGAAAGAGCGGCATCAGGACTGCTGCCACCATCACACATGGAGTTCCAGTAAATATTGTGGTTGTAGTAGCCACCACCGTTGTTGCGTACCGCCGGAGGAGAGTCAGCTGTAATGGAAGCACAAACCTGTTCAAGGGTCTGATCAGCCATCGGCGTGCCATCTACGGCACCGGTAAAATTAGTGTAGTAGGCACGATGGTGACGATCGTAATGAATTTCCATCGTTTGCGCATCGATATGGGGCTCCAGCGCTGTGTAGTCATAAGGTAGATCAGCGAATTCAAAGGCCATGTTTGCTCCGTTTAGCGTGTCTGTCGCCAGCATTGCATGCAGGCGAATATTATCAGTGTTAAGAATTATTCCGACCTAGCCAAGCGAGCCGGAACTAGCGATTTGGTTAAAACAGTGATTTGGTTAATTTCGTTATATAAAGCTGTATAGGTTAGTCATATATACGTGAGGATACTTGATTTGCGCTTTCAAGGAATAGGGTAAATCAATTTTCCCGCTATCCAGCTGCGTCGCATCCGCAACACACAATGAGAACCAGCTTGCAAAATACCTCTTGCCGGGCTCACAGTAATTCAGCGATTGGCTATCAACACGCATTGTACTACTATGACTGACCGATGTTTATACAGTCTGTTCCGCCATTATTTTCAGGCGGACCTGCCAATTAGTCTATTCGGCTGCCAGCAGGCACAAAACCGGACAATGTTTACTCAAGCTTAGGGATGCTTCCCAAAGGATGACAATATGAGCCCAGAGCACGCGACCACTGCCAACACGTCTTCTGTAATGTCCTCTTACGGACGTTTACCTGTAGCCATAGAACGCGGCGAAGGTGTCTGGCTCTGGGATGTGGACGGCAAGAAATATCTCGATGCTCATGGCGGAATTGCCGTATGCGCTCTGGGACACAGCAATCGGCCTATTGCTGAAGCGATTGCAGATCAAGCTACCACCCTTCTTCATTGTTCGAATTATTACACCATCCCCGTACAGGAACAGCTGGGCACTGAACTGTGCGAAATCGCTGGCATGGATAAGGTTTTTTTCTGTAATTCAGGCGCTGAAGCCAACGAAGCCTGTATAAAGGTTGCGCGCTTGCACGGACGCAAAGCCGGCATCGAAAATCCTTCGATCATTGTCATGGACAATGCGTTTCACGGCCGAACGCTGGCGACACTGACTGCCACAGGTAACCGCAAGATCCAGGCAGGCTTTGAGCCTCTGGTACCGGGCTTCGTACGCGCTCCTTTTTCGGATCTGGAAGCGCTGGAGAAAATAGCAGCGACCAACAAAAACGTTGCCGCTGTGATGTTTGAGCCTATTCAGGGAGAAGGCGGGGTGAATCCGGCCCAGCAAGGTTACATGAGTGCTGTGCGTGAACTGTGTGATCAGAATAATTGGCTGATGATGGTTGATGAAGTGCAAACCGGCATGGGCCGTACCGGAAAATGGTTTGCGCACCAGCATGAAAATGTTGTTCCAGACGTTATGGCTGTAGCCAAGGCACTCGGCAATGGTGTACCGATTGGCGCCTGTCTGGCCCACGGTGCAGCAGCAGATCTTATTCAACCTGGCAGCCATGGAACTACCTTCGGTGGTAACCCGCTGGCCTGCCGGGCTGCACTCAGCGTGATTGAACAGTTGAAATCGGGAAACCTGGTTGCGCGTGCCGGCGAGCTGGGCAATCGGATTAGTGAACGATTGAAAAGCAAGCTCGAAAATTCCCCCGGCGTCGTATCTATTCGCGGGCGCGGCCTGATGATCGGCATTGAGCTGGATACTCCCTGTGGCGAATTGATGAAAATGGCTATGCAAGAGGGTGTTCTGATTACCGTCACAGCCGACTCGGTCGCCCGTATTTTGCCACCCTATATTCTGTCCGATGCAGAAGCAGATGATCTTGCAGACCGCCTCGGGTCAATGGTTATCAGATTCTTAGAAAAAAACACTGCGGTGGCCGAACCCGCATGACATTGCGCCACTACCTCATCGAAAACGATCTCACGGCAGATGAGTTCCGGCAGCTGATCAAACGTGCCCAGGAACTGAAAACAAAGACACAACAGGGCGAGCCCTATTCGCCGCTAGCCGGTAAAACGCTGGCAATGATTTTTGAAAAATCATCAACTCGCACGCGTGTCTCGTTTGAAACCGGCATGACCCAGTTGGGAGGTCATGCGATCTATCTATCGCCCAACGACACTCACCTGGGGCGTGGAGAACCGCTGGAGGATACGGCGCGTGTGCTGTCCGAAATGGTTGATCTGATCGTTATCAGGACATTTTCGCAACGCGCTATGGCGAATTTTGCATCCTATTCCAGCATCCCGGTGATCAACGGACTGACTGATTACTGCCACCCCTGCCAGCTACTCGCAGACATGCAAACCTTTTTTCACCATCGCGGCGATATCATGGGTAAGCAGGTTGCATGGGTGGGTGATGGTAATAATGTCTGTAACTCCTACATTATTACAGCGAAACTGCTGGGCTACCATCTACGCATAGCCTGCCCGACCGGCTACGAACCGGATGCCGAGCTGGTGAGCCAGGCCGGTGATCACGTAAGTATTGTGGGGACACCCGCAGATGCTTGCAAAGGGGCTGATCTGGTAGTTACTGATGTCTGGTCCTCAATGGGTCAGGAAGCAGAACAACTGATCAGAAAGGAAGCTTTTGCAGCATACTGCGTGACACCGGAGCTCATGGCTCTGGCCAACAGTGATGCGCTGTTTATGCACTGCCTGCCCGCACACCGCGGTGAGGAAGTATCAGCCGCAGTTCTGGATGGTCGGCAAAGTGTCATTTGGGAGGAAGCCGGCAATCGATTGCATGCCCAAAAAGCACTTATGGAATTTCTTCTGCTGGCAGGTAAATAGTTAATCTTCAGTCAATCCCGGCGCTGACCTGAAGCAAAAAAGTGTTGTAAAAGTGGCCTGAGCTTTGCTCGTTGAATGGGTGGGTATCGTACACCCCACCAATCAATGAATCTGCTTTTTGGCCCAGTTACATGAAGATCAATCGTTTTTCTGCATCCGCAATTCACCTGGCTTTAAGCCTGCTTGTTTTCCTTTCATTTATTGCCGTACTTTATTTTATCTGGATACCCGGCGATCTTTTCTTTATGGATGGCGGTTGGCAGGGCGTAAAACTGGTTGCCATGGTCGATTTGGTGCTGGGGCCGTTGTTGACGTTATTGTTATTCAAGCGGGGAAAACCAAGTCTGGTGTTCGATATGAGTGTGATCGCCAGCATTCAGGTTGCAGCCCTTTTGTATGGCGTTTATACGACTTACAACCAACGGGTGGTGGCACTGGTTTATGCTGATGCGCGCTTTGGTACTGTGACACTGTCTGAATACCGTAGCGCCAGTGAAACTTTGCGAGCCAAGGGTATTGAGCCACAGCCCTTGAGCAATTTCGGTGACAAACTCCCGGTACATGTTTATACAGAACCCTTCGATCGCGAATCCTACGGCGTCTATCTGGAATCGATTTTTAACGATTTCCCGGAAATTCGCGAACGCAATGATCAGTACCTGAGCCTTGATGAATCCGCCGAGCTGTTGCGTGTTGCTCAGATGACACAGGAATCTCTTGAAGAGCGCGACTTGTTGAAAACGGTAGAGAAGCTGCTGGTAAAAAACGGCCGCAAACTGGCAGACGTTGAACTCTACCCACTGAAGGCACGATACGAGTCAGGGTTAGCTGTGGTTGATCCGCGAAGCGCGAAGATAGTTGAAATCCTGCGGCATGAAAGCCTTGATTCGGAAAAACTTTCCACCACCAGCACCGTGGTATCGGAAGACTCTACCCAGTGATCACCACGGATTGATCGCTAACGATTACTCTGATGAAGAATTAATGACTGCCAGGCCGTTATTCATTGGTGATACCGCCTGCACGTCGTGCATCAGCAATTGCCGAGGGTGGCGAGTAGTTGATCGAGAACAGCAGAGCATGGCTTTCACCTGACTGTGTTTCGGCCTGACTCTTCTGACGACGGTAGCGGTAAGCACCGGCCGCAGTCCAGCCACGCTTGAAGCCCCAGATGATCTTTGGTTCCATGCTGAAGAATCGCCGCGCAAAGCGATCCGAGTTGTTGTTGTCGCTGACTGCATCCGGCTCAAATGCACGCATTCTGAAATTAAAAGTTGCAAGCCGCGTAATTTGACGCTCATAGTCACCAATCGCTTCCAGTGACTCGACAACGTCCCCGATGTCACTCGGAAAGATTTCTATACCGAATCTGCCACTGAACTGGTGGATACCGGCATTTTTCCTGGCACTGAGTACTGCCGTGTAGCCGTCATTACTAGTCTGCTCACCAAACGCATCAGAATCTGCCGTGAAGTACCCGACTTGTATACCACCGGTCAGTGTGGGTGAAAATAATCGCTCATAACCGAGCACCAGCCTTATAGTGTCGACCGTGGTCGCAACCCTTGGATTTCTGAGAATATTCTCCTGGCGAGGATCGGGGTTTCTGTCTGCTTCAATAGCGTCCACAACCTCCGACTGGGCCTCAAAGGCACTGAATGATACCAGTGAGCTGAAAGTATCTATGCGCGATAGCTGGCGTCGGTAGTTAATCTCAATAAGACTCTCGGTAAAATCATCCAGCTCATCGGCAATGGTAAAGCGGCCTATATCATTGATTTCCGCAGGTCGACCCAGATTCTGCAGCGTCTCCCTGACTTCCTGCGGCGCGTTTTCATTGGCAATAATTGCCTGAACCTGGCGATCAATGGCGTCCTGCACTGACGGCAAACCATGACTGACATCCGTGTAGGTAAATCCAAAGGAAATTTCAGACAGCCGCGAGAGTTTGTAAGAATACTCGGGATTAACAACAAAACGCCTGCGCGATACATTTTCATCCTGCGTTACACTCGCGCCCGTATCTGAAGCGGTCTGGCTGAGGTCGGTAATATCTGCAGAAATATCGCGGCTCGGTGTATCGCGCCTGAATGAAAAGGTGATTCCATAGGCCGAACGTGGACGCAGACGTTTCGCGTCCAGAAAAACTATCTGGTTTGATGAAAGTTCATCATTGGTATCTTCATTGACGGCGAGTAAAGCATCAACTCGCGCCTGCCCGCGAAATGCGAACGTTTTATTCTCGCGACTGAGTTCGCCGGAAGCAACGGCACGGGTGGCAGCGACTCCACGCTCACGAAACGGGTCGATTCTGAAGTTGCTATCAATACGCTGGTCAAGACCAATGGAAGGCTCAAACACCCAAACATCAGCGTTTGCCAAACCTGCCAACAACAGGGAAGCAAGCGGCAGTGTGACGCACAAAGCGTTCTTGCTACGACAGAAGACGTCTTTCCCACGGCGACAGACGTCTTCGCCAAACCGCGAGACATTATTGAAAAGTCTTGAAAGCCAGGCAACGCTGCCGGCAAGATTTGCAAAGTTATCCAACTTGTCGTCACCACACGGGCAGCGGTATCGAACTGATTCGGAAGTCGTGGACACGTTCCGGGCCTGAGTCAGGATTAGGGCTGCTTAAGGTACCACGACAACATCGCCGCTTTGCAAAATTATGTTTTGCTGAAGCTTGCGACCGCGCTTTATGTCACTGAAATTTACGCTGTATACGACTTCGCGGCCGTCTTGACGGCGTAGAACCCGGATTTTACTTTCCGATGCATACGGTGTCGTGCCACCAGCCAGAGTCAACGCTTGAACCACATCAACGTAGCGGCCCAAGGTATGTTGCCCGGGCTCGTTGACTTCGCCCAGTACAAATATTGTGTAGCCGGAGATTTTCTCAACCGATACGGTTACTTCAGCGTCAGGTACGTAACGCGCCAGACGACTGCGGATTTCATCCTGAACCTCCAGTGGAGTCCGGCCAGACACCTGGATATCTCCGACCAGCGGAAACGAAATGCCACCGTCGGGGCGCACCAGCACTTCGCGATCCAGGTCTTCATCTTTCCAGACCGAAATATGCAGCACATCTTCGGGCCCGATGCGGTATTCCAGACCGCCCAACTGTTGTGCCAGAGCCGCCACTGACGTAAGCATTGCCATAGTTGCCGCAACAACCAACAACGCAATTCGCGTCACGAATTTAGCTGTCGACGCAGGCATCGCAGTAGTTCTAGTGGGCATGTCGGTTCGACTCCATGGTTGTATCAGCCTTTTTCTGCTTTCGCTTTGGAACTTGCTTTGATTGCGGTGCCAGGCCATTGGTTCCCGCAGGATTCCCAATGTGCTGTCAGCTTCTATCAAGTTGCTGCCCGGCCAGCAAGGCCGGTCGCGCTGGCTGAACGCTTAAAGGCAGTATAGTCAACATCCGCAACATCTGTTAATTCACAATCGCAAGGTTCCGGCCTACAAACCTTGCAATCCGGCAAAGAGCCGGGTTAAGTAACAAAATGTTACCGTCGAACCACCGTTTAGCCGGTGGCCCCGATGTGTGACTAATTGGTGGTGGCGAAATCAGAAGCCAGAGTTTCAAACCGCAAGGTTGTGTTTTCGTAAATAGTACGGAACTGATCTACCTGGTCGATTTCATCTGAACGGGTGAATAAATCCTGCAGATGACCATAACCGAAAGGCTGATACAACAACTCGACCACTACATTGTACGGTGCTACTCCACCGTTCACTGGAATGTGGTACTGCAATAAATCCGTACCCTGATTGAAATTTTCATCCCCGGTCGCCAGCCCGGCGACGGCTACATCGTCTGGTACTGCGTTCTTGTCAAAACCAACAGGTGTCAGGCGGTTGTCTTTCAGGAAATGCGTTGCAGCCAACAGGGAATGCGTCAGATCACCGTTTGCATCGCCGGTGATGGCCTGGTACACCTGAACCTGTGTGGCATCAGTGATAACGTTATGGTGAGGCTCAAAAACGTGCGGATTAGTATCGTCTGCAACGCCGTCAATACTGCCGTCGGCGTTAACCTTGCCGTTTTCATAGATTAATTGACCGTTCGCATCGGTTACCAGCACATGCACTACGGCACGCCGCGAGTGGTAACCACTGGGCAGTTTGTGTCCAGCGTGGTTAATCACTTGCACATCAACAACCAGATTATCTCCGTCCACAGCGGTATTGTTGATGATGACATCTGCAGACTCCGCAAGAAAAGCTCGGTTACGGGCGATGGATTCCTGAAAATCAACGCCTTCCGGGACACCCAACTGGGTTCGGTAATCATCCATCATCTGCTGCATAACCGTGTTTGCAGCAAGGAATGAGTGCTCCGCGAAATTCGGGCGTGGCGGTGCCGTACCGGCTGATGCAATTGATACATCCTGATCAGCACGTGGCATATGACAGGTCTGACATTGGGCTTGCTGCGGCCCGCCATTTCGGTAATCACTATTCTGCCACTCAGTGAACGTCGCCTGTTCAGCAAAGTGGGAGACTCCCTCAACATGCTCTCCGGCCTCATTCAATGGCGTGGTGTTCAGGTTATGGCAAGTTGCACAGGTTTCTGATGTACTGATATGACCACTGCCAACGGGGGTAAATTCAACCTGGGTTTTCATATAACCGACATCCGGGTCAGCATACTGACCATAGGCTGGTCGCTCATCCTTAACCGGGCTGAAGAGTACCGTGTAACCACCCGTCATACTTTCGAACGTACCAAGGTTACCGTCATCCGCTATCTGGTGACACAGGCTGCAACTGACACCGTCCATCGCGTGATTGAAGGTAGCATCATCAGCATCTCTACTGATAAAGCCCTGGACAAAGGTGCCATCTTCAACAGAACCGGTATCGAATATCTGGATATCAAAGCCTTCCTTGCGCGCCAGATCATTTGCCATGGGAGCATGACAACGGGTACAGGTTTCGTTGATTTCGCGTTCGGCAGTCGGGAAGCGATCCAGCTCGGCAGCTACTACGGCATGCCAATAGGGGTCACGCGCGGCATTGGCCATGGTGCTGGACTCCCAGGCTTTGCCAATGGACAGATCCCGCCCCATGGAATCAACCATGACCTTATCACCTTCAGCGGCCTCATCATTGTGGCAAGTACTGCAGGCGCCAGCTCCGGCGAAATGGTCATCGTTGAAGCCGTTGTTGGCCAGCGCTATGGAAGGCTCCAGGCCACGATGGGCTGGCAAGGCGATCAGGTTTGCTGGAGGTATGACCAATGCCGGATCAGTGCCGTCCACACCTTGTTCGGCATTGCCACCACCGCCGCCGCCACAGGCCGCCAAAAAAACACTGGCAAAAGCTACTGCCGGCAAACGGTGAGCCTGTCTGACAATTCCCGCAAAGAATGTGTCGGTTACCATGAAGGGCCTACTCCAACGTTGAAATCTGAACATTACAGAAACAACTATCGGCCTCTACCGCGAAATAATTCAGTACTTGAGTGTCTAGCAGTTCAATTTAGTGACAAACAACCAGGCACTGCAGCTCCGGCTTTTCATCATTTGTGGCTCAACGATGTGGAATAGATCGAGTAATTTCCAGGTTACTGGTAATCTGCCGGTTCAAACACGAAAACGGTGTTTGAAATATTATCCACCATCCAGATCGTACCCGGAAAAATATCGCCATCACCCTGGGCCACAACGTCCAGCGGCGATTTACCAACATTATTAATCAATTTCGATTTTGATACCGCTTTAGTGCCCGAATTGTTCAGTACTACACGGTAAAGCGCTTTATCGAATCCGGTTAACAACAGGTCACCGTTCATCGCATTACCGAAATTGCTCGCTGTGTATTCGGCAATGCCGTTTGTTGAGGCCGGGAAGGTGGCGATCGAGCCGTCCGCACCAGGTTCTTTATATTCACATTCGACAGGATTAGCAGCTACTTCAACAGGCGATTGCGGATCGTCAGGGTTCAACGTATTGCTCTTGTCACCGCGAATGGGGTTAGGGTGGCCAGCGTAGTAACCCTTATTCGGTACATAGTGAAGTTGGTCAATAAAAGTCTGACCACCATTTTCGAAG
>CALLOA010000194.1 GCA_938005265.1 uncultured Granulosicoccaceae bacterium
TCTTCAATCTCGATACCCGCCATGGCTGCCACTGCACGACGCAACTCATCATCGCTGAGCTGGGTTCCTGCCCGTGCCGGCATAGCACCTTTACCATTGATAACGCTGGCTGTCAGTGCATCCAGCCCCGCTTCGCGACGACTTGCCCAGGCAGCCTCATCGTCAAGTAGCGGCGCTCCTCCGACCCCGGAGATATGGCAGGCAGCACACACACCTTGAACGATTTCTTCACCACTTTGCACGGCAGCCACCTGAGTGGCTGCTGCCCCGCCATCAGCATCGGCATCGGCGGTGGTGCGAACGCTTCCCACTGGCGCAAGCCGGTTGGCGATGTCTGCCTTGAGTATCGGGTCGCCTTCTACACCCTTGGCCTGGGCACCCAGAATACGCCCCATAACCATGCAAAACAGGGTAAACAAGATCAGCGCCGCGAGTACGATTAGAAAGGTTCGTACGAAAGCTGACTGATGCTCTTGATCTTCGTTTGTGTTAATCGAGGCTGTATCTGCCACTAAGATTGCTCCTGAAGCGTCATGCATTCGCCCCCCGAGGGCCAAATGCCATAAATTAGTTAAAACTGTCTGTCGTTAACCGGTTGATTCTAGCAATCGTGCTGCCGCTTAACAATCAGCCAATGCTTTATCCGCACTATCGCACACGCAGTATTCTCTGAAACACACCGTCACGTAGTAGGCAAAGGTGCAACAAAGCCGCAGCAATGTGCAGCAACAGTAGCGCCAGCAATGCGATCTTCTGCCAACCATGGACCCATGCAGCACCCGGAACTTCATACCAGGCTGACAACCCGCTTATCGGCATGGTTAACAATAGCAGGTAAAAAAGACCATGAACGACAGTTGCCGCAAGCGCCAGAGAACCAGGCGAGCCCTGAACTGCCAGGTCCTTGAAGCGACTTGCGGATGCGTCTAACCTCAGATATAGCCGGAAGGCCATAAGAAAGCCTATAACCAGCCCCGACAAAAGGTGCAGATTGGCCAGCAGGTAAGCGCCAGCGCCGGGTGTATCACCGGCACGTACGGCCACCATGGTATCGACCATCGCACCCTGCAACAAAAACTGCAGCAGCACCAGAACAACAACCATCCAGTGTAATCTGGCCTGCAGTACGGAGTATCGCGCGGTGGCAGGCGTTGCGTTTGGTGATAACTGTTGACTCATTCAGGCCATTGCCTGCCCTTTAATAGCTGCCCGTCGCGTGTTGCGATCGGGAAGGTACAATAGGCAGCTGAAGTTTTTGACGAATTATACCTGCATTCAATCTCATGACAGCGACTAACGACGAAACAGGCTCAAGCAATAGTGACGATACGATCCTGGACCCCATTCTGGATGCCGCAAGGATCGTCAGTGGCGAGAATTACGCATCGCTGGAGCGGCGCTTGAAAAGCGACATTTTCAATAGCATGTGCCGCATCAAGCCGGAGCTGAAAGAGCATGATTTCGAGACTGAGGTCATGAGCGGCAAGTTGTTCCCGCAATTGTCACCACCGTTGCAAGGCATAGCCATTGCGCGTGCAGAGGGCACACTGGCTTTCTATAACCGTGTCGGTTGGCACCCGCAGTTTCTGGATGACCCGCTGGAATCCTGCATTGCGGAAGGCGAGGGATTGGATGTTCTAAAAACACGTTACCATGCCAACACCATGCATGATCTGAGCTATGTCCACCCGCGCCACTTCGAGAAAATTTTCGGCAAAACCGGTGCTGCCAAGCTGTGGGAGGATCTGAAGCGCTACAAAGAGCGACTCGACGCGCACCCTTCTGACGCCCCGTAGCAGCCCTTTAACCTTGCCTCAGCCCAACTGCGAAAAACATCAATGCCAGCATCCAAACAACGTAGCCAGCGAGCCTGGGCCATGTATGACTGGGCCAATTCAGCTTTTGGCACAACGGTGATGGCCGGCTTCTTTCCGCTGTTCTTCAAACAGTACTGGAGTGCGGGCACCGAGGCTACCACCAGCACCTTCTACCTCGGCATGGGCAACTCGCTGGCAAGTTTTATCATTGTGCTGGCAGCACCCATACTGGGTGTGCTGGCCGATAGCGGCGGTATTCGCAAGCGTATGCTGGCAGCCTTTGCCTGCGCTGGCATCCTTGCAACGGTGGGGTTTTTCTTTGTTGCCAAAGGCATGTGGCCCATCGCCATTGCACTTTACGTGATTGGCATCATCGGGTTCTCCGGAGCCAATGTTTTCTATGATGCGCTGCTGGTGATCGTGTCGGATGAGTCGGAACGCCATCGCCTGTCGGCCCTGGGCTACGCACTCGGCTACCTCGGTGGCGGTATCCTGTTTGCGCTTAATGTCGTCATGACCCTGAAACCCGAGCTTTTCGGCCTGGCAGATGCCGCCGCTGCGGTAAAATGGTCGTTTGTCAGTGTGGGAATCTGGTGGGCCGTGTTCAGTCTGCCCATTTTATTCATGGTTGACGAACCGCAGGCGAAACTTGATGCCCAAGGCAATGCTGAAACTGCAGACGAAAGCCTTGGTACACGGGTTCGCAATGCCTTCGGTGACTTGCGCCAGACTATCCGCAACGTCACGCTTTACCGCAATGTCGCACTGTTTCTCCTAGCCTATTGGCTCTACATTGATGGTGTCGCGACCATTATCAAGATGGCGGTGGACTATGGCTTATCAATCGGATTACCCGCGGACAGCCTGATCATCGCACTGCTGCTGGTGCAATTCATCGGCTTCCCCGCCACCTTGTTGTTCGGCCGGCTGGCGGAGCGCCACAGCGCCAAAACCGGACTATGGATCGGTCTCTGGACCTACGTCGCCGCCACAGCCTACGCCTATTTCATGGACACAAGCTTTGAATTCTATTTACTGGCCTGCGTACTCGGCCTGGTTCAAGGTTGCGTCCAGTCACTGAGTCGTTCGCTCTTCAGCCAACTGATTCCACAGCACCGCGGGGGAGAGTTTTTCGGCTTTCTGAACATGGTTGGCAAGGCCGCCGCTGTTATCGGGCCGATTCTGGTCGGCTATACAGCCTACCTGACCAAAGACCCGCGTCTGGGCCTCATGTCGGTACTTATCCTGTTCTTTAGTGGCATGCTGGTGCTCTATTTCGTTGAAGAAAAACCAGCTGCCAAACCAGCCACCACAGAAGGCTAAATACCCGGTTGTTCAGTCGTAGCGCCATTCATCTGCCGTCATTGGCGATTTTCGCCAGCACGTTCATATGGGGAACCTGGTGGATTCCATTACGCAAACTTGACGAACTCGGCCAGGGTACGATCTGGTTGGTCGGCATGGGTGTGGCGCTGCCAGCATTGATGTTGCTGCCACATGCTTTGCGCCATACCCGTCGAATTTATACGGGCGGCATGCCATTACTGATATGCGCACTGGCATGGGGCCTGACCTGTACGTTTTACGCTGAGGGCGCGATGCGAGGCAATGTCGCGCGCGTAATTCTGCTGTTCTACCTGACACCGGTATGGAGCACTTTGCTGGCACGGTGGATCCTCGGTGAACCGATCACCGCACAGCGCCTGCTGACCATCGCCCTCGGCATGATTGGCATGTCGATCATTCTCGGCAATGACAGCGGCACGCTGATACCACAACCTGCCGATGTGGCCGAATGGATGGGATTGCTGGCCGGCATGTTCTGGGCTGTAGCAACGGTTTCCATCCAGAAAACCCGTGAGCTACCGTTACTTGATGTCGCCTTTCCGGCATTAGCGATGTTTGCTTTGTGCTTTATCACCGTCACCCTGATTCCCGGCGGCCGCAGCTGGCAGGCACTGCCCGCAGCACCCTTTGCAGATGCCTTGCTATGGACACTGTTAATCGCGGTTTTGTGGCATCTGCCTGCTATACTTCTGACGCTGTTTGGTGCTGTCGATGTTGAGCCGGGGCGCGTTGCGATACTTCTGATGATGGAAGTGGTGGTCGGCGTGGGTTCAGCAGCACTACTTGCCAATGAAGTGTTTGGTACCAGGGAATTTATTGGTGCTTTGTTTATCGTCAGTGCAGGGATTGCCGAATTTATACCACTGCCAGGCCTGACCCGTCGTGACGACGACGGAAGCAACTGAGCAGGCTTGAATGCGTAACCATAAACCCATGCAAAAACCTCTCGGGCTGGCAGTTCTGCTGGCCGCCTACCTGTTACTTATTCCCGGTCTGACCCAGCCAATGCTGACGGTGTCCGGCACTGTCGAAAAAACAAAACTGGTCGAACTTGGCAAGCAGTTCATCAAGGAAACACCGACCAAACTCGGCCTGATGGGCGATATGGCGAATATGCTGCTGGATAACATGAAAGTGGAAGGCACGGTTGACGCCTTTCACAAGACCCGAAGCATTCTAGGCACCGTGCAGGACTTGCTCGACAGCGGCAATGCGCTGGTGGCTGTCATGATTGTATTTTTTAGCGTTATTGTGCCGCTTGTGAAAGGATTGCTGACACTGTTTACGCTGCTGCCACTAAAACAACAATACCGCAGCACTATGCAGTGGATCAGCAGCAATATGAGTAAGTGGTCCATGGCGGATGTATTCGTCATCGCTATCTTTATCGCTTTCCTCGCTGCCAAAGGTATTCGCGAAGACACGGGGCTAGTCAGCTTTGATGCGGTTGTTGGCCCCGGCTTTTACTACTTCCTCGGCTATTGCCTGCTATCCATCCTGTCAGCACAAATCCTCTATTACCAGAGCAAGAAGGCGTAAACCCGAGCTACGCACGGTATCAGGTAAATACGGCAAACCTGATCGGCGTGGTCAATTTATTGCAACATGCTGGATTATCTTGATCTGACAGCAGGTTAGTCATGCCGGCCGCAAAAAAGCCGTTGTTCTTTATCCACATACCCAAGACCGCGGGAACCAGTTTCCGTGAAGCGGCAATGAAGCGATGGGGTAAATCCCGAGTCTGCTCAGACTATGGCGACAGCCGCCACTCATCGGACGTGGTACGCACACTGGTGCATACAGAACAGGACTACTATTCGTTCCAGAATCACCTTAACGCGAAACGCATACGTATGCTGTCGGCACATGCACCCGTGAAATTCTATCGCCGGATTTTCGATGCCTCGCAACTGGTGACATTCCTGCGTGAACCGGTTGAACGAACCATTTCCCACTACTACACCGCTTGCAGCAAACAGGGGTTCACCGGCAGTTTTGAAGCCTTTTGCAATATCCCGGAACACCAGAACGTACAAAGCCGTTACCTGGAACAAATGCCTTTGGAAGCAATAGGGTTTATCGGGCTAACTGAGCAGTACGCCGACAGTGTCAGAATATTTAACAAGAGTTTTTCCGAAAAACTACGTGTACTTTCCCTGAATCAGTATGCTGGGGCGCATTCAGATGCCAAAAGCGCGCTAACCGAAACCGAATTGGCCTGTGCGCAGGCGATAAACCGCGAAGATACTGCGCTCTACCACGTGGCCAGACAGCTGTTTGCCACGCGGATGCAGCTGAATCGGGAAAACAAACCCTACACACATGGAAAAATCCAGCGACTGACCTGCAATCGTATAGAAGGATGGGCGCTCAATAACGGCAAAGAACAGGCAGTGAGTGTTGAAATACTGCTCAACGGTGAAAGGCTCATAGAAAAATCAGCCTCGGCCTATGTCGCTAATTTAAAGGAACGAAACATCGGCAGGGGTGGCTATGTAGGGTTTGTACACACCTTTTATGAGCCACTAAATACGCAAGACAAAATACAGGTCAGGGTAAAGGCAAGTGGCCAGATATTACGTGGACCGACAACGCCCGCAGTTAAGAGCCCTGCAGCCGACAAGCAGCACAACAATAGCAACCAGAAAACGCAGAACGAAAGCCTGGCATCTGTGGAAAAACAGCAAATTCAGAAAGAGCAACCGCACCTGTCGCTTGTGAAACTGACTCGCAAGACAGGCTAGTAAGGTTTCAAGCAATCCCCGGCAGCAAGGTATTGCCGGCTTGAAGCAATATCCTAAAAAGAACACCTGATAAAAAAAGAACAGCTGATAAAACGGCGGAAAAATAAAGAATCACGTTGAACCACACATTTACAATCCATAGGCTGTTGCCAACACCGCGGGATACACTCAAGTTTACCGTGCTGTTATTCCTGGTATTTATGCTACTTGCCTGTGGCAGCAACCGGGAACGGAGTACTGTGGTTGCTACCTCATCGTTAACAACACACACGTATACCAATGCCAGCAAACTCTCGAAATCGGTTTTGGCAAATGCTCCCGTGCCCGCGGCTGTTCGCTGTAGCTCTGAACAGACAACGTTGGCCAACGTTTTATTAACACTGACCAACCAGGCCCGTGCTACAGCGCAACGATGCGGCAGTAAAAAATTTCCAGCTGTTGCCCCGCTAACCCTGCACCCTGTTCTGTCAGATACTGCAAAAGCACATTCTGATGATATGGCTGAAGCAGACTTCTTCAGCCACAATGGGTCTGATGGCTTGCAAGTCTGGGATAGAGCACTGGCAAGAGGCTACCAGTACCGCACTATCGCCGAGAATATTGCAGCGGGTCACGAGAGTGCCGAGGAAGTCCACGCTGGCTGGCTGAATAGTCCTTCACATTGTGAAAACCTTATGAATCCGGATGTCACACACTTCGGTGCCGCCTGCACAGCCAGCGAAAACGCGGAGCTACGGCGTTACTGGGGCACGGTGTTCGCCCGCCCCCGTAACCAAACGTTACCGCTGTAGTGTAACGCCGGGACCCGCCCCACGCAGTACCGCTGTGATGAGATACACTAGCTGTCTTCAGCTACGCAACAGGGCACAACGGGATGTACCACCGCACAGCAGCCACAATCAAAACCCATGTTCTGATAGTTGCCGCAGTTACGCTCAGTGGCTGCGATCTTCTGTTAGACAATGCGCTGGATTGTCTTGATTCGGACGGCCCGGACTTTGACACACGAGAGCTTGCCATGCCGGTTCTGAATCAAGTGTATAACGAAGTTCTCACAGCCCGAATCGAAAACGAGCCGCGCGACGACCGCTTTGACTACCGTTTTGAATTGATCGGTGAATTACCGGAAGGCATCACCTGGCGCCAGGAAGAATTTTTTGGTCGCCGTGCATTTTTTGAAGGCACGCCGGTGGAGCTGGGGACCAGCGAATTTACCATGCTGGTAGCGGTGGAAGAACGTGATTTATTCAGCCAGGAAAACAGCGGCCTTTGTTTTACCAGCCGATCAAGACGATTCATACTGGATGTTCAACCGCTTTAACGCTGCAAAACAAACATGCTTGGTTTCATTTCTGCCGTATTTTTACTGCTTATCACACCCGGCCCCGGTGTGCTGTCAACTGCAGGCGTGGGTTCGGCATTTGGTTACAAGCCCGGCTTACGCTACCTGATTGGTCTGTTTATCGGTACCAATCTGGTCGCCTTTGCCGTGATATCGGGGCTTGCCGGCATCATGCTATCGATGCCATTGCTACGTAACGTTTTACTTATCGCCTCAGCCTTGTACCTTGGCTACTTGGCATTCAGGATTGCGGCAGCGGGCTCACGCATTGCTTTTATTGAGGCGAAATCCGCACCAGGCATCATGAACGGCATCGCATTGCAGATCATCAATCCCAAAGCCTATGCAGTCAACACAACCCTGTTTACCGGTTTTGCCTATGCTGCGGATAATCCGGTTTACGAAACACTCACCAAACTGATTATCGTCAATGCGATCTGGATACCGATACACCTGTTGTGGCTGGCTGCCGGAGTCAATCTGAAACGCCTGGCTATCAGCGAATCAAAACAACGTCTGATCAACATATTGATGGCGTTGAGCATGCTGGGTGTCGTCGCTCTAGCCCTGTTGTCGAACCGCTAAATATTCCATGCGTCGCTTCGTCATTGATACCGATACTGCATCTGATGATGCTGTCGCACTGATAATGGCCGCACAATGGCCGGATGTAGAAATCAAGGCGGTTACAACCGTGGCTGGCAATGTGCCCGTTGCCATGGCTACCCGAAACGCGCTGTACACCCTGGAAGTCTGCGGCAGTGCTTGCCCGGTCTATGAAGGAGCAGCGGCCCCGCTAAAACGCGAAGCATCTGTGGCCGATTGGTTTCACGGAGCCGATGGCATGGGCAACATGAATTACCCCGCACCACAGCGAAAAGCAGAAAGCCAGACAGCTGTTTCCAAGCTTGTTGATTTGTTTAACAAACAACCGCAGCAACTCACCTTGGTAACACTTGGCCCGCTAACCAATATTGCCAATGCCTTAAAGCAGGATCCCGGCTTTGCAAACAATGTAGCGCATTGTTTTGTCATGGGTGGTGCCGCATGCACCAATGGCAATGTCACACCGGCTGCGGAATATAATATCTGGTGCGACCCGGAAGCAGCTCATCTGGTATTTCATTCCGGCATGCCCATTACGATGATTGGCTGGGAACTCAGTTGTGGTGCTGCCACGCTGGATGATGACGAGATTGCAGAAATCCACGCGCTTGGCACCGAGCGCGCAAAGCTTGCCATGGATTGCAATAATTACGCACTCAAAGCTGTACGTGAAATCCAGGGTGAGAGCGGCTTGGCGCTAGCTGATCCGGTCGCCATGGCAATC
>CALLOA010000195.1 GCA_938005265.1 uncultured Granulosicoccaceae bacterium
TTTGGTTTGACACTGTTTGTACTGTTCGCGATTGCCCAGATTCATGGAATTACCAGTGTTTCTCTGGTTCAGGAACGCAACAGGGAAATGCTCAGGATGCTGGATTTTCCGCTTCAAGTGGCACTTGGTCCAAAACAAAACAACAACACAGTCCGGCAATTGGTAGATGCATGTTTTAAAACAGAATCAGCCGAGCCGGCAAATGTAAATCTGGTACAACGTGAGGAAGGTGTGATATGGAGCGATCAAGGCCAGATCCTGCATCAGTATCTGCGGGTCCCCACTATCGCTCTTGCCAATCGTTATCGCGAGTCGGCTGTGGATTTTGAATACCTTGCAAGAGAAATCGAAACTTACAATATTCGCATGCTAGTAATGGTGCCGTTCTGGGCATTGGAGAATGCCTGGAAAATACCTTTGATTCTTGAATGGGCTGCCGCTGAACAGCTTCCTGTCATGGAGGTTTCAGGCTACGATGATGATCTGAGCCGAAACACTTTTGTTGTATTTGTTGACCCAGCCTGTGCGCCAGCTGTTTAACGCTTATTCTCCCTTGAATTCAGGGCTTCGTTTTTCATTGAATGCCAGTACGCCTTCCCGGCGGTCATGGGTTGGAATTGTTCGGTTATAGGCTTCAATTTCAAATGCCAGCCCATCAGCCAGGCTCATTTGCAAGCCCCTGCGAACCGACTGTAATGCCTGGCGCACAGCAATTGGTGCATTGTTGGCAATCTGTCGGGCAGTTGCCAAAGTAGCCGGGAGCAACTCATTTTGCGGTAACACTTCATTAGCGAGACCCCATTGAAGCGCCTCCATTGCTGAAAATGCACGACCCGTGAGGATAAGTTCCTTGGCACGGCGTTCACCGATTGCACGGGGCAGGGTTTGAGTGCCGCCTGCGCCCGGTATGATTCCCAGCTTGACTTCAGTCTGTGCAAATTTCGCGTTGTCAGCCACGTACAAGATGTCCAGAGCGCAGGCTAACTCGCAGCCACCCCCATAAGCGGCTCCGTTAATTGCACCCAACGTTGGTATAGGGCAAGCAAGTACAGCCCGTGCCATGCGTTCGTACACACGATGCTGCGACTGCCATTGAGTTTCGGTCATACCGTTGCGTTCTTTCAGGTCACCACCGGCGCAAAACGCCCGCTCACCTGAGCCGGTTACAACGACCGCGAGAGTATTTTCGACTTCCACCGATAACTGTTCGAATACATGAATCAGGTCCCAGGCCATCTGCGTATTAAACGCGTTAGCCGCATGTGGTCGATTGAGAGTGACAAGAAGCACACGATCTTCTGTCATTTCAATATCAAGACATTCGAAAGTGTTTTCTATCGGCATGCTGTTTTACTCATGTTAAAAAATATTTTCTGACAGTAAGTCTTATTATGCTGCTGGTACGTTGCGGCGTAGAAAAACATATAGCATCGACAGTACAGACACGATCGCCATCACGATGAGCACTCCACTTGCAATGTCAAATTGCTGCGCACCTCCCAGAGCAACAATAATGGCGCCTGCTATGCCACCTGTTGCCATCTGCCATGAGCCAACAATCCCGGTGCCTGTGCCAGCGTGCTGGCCTGATGCTGATATTGCACCTATAGTTGCATTAGCGACAACGATGCCGTTGCTGAAACCGAACAGGCAGCAGGGCAGGGCGAGAGACAGGGCATGCGTCATCCCTGCATACTGCGTTATAAATAGAGTCAGAACCGCTATCAAGCTCATCACGCATCCAGTCATCGCTGCTCGCTCAATGCCGCGTTTTACAAACCAGGACCGGTTAAATGCATTACCCAGTAAATAGCATAAAGGCGTCAGGGCAAACCAGAATCCGAATTCCGTGAGTGAATATCCATTACGAAGGAACTGATAACCCAGGAACCCGTTCAGGGAAAAGAATATTCCGATCTGCATACCACTACACATTGTCCAGCCCAGGAATATTCTATTCGCAAGTACGTTCTGATAGGCCCTATAGATACTCTGTAAGTCAATCCTTGTGAGCCTCTGCAAGTGGGTTTCCGAGGCTTGCGATAACCCGCAAACGAACACCGCCATGCCGGCTATGCCGAGCACCAGCATCGTGCCACGCCAACCGGCGCTTTCAGCCAATAGCCCGCCAAACGCTAGAGACATCGCTGGCGCTATTGCGAGTACGATCGCAATGGTGGACATTTGTCTGGCAGCTTCTTCACGCTCAAACGCGTCATTCACCATGGCCCGCCCCATTGCCATGCAGGCAGCTGCTCCCGTGCCTTGTACAATACGTAATAATGTCAACATCTGAACACCACTAATAACCAGTGCCACAAGGCTGCTCAGACTAAATAACAGCGCACCTAACAAAAGCAATGGCCGCCTGCCAATCCTGTCAGAGATCGGCCCGAAAACCAGTTGTCCACCTGCCAGTGTAATCATATACACTGTCAACAACTGTTGAACAGCGCCACTCGTTGCAGACAGATCATCCCGAATCATGGGTAATGTCGGTGTTAATACAGTCAATCCCACCGGAGCAATAGCGGCGCACATAGCCAGAAACCACGTTGGTGGTGGAGTGCGTTTTTCGCCCAATGAGTCAGCTTTGGTTGCGGTATGTTGGATGGTGGGAAATCAACTTATGTAATTCAGGCACTGGCAAGCATAGCTCATGAATACGCCACATAGGATGTGATTCTGAAATTACCCGTTGCATTTAAGTGTTATTGGCTACAGCGATCACATATTCGTTACGGCAACCGTTAAAGCCAGCTAAATGCTGTGTCTGGCAGATTGCAGGCACGGTAGAGACAAAACTGATTATGCCAACTCGGAATGCACTGCCCTGGGGATTGGTTGTGGCTGCCTGCATTGGTATGTTTGCCGCTACGTCAACCGGCAGTACACGCTCTCCCTTTCTGCCGGATATGGCCAGCGATCTTGCTGTATCTTTGCCTGCTGTCGCGAATTTGTTCGGCATCACGGCCACTGCATGGGGTCTTTCATCGTACATAGCCGGGCGATTGTCTGACCGTATAGGGAGGCGAGTCTTTCTTCTTGCATCCCCGGTGTTGTTAGCCCTGACCATGGTGGCTGTAGCAAACGTACCCGATTATGCCTTGCTGGTCACAGTCACCATAATTGCGGGATTGTGCTGTGGGGCCTTTACAGCCACCGCCATGGCTGAGGTTTCAGTGCAGACGAGTGTTTCACATCAGGGAAGGGCGTTGGGGTATGTCATGGCTGGCCAATCGTTGACCTTGCTGGTTGGGGTGCCTGGTGCAGCAATTATGGGGGCGGCCATTGGTTGGCGTGGTATGCATTTGGTGTTGGCAGGACTGTCAATCATGGCGTTTGTTGCAATGATCTTCGGGCTGCGCAGTAATGGCAAAAGCTCAGAGTTTTCTCGCAAACAAAGTGGCTCTCCTGGCTTGCGTGACGCGATGACCGGCCCGGTAGTCAGGTTGTTCATTGCACTGGTTTTTGAGCGGGTCTGTTTTGGTTTAGCCGCCTTTTACTATGCGTCCTATCTACGCACAACTTATTCCTTGCCAGTCAGTGCAGTTGCTTTGCCGTTGATTGTCTTTGCGCTGGGTAATATTTCAGGGACCATCTTTGGTGGGCAGGTGGCGGACCGTTTCCCCTATCGCCGCATTAGTTTCGCATTTGCTGTGGTACTAGCTGGTCTAGTGACCCTGCCGTGGTTTTCCTGGCCTGCCGGTATTAACGTCACAGTGGCATTAGGTGGTCTCTTCGCCTTTTTTAATGGCTTGGCCCGGCCCTCTTTGTTGGCCGCCCTGGCGGATGTGCCCACTGCGGTACGGGGGGTAGTAATGGGGCTTAACAGTGCAATTGCGAGTATTGGGTGGATGGTTGCAGCAGTGGTTGGCGGGTGGCTGTATTCCGGTATCGGTTTTGGCGGTTTCAGTCTATTGATGGTGATTATGTGCGTCGGTGCTGCTGCAGTGGTTGTGCCTGATAGTCGTCTCGGGCAGCAGCAAATCAGCTAGGCAACCTTGAGTGAGACTTATTACAGTTGAGATCGCTTGTATATTGGTTAGTAGAAAAACAGCGGAATTCACTGAATTCAATAGAGTTTTCGTAATATACTGAACAACCTCTTGTACCGGCCTGAATGTTAAAATCAACAAGCAATCATGAAGAACTCCTGGCGATCAATTTGGCTTCTGACTGCGGGTATCGTGTTCGCCCTGCTGGCAGCCGAAATTGGACTCCGCCAGATTCATAACGAACCCGCCAAGCTGCAGGTCATGGATGGTCTCAAGGAACTGCAGGTCACTCCCAACATTCTTGCTGTAAGCTCCAGCCACGGGCGCTCCTTTCATGTGTTGGGGCAAGAATTGGCCCGGCTTAGTGATCAGTCGATCAATCTCACTGCGGTGGCACTTGAGTCAGGAAAAGTGGAAGCCATGGAGTGGCTGTTACACCATCGACTTAAATCTCTGATACAGGATGATTCCGGCAAGGTTCTCGAGCCCCTGTCACATCTGATGTTTGGCATCACGTGGTGGGATACTTGTCGTGAAGAGACGTCATCCGAGACTACTGTGGCGGCCAACGCACCTAATGTCGTGACCCATGGCTGGAGCATTACCGACTATCGTAACGATTTTCTAAGTAACGGTTCGACTGACCTTAACCGTAATTTCGTGCGTAATCGATGGCGTCAGGCTTTCTCTGAATCAGCATTGGTTCGGATGCGTTTTGCGATCAAGGAAAACTTCGGCCGCTTCACTAATTTTATCAGAGTAAGTGTTCTTGGCGGTTTGCCGGAAAGCGAGTCTCAGGGTTTGCTGGTTCGTTGGCATGACACCATCGACAACGGCCACGAATGTTTTCTTTCAGACCGGGACATGCAGGCGCTGGATCGGTTTGTAGCGTTTGCTAAACAACATGAACTGGATCTCACCATTGTGTTGTTCCCTTTAAAACCCGATACGATTACCGCAGTTGGCCTGAAGAAGACCATAGAGCCATTTACCGAACACCTGTTTGAATACGGTGAAAACAATGATGTTCGAATACTCGATATGACATTATCTCTACTCGATGATAATGATTTCATGCTTGACCTTGACCATGTGAATCCACCAGGCAACATCAAGTGGGCTAAAGCGGCCCTTGATGGTGAGATGTCGTTTCTTCTCGATATTAACAAAAAGGATGTTCTGAAGTGAGCTTCACCAATGTGGAGTTTCTGTTCTTCCTGCCACTGGTATTCCTTTTGTACTGGATTGGGCCAGGCGTGCGCTCCTACCAAAATACCGTACTGCTGTTTGCAAGTTATATATTTTTTGGCTCATGGCACTGGCAGTTGCTGTTGTTGATTTTAGCCGGTACCTGGCTGGACTATTTTATCAGCCACCAATTTGCCAGACTTGATGACGATAATCGTCATCGTAAACGGTGGCTGTTTGTTAGTCTGGCTTTCAGTCTGGGCACTCTTTGCTTTTTTAAGTATGCTGGTTTTTTCGCAGTTTCTGCTAACGAAGGATTACGTGCGCTGGGTCTTGAGCAGAGTTTGCCGGTTCTAAAGCTGATTCTGCCATTGGGAATCTCTTACTGGACGTTGCAGCGTGTTGGCTACATGCTTGATTGCTATTGGCGCAGGGTATCGCCTGCAGAGTCCTTGCTCGATTTTTCGCTATTCGTATGCTTTTTCGGGCAAGTTGCTGCGGGCCCGATATCACGAGCCTCAGAATTATTACCGCAACTGCAAAAAGCCAGGAAACTAACGCCAGACTGGCTAAGCAGTGGTTGTTTTGCCTTTTTGCTTGGCTATACGCTGAAGGCTTTTGCCGGCGAGTTTCTGGGAGAAAATCTCGTTGCCAAAGCCTTTTCTGCCCCGGGTGACTATAACTCCTTGTCATTGTGGATAGGAGTAGCAGCTTTTGCCGCCCAGGTGTTTTCTGACTTTGCGGGCTACAGCTTGATGGCAATCGGCACTGCCAGGCTTTTTGCCGTCGAATTACCGCAAAATTTCAATAATCCTTTTTTAAGCAAAAGCCTGCCTGAACTGTGGCGACGTTGGCACATTACGCTCAATCGCTGGCTCTTTGACTACATTTTTACACCGATGACAACCAGTAAGGGCTGGTTTCGTAACCGGCTTGATCTCGGGCTGTTCTGCGTATTTTTGGCCTCCGGGCTGTGGCATGGTGCAGCCTGGACCTTCATATTATGGGGATTGTTGCAGGCGCTGGGTATGATCGTGCATCGTAACTGGGATGTTCTATACCGGGGTTGGTGTCGTAAAAACCGGGCATTTGTCACATTGCGAAAGTCGTCGCCCTATGGGTTTGTCAGCTGGGCCCTGACGATCACGTTTTTTATCCTGACGTTGGTGCCCTTTCGCTCAGCTGATATGGAAACTGCGGGTATCTATTACCGCGGTATGTTGAATTCTGCTGGTGAGTTGGCACTTTCCATTAGCCCGATGTCTCTATTGGCTATCATTTTAATTTGTGCTTTGCACTTTGCAGAGCTGCGGCCATTCGATAGAATGGTGCGGTTATTCCAGTCAGCGCCAGCCGTGCTGCGTGGGGTGGTATATGGATTAGCGGTTGCAATACTCGTTCTGGCTGTTCCTTTTTCATCCGGTACTTTTATTTACCAACAGTTTTAGTAAAAATAGATAAATTCACTGCTCATGACAGAAAATCTCCGTCAAATGGTTATCGATTGGCTCGATGACAACTACCATTTTGGTGACGCTGAAACCATGATTGGTGGTGATGACGAAAAGTCCTTTCTTGAGTCTGGTATTCTGGATAGCCTCGGGTTTGTTTCCTTGGTTCTGTATCTTGAAAATACCTGTGAAATTACAATTGACCGTGCCAGCCTTTCGCCGGAAAATTTTGACAGTCTGGGAAAGATAGTACGGTATGTATCCAGCCTGACTGAACCCGGTATTGTTGCTTGACTTCACTCCAGCCTACTTCGTCTCCACCTGCTAACTGATTATTTTTGAGGGAGTCGCAGATGGACGAAATTGACTCCACGTTTAGTCAGTTTACCAGGCAACTTGAAACGTCCTACAGCCTGGAGTTTGCAAATTTCAGTGAATTGCACCACTGGGCCTGTCGGAATCCTGATTGTTTCTGGTCATCATTACTGGCTTTCTCCAATCTAGACTACAGCGGAGATGCCAGCCTCGTTTTATCCGGTTCCGGATTTATAGAGCGTAAATTTTTCCCTCAGTTGTCGCTGAATTATTCCCGAAATTTGTTGAGAGGGTATGATTCTGAACAAGTTGCTGTAACGGTAGTTACAGAGAGTGGGGGAGTTAACAGTGTAAGCCGGGGGGAGTTAATCTCACTTTCCATGCGCGCTGCGAGTGCATTGCTTGCTCTTGGTATACAACAAGGCGACAGAATTGTAGCAATTGCCCGGAACTCTGTTGAAAGCATCGCAGCCTGTCTGGCAAGTGCTTCGATTGGAGCTATCTGGTCATCGGTTTCTCCTGAACTGGGTGTACATGCCATTCAGGAACGATTCGGCCAACTTGAACCCAGGCTATTGTTTGGCGACAGTTCGTACACAATGCAAGGTGTAACACGCAGTGCGAATGCCGCGTTAGTTGATTTGGCCGATAACATCGATACGCTAGAACATATAGTGGTGTTGTCAGGGCCAGACCTTGCAACTCTTGACACTAATTTGGACCAGAGCAGTAAACCAAGCCAGTATCAAGTCCAACGTTGGGAGGATTTGGTTGCCTGCGAACCTCTGGTTCTGGATGAACTGGAGGACTTCCCGTTTGATCACCCGCTGTTTGTCATGTTTTCGTCAGGCACTACAGGCAAGCCAAAATGTATCGTCCATGGTGCTGGTGGGACTTTGCTTGAACACGTCAAAGAGCATCGATTGCACAGCAATTTATCTGATCGGGATACACTTCTGTTTCAAACATCTTCCGGCTGGATGATGTGGAACTGGCAGCTTAGTGCGCTGGCCAGTGGTACGCATATCATGTTGTATGACGGCAGTGTTTCTTACCCTGATAAAACACATCTGCTTGATGTGCTGGAAGAACACGGGGTTTCAGTATTTGGAACCAGTCCTGCTTATATTCAATATCTTATTGAGTCAGGTGTAAAACCCGAAGATCTCCACGAATTTCGGCGCTTGCGCTGTATACAAAGTACAGGGTCAATATTGTATGAGTCACAATTTGAATGGATAACTCAGTCATTCAAAAATATACCGGTACAGTCGATTTCCGGTGGAACGGACATGATAGGTTGTCTTGTTTTGGGTCATCCGGATATGCCGGTCAGGGTTGGGGATAGCCAATGCATATCACTGGGTCTAGATGTGCGGGTAAAAACGGATGATGCAATATCCCGTGCCGGTAAAGGGGAATTAGTGGTCGTTAAGCCGTTTCCTTCACAGCCCGTGTTTTTCTGGAACGATCCGGCTAAGGAAAAGTTAAAGGCCAGTTATTTTAAAAACAACCCGGGTGTCTGGACACACGGTGATGAGATCCGTATCACCCCTGAAGGTTCACCCCGGATCCTTGGTCGTTCCGATGGTACGCTTAATGTTCGCGGCGTTCGCATCGGGCCCTCTGAAATATTGTCTATCGTCAATCAGATCAAGGGTATCCGTGAATCTATGGTGATTGAGCAGGATTCACCCAGGGAGCCTGGAGGTACCCGACTGGTGTTACTGCTGGTTTTGCAGGAAAACGTATCGTTAGAACGTAACTTTATTCTGCAAATCAAAAAGCACGTGGCCACTAGTGCCAGTCGCCTGCATGTGCCTGCCGTTGTGGTCCATGTATCGTCTTTGCCCAGAACGCACAATGGGAAGTTGTCGGAAAAAGCGGCACGAGATGCAGTGAATGGCCGTGTTGCTGGTAATTTATCGGCTTTGGCGAACCCGGAAGTACTCTCTGAAATACAACAGGTTGTCCCGGCACCTCCCGTTTAACATGAGTCATCGCCGTATTTTACCCGCATTTCAGAGGAACGGCGGTTACTTGGGGTGAAGCACAAATAATAGGTACAATCCTTCAAAAAAGTAATTGCTGTTCGAATCCTTTGCTTGGCTGATAGATCGTAGACCGGTTTACAATTCAGGTAGCGATCATTCATTTACAGGACAATAGCCGCTATGCCCTTTGTTGGCCTATCACTGTTGATTGCAATCATCGCGATTGTTCACGTCATTAGAACCGGTCGCAGTCAACTGTGGATTATGGTCCTTTTGGCATTGCCTGGTCTTGGGGCTATTGCGTACTTTGTTGTGGAAGTACTACCAGAATTGATGGGCGGTCGTGCTGGTCAAAGTGCTAAACGTTCATTGGGTAATACACTCACACCAAATAGATCGCTGGATGAAGCAAAAAGAGAATACGCTATTTCGAATACTGTAGAGAATGCATGCAATCTTGCTGATTTACATTTTGAAAAAGGTAATTTCTCTGAAGCTGCAGAACTCTATGGTACGGCGCTACAAGGAATAAATGAACACAATCCGGATATTCTGGTTAAGTACGCAACAACGCAATTCCATAGGGAAAGGTTCGCTGAAACCCGTGATTTACTGGATCTCTGTATAGAGAAAAACCCTGACTATAAAAATCAGGACGCGCATTTGTTGTATGCCAAAACGCTCCATGGTCTGGGCGAGAAAGAAAAGGCGGCTGAAGAATATGAGACCCTAATAACGTATTACACGGGTCCAGAGCCTGCCTATCACTATGGTTTACTTCTTAAATCATTGGGAAACATTGACGAGGCTCGTAGCATGTTTTCATCCATAATAGACAAGTCCAGCCAATCGCCGGATTATTATCGTCGTTTGCATCGCCAATGGATTGATCTTGCCAGGAAAGAGCTATAGGGCGTGTAGTTCTTGGAGTTTCTCAACTAAAGAGTAGGCATTACAAGATTGTGAATACAGAGAAAATCGACACATTGGTTATCGGTGCAGGTCAGGCAGGCCTTGCCATGAGTGAGCATCTGACTAACAACGGTGTTTCTCACCTGGTTCTTGAACGCGATAGAATCGCGGAACGATGGCGAACCGCACGATGGGATTCTCTCGTCGCGAATGGGCCTGCCTGGCATGACCGTTTTCCATCGATGGAGTTTCCGCAGTCGAAACCTGATGAATTTCCAGGCAAAGATCAGGTGGTGGCTTATTTTGAGTCTTTCGCAGACAGGATTAATGCGCCCATACGTGTTGGCGTAGAAGTACAAAAATTGCAGCGCCTGGAAAATCGCCAGGGCTTTAAAGTAGAGACTACAGCAGGGGAAATTGAAGCGTTACGTGTTGTGTGTGCTACAGGCCCCTTTCAGGAACCCAATATCCCACCGATCGTACCGATTGAATCACAGGTACAGCAGATGCACTCCACAGCCTATCGAAATCCAAGTGATTTGCCTGATGGCTCCGTAATGGTCATAGGTGCTGGGTCGTCAGGCTCTCAGATAGCCGATGAAATATCACGTTCTGGCAGAAAAGTGTACCTCTCCGTGGGTGCACATGACAGGCCGCCGCGTAGGTATCGAGGGCAGGATTTTGTATGGTGGCTTGGTGTTCTGGGGAAATGGGATATCGTAACGCCAGATCCGGATACGGCACATGTCACCATAGCCGTAAGTGGTGCTCGTGGAGGGGAGACTGTTGACTTTCGAAACTTTGCCAATCAGGGTATGACATTGCTCGGTATGACTGAGTCTTTTGATAATGGCGTTATGAATTTCAGCGACGATCTTGCAAAAAATATTGCCGCAGGTGATGAAAATTATCTGGCGATGCTCGATGAAGCTGACCGATTCATCGAAGCAAATGGATTGCAATTACCGGAAGAGCCTGAAGCGCGAAATTTTGCCGGTGATGCTGATTGCATAAGTAACCCGATACTCGAACTTGATCTGGCAGGGGCGGGTATTAATACTATTATTTGGGCCACGGGATTTTCACATAATTACGACTGGCTGGAGCTGGATGTATTTGACAGCGATGACAAGCCAAAGCACCAGCGTGGTGTAAGTGATGTACCGGGATTTTACTTTCTTGGGTTGCCTTGGTTGTCGCGCCGTGGTTCATCATTTATATGGGGTGTGTGGCATGATGCAAAGTATCTTGCAGACCAGATAGTCATTCAACGCAGCTATATGAGTGCAGTAAGATAAATGATTTCCACAACAAATGAATGATACCAATCTGTGCCGGTATCATCAAAGTTAACAAACAGATCAAAGTAAACAAACTGAATAAATTCAGTGAAATCCGATGTCGATAAACTGTTAAAGAAAAACAGGCAATTAAATCAGCTTGATTCCGTCAAAGTAGTTAGCCATGTGCAGCGTGAAAAGGGCGACTGGTTTTTGAATACACTGATGCTTGACGGCTACGATATAGCTTTCAAGTACAAGCGCAAGAAGCTTTATCGCAATCTGGAGGGCGCTTCTGTAAACCTGACATACTATCCGCAATCAGAAACGGTAGCCGGGTTTGAGATGGAGTATATGAAAGTCGTCAGGGTGCGCCGGAGTTGATTCAGAATTACGTTGGTTTCTGATCTGCGTTTTAAAACAAGTGCGCTGATTGTGCATCCAGGCGGAAATTGGTTTTGTTTCCTACAGCGATATCAATGTTTTCGGTAGAGACAAAACGAAATGGGGTGTTTTGATCTGTTACCAGCTCAATCACCGTTTCTGTCCCCAGGTGCTCAACCAGCGTAACTGTGCCCGCTAGTGGCCCGGCTGCGTCTAACAACAGATGTTGCGGTCTGATTCCCAGTCGAATCTCGTCGCCATCGTTTTTTTCGGTAGAGACCAGTCTGATGCCGCTTATCTCCAGGCCTTCACCAGAAAAACTTCCACGACCATCAGTAGAACCTGACAGAGTTCCTTCGAAAAAATTCATTTTCGGTGAGCCTAGAAATCTTGCAACAAATTCATTGGCAGGGTGATTAAACAATTCCATCGGGGGGCCAACTTGCATGACTTCACCGTCGTTTAAAACCACAATTTTATCCGCAAGTGTCATTGCCTCGACTTGATCATGTGTCACATAGATCGTTGTGGCTTCGAGCTGTCGGTGTAGCTTTGCAATTTCAACCCTGGTGTCATGTCGAAGCGCTGCATCAAGATTGGACAAAGGCTCATCAAACAGAAACACATCCGGATCACGAACTATAGCGCGACCAATAGCCACACGTTGACGCTGGCCACCGGAAAGTGCGGCTGGACGACGCTCTAGAAGATGTTCCATCTGTAGTATTTTTGCGGCGGCGTTGACCCGTTCGTGAATCTCCTTTTTGCTTACGCCCTGTAAGTCCAGAGAAAACGCCATGTTGTGAAATACCGTCATATGTGGATAGAGGGCATATGATTGGAACACCATAGCAATCCCTCGTTTTGAAGGCGGTAAATCCATCACTGGTTTGTCTGCAATGAAAATCTCGCCGCTACTCAAGTTTTCAAGCCCTGATATCAATCGCAGCAGAGTTGATTTGCCACAACCGGATGGGCCTACAAATACGACAAATTCACCGTTTTCAATTTCTAAATCGACGTCACGGATGACATCGACACTGCCGAACGATTTACAAACCGCCTTTAGTGATACCCGTGCCATACTATAACTCCTCAAAGGTAGCAGTTAGCGATTCGAAGTTAAATGTGCAACGAAGGGTCTGTTGCTCGGATATCCTGTCAAACACTATCTGATTTTTACTGCCCGATATTTCGCTCATTTTATTGGCACGCATAATCGCGGATTGATTCTTTCGCCACTTAAGAAATCCAGAAAATTGGTTATAAACAGAATCATTTTTCTCTGTTTCATCCAGGGCCGCCCGTTCGAGGTGCTGGCTACTTACCGGCAACCAGGTTTGATTGGCATTGGAAAAGCCGCCATTAGGTGCGCCAGCGCTCCACACCATAGGGGTGCGGCAAGTGTCTCTGCCAAGAAAGACCGGGGCAAATTCAATACCCCAGGGGTCCTGCATTCGCTCGATCGGAATGTCCTGGACATCCTGCAGTGCCAGTTCCTCGCCTTGATAGATGCAGGTTGAGCCAATCAGACAGCATTCCAGTTTCAGTAATAGTAATTGCAGGGCGGGTTGTTGTTCTTCCTTTAATCTCAGTGCACCCAATTGGCGAGTCACACTACGGGGTACATCATGGTTTGAAAACGCGAACGTTAATCGGCCCGTACCATTAAAGGCCGCTATAGCTTTGGAAATGGCGTTTTTCAATCCGTCAACATCGAGGCCGTCCCATTGAAGCAGGCTGAAATTATAGGTTGCATGGAGTCGCCCGGGGGCTGTGAAGTTTTGACTGGCTTTAACCGGATCGTCTCCATGAAGCTCGCCCATAAGGAAACGATCACCATACTCATCAGCCACTGATCTGAATGATTCGCTAAACGACTGAATGGCAGGCTGGTTCAACTGTGCTGTATCGTGTAACTGGCGAAAAAAAGGCTGCTGCTGTTGTGGTAAGGGGCCAGGAACAAAGTCGGTGTTAGCCTTGTTATTTTGATAGGGAGCAGAATCTGCATTGATCGTGTGAACCGCATCCAGCCTGAAGCCATCAACACCTCGATCAAACCAGAAACGTGCAACATCCATAAGTGCTTCGCGAACAGATGGATTGGCATGGTTTAAATTAGGTTGTGAGCTAAGAAAATTATGCAAGTAATATTGCTGACGCCTTGGTTCCCAACTCCACGCCGGTCCGCCAAAAAAGGACAGCCAGTTGGTGGGCGGGCTACCATCGGGCATGGGGTCTATCCAGTGAAACCAGTCCGATTTTTCGTTATCTCTGGATTGCC
>CALLOA010000196.1 GCA_938005265.1 uncultured Granulosicoccaceae bacterium
ATGCCAATGCGGGTTTTAGTCGCCTGGTCCTTGTCAGCATCAAAGGCTAGTTGCCAGTCAAGGTTTTTCAGAAACAGGGCAGGTAATAAGATCGCATCACCGATGAGCATCAGCTCTTCATCACCCGAGCTTATATGAAAGCTGACATGGCCGGGGGAATGCCCGAAACTTTCAACAGCTCGCAAACCGGGAGCTAATTCCTTGTTTTCTTTGAATAACGTGACGTTATTCCAGTTGGGAAAAGTTGCCTGGATACGTTTTGCCAGACCTTGTCGCCGTTCCGGAAGTTTGGCGGTCATCGCCGGGTCTGTCCAGAAGTTGTAATCGGTTTCTCCGACCATGATTTCTGCATTTGGATATACTTGCTTGTTCGTTTCTTTTTCCATCAACCCGAATATATGATCGGGGTGCATGTGACTGATGACAACCGTATCAACCTTATCCGGCGTAATGCCTGCTGCCTCAAGACCACCCTGGGCAGCAAGTCCGGCTGTGGGTGCCAGCTGATTCCCTGTTCCAGCATCAAGCAGGATGGTTTTTCCACCGGTTTTAATCACCGTAAACACAAATTCGAGAGGGATGTAGTCGGTGGTATGCCCGCCTGCGGCTAAGGCTGCCTTCACCTCATCACCGGAAACACCGGGTACGAAGTTATCAAAACCTGTGTTCTGCCACACGCCATCATAGATAGACGTGACTTCTATATCGCCAATTTTATAGGTGTAATGACCCACTGTACGCAATTCCTTCGCTTGAGCAGAAGGAAGAAAGGCCAGCTGACCAGTCAAGCCGAGGGCTGCAACCCCGGCGCTAGAAGCAAGAAACTCTCGACGAGTAGATTTAATCATTTGAATCTCCAACGGATAGAGTGCGACATGTTAATCGCGATAACGAACGGTCTTGGACAGGTCACTTCAATGAAGCATGTCTGTCCGTTAAACGCGACCCGTTTGATAAATCTCCTATAGCCAAGCCATACTAGAACTAGCTGTTAGCACGTGCAAAATACCGGCGACGACTACTCTAAGGGGAGGGCAAGCAATTAAACAGCGTCACGTTTATGCCTAAAAAATCGACCCGATGGATGTTAAAAAGTTCAGAGCAAGAACAAATTTATTTTCAGTCGTCCATGATTATCTCTGTTGCACCCGGAGATAATCATGGCTGATTGACAGCCAATGCACTAGATGCCTTTGACAAGGCACGTACTGTATCAAGAAGTTAACTTCCCTGAATACTTGTCGTTTTCTTAGTTCTGGGGAAGGAGCGCTTTGCGGTGAACCAGGTAGCCAAACAGACACATAAGAAAAAATGCGAATGCAATTGGCAACACAGTGGTGTTCAGCCATGCGCCTATGAGATATGAAATTGCCACTGCCATTAGTGTACTCAGTGAAGTAATTACAGACATGGCTGCTCCGGCCAGGTCGCCCATGGGTTCAAGAGCTAGCGTAACAACGTTTTCAAAAAGAAAGCCGAAACAGAAAATAATGATAGCCATGTAACCCAAGTGAAAGGGAAGAGCGGGGTTATTGCCCATCAGAAAAACAACCAATGCATAAACTGCGGAGCTAAGTGTAACCAGCACCAGTGCGAGACCTACCAGTCGGCGCATACCCATAGCATGCACCAGCTTTGCGTTAATGAAACAAGCCAATCCGTACATAGTGGCAAGGCTTGCGATGGTCAGTGGTAATTTATCCCCCAAACCATACATATCGTGAAATACCTGTTGTGCCGTACTCAGGTATGCAATGAAAGCACCGGAGATCACACCAAGTACAACCAGATAGCAAAACGTTATCCTGTTACTTAGAATACAAACTGTCGCGGAGCTGATTGATGACAGCGTAAACGGTTTGCGATTGTCTCTGTGAAGGGTTTCGTTTTGCCGCAGATAAAACCAGATCAGGACAATCAGCGCATATAAGGCCAAGGCAACAAAAATGAAACGCCAACCAGCCAAATTCTGTAGAAATTGACCAATAAATGGTGCAATCATTGGTACACCTATAAACACCATCATAATGAGTGACATGATTTGCGCCATGTCTCGTCCTTCATAACGGTCCCGGACGATTGCTACCGCAATGACATAGGGCCCTGCAGCCCCGATACCTTGCAAAACCCTGCCAGCCAGGAGTGTCGCGATAGAGTCGCTATTTATGCAAATGACCGTAGCTGCCAAAAATATGAGAAATCCTGCGATAACAGGCGGGCGCCTGCCATATCGATCGGATAAAAAACCGTAGAAAAGAACACCAAGAGAAAAACCGAGAAACAGTGAGGTGATTATCAGTTGGCGCTGATTGTCATTTACCAGGCTTAATTCCTTGCCGATGTCGCCAAGTGCTGGAAGCATGGCATCAATAGCAAATGCATCAAGTGCAGACATCAACGCCAGTAGCAGGATGAATTCAAGCCTGGACGGATTTGAGTGAAAACTCACTATACGTTGTTTACCCTGCGAAGCGGAGGAGAAGCAGATAATCTGCCACTGGAAGTTCAAAAAAATCTAGACGTTCAAGCTGTCACTAATATCGAGTGATACATGTAACTTGTTGCCATCCGGGTCTCTGACATAGGCACCATAGTAGTCCGGGTGGTAGTCGCGTGGCCCGGGTAAGCCTTCGTTGCTACCGCCACACTGCAATGCCATTGCATGGAAGGCATGAACGGCCTCTTTATCCTGTGCGTAAAACATAAACTGCGTACCGTTACCAAAAGTGGCTTTTTGCTCATTAAATGGAATCACTACATAGACGGTAATTTTTCCATCAGAGCCGGCATAGCCCATTTCATGCGATTCTCTGAAAACACAGCGCATGCCGATGGTACCCAGCACTTTATTGTAAAAATCACTGGCTGATGCAATGTCGTTAGTACCGATACAAACAGCTGATAGCATATGGGGAGTCGCTCATGATACTGGTGGTTTCTGCAGTGATTTCTCCTGGCAGTCCTGCTGGCTTGAAATCACGAGTCGGTGCAAGGATATCTACAAGTCTGCAGTTATGCAAAAGCCCGTTAGAATCTTATATCATTGGTGGACTCTAATCCGCCTTGTACTTTGTCAAAACTGATATGTTGCTGTCATCTTTCTGGAAACGTTTTGCAGTCGCGACTGTGATTTGGCTTGTTTTCTGGCCTGTTCTGTGGTTCGTCAAGATTGGTGAGATCACAGGGCCTAAAGCATGGTTCTGGATCGTGGGCGAGCTAAACTATCCCGTGGTAGCTGTGGCTTATTGGCTTCTGGATGGTCTTTTTAAAAGTTTCGGCATGAAGCCATGGGCTATATTCACGCTCAGTATCGTGCTGATTGTTGTTGCGATGCCGTTTTATTATCAGCGTTATGGGTTTGCCTTGGGTGTGACGCTTGAGGCGCGCTATCTGTAAAATTTTAATATGAATAAAGATCAACAGGTAGCTATCGTTGGTGCCGGTCCGGTGGGTACCTTGTTGGCGATCCTGCTTGGTAATAAAGGCAAGCAAGTCACATTGATCGAACGTTGGCCGGAAATTTATGATCGCCCGCGTGCTGTTACCATGGATCATGAGGTCGCTCGAATTCTGGCGACGTTTGGCATTGATGCTGATAATGATCCGGCGATTGAATACCACGATGAGCTGTATTACTGGAAAAATGCGGCTCTGGAAGACCTGCAGATTGTTGACTGGAAGAGCATATCGCCAGCGGGATGGCGAGTAACTTATTGGTTCAACCAACCTGAGCTTGAGGCGAGGCTACTTGAAATTGCTTCCACTATACCTACGATCGAAATTTTGCGTGGTTGGCAGGTCATCTCCTTGCGGCAAAACAGTGATCAAGTATCGCTAGGTTTGACCCAAACTGAGAGCAGCAACAATAAAAAAGAAAAGCCAATGGAAATACATGCCGAGTATATCGTTGGCTGCGATGGTGCAAACAGTTTTGTCCGGGATCAACTGGGCATTGAGGTAATAGATAAAGGTTATTTCTTCGATTGGCTTATTCTTGATATGGTGCCGCAAGGTGATTACAAGGTTTCTCCAGCTCAATGGCAACTGTGTGACCCTGAGCGCCCTACAACGTTAGTGCCGGGTGGGCCCGGGCGTCGACGATGGGAATTCATGGTAAAACCCGGTGAATCGTCAGAGGAGATTGCCAAACCCGAAAGCGCGTGGAAGTTATTGAAGCCCTGGGGTCTCAATCCGCAAAATGCGAAACTTGAACGCAGTGCTGTGTATCGGTTTCAGGCTCGTTGGGCTGAGCAATGGCGCGAGGGTAGATGTCTGATAGCCGGTGATGCTGCTCATTTAATGCCGCCATTTGCCGGTGAGGGGATGTGTGCAGGATTTCGTGATGCGGTGAGTTTGCATTGGCGTCTGGATGCCATTCTTGATGACAAGCTTGACGCTGTTGTTCTCGATAGCTATGAAAGTGAAAGAATACATCATGCAAAACACTACATCGATTTCAGTCAGGAGCTCGGCAATATCATTTGCATATCGGACCCTGAAGAAGCAGCCGAACGCGATCGGAAAATGATGGCCGAGCTGGCTGCACGTAACCATGAACCGATATCCGGAGATAGGGTCCACCTAGGTCCTGGCGTGTGGTGTTCGGACACTCCAGCTGCCGGTGAACTGTCGACTCAGGGTGTGGTTGAGTTTAATGGCGTTCGTGATCGCTTTGATCAGGCTGTTGGTCACGGCTGGATGGTTGTGGGCTTCGACGCTGATCCGTCTAACGTGCTGTCAAGTAACCAGCTGGCGGCATGGCAGCTTCTGGGTGGCCGTACTCTCAGTGTTCTCAGTGCTTCCGATGGGAGCGGCCGTTGTGACGGTGGAAGCGCCATTAGCACGGGTCTGCAGGGCAAAGAAGCTTCTGTAGGTGCCATAGATGTTAACGGCACCTATAAGAAATGGATGCAGGAAATTGGCGCTACCTATTTTATACTGCGGCCAGACTTCTACGTTGCTGCAACCGCTGGTTCTGTTGAGGATTTGAGGCGGCGGTTTGACGAAATTTTGTTAAAGCTTCACCTTAAGCAAGCTTAAATTGACCCGCTAAATGCAATTTTAAGGCGATTTAAAAGGCGATTCAGCTCAATTACTGCCGTTAAAGGTGTCTTTCCCCAGACGCTGGTAGATGGGGCAGACGCTTACAATAGCAGTGGCTGTAAGAACCAATCCCGCGAGACCAAAAATAAAACCGAAAAAAGAGCCAAGACCCAGTGCTGCAATAGCAATGGTGAGTAACAGGATTCCAGCTACCATACGAATGGTGCGTTCGTCGGAACTAATGTTTCGGGTCAGATTCATAGCGATTACCTTGGTTATCCAGCCGTCATGATAATGCGAAAGCAGCTCTGGCACTGCAAAATATCGAAAAAAATCATTATCAACGTTAATCATTATCAACGTTAGTACGGGCCTTACTGTCCATGAGTTGCATGGAAACAGGCTAGTGATAGACTGACATTGCGTTCAACAGTCAGCAATACAGGTTTAATTCAACAGGTGTAAGTGCTATGGCAATGTTAATGCCCACAAAAATAACGGCCACCATCGGTTTTCTGGGCATAAACGATGAGCCGACTGATCTGAGTACTTCAATGGTTGACGCTGTAAACGTCACCTATGCTGGTTTTCAGGGTGACTCTCATTCCGGGTTAACCAGAAAGTCCTGTACACGTGTAAAACATCAATACCCTGTGGGCACAGTCATACGCAATACCAGACAAATATCCGGGCTTTCTGCAGAAGATATAGATACGGTCAGGGAAACTCTTCAGCTGGATGTATTGGATGCCACCTGGCTAGGTGCCAATATTGTGGTCAGTGGTATTACTAAATTTAGTCAGCTGCCTCCTTCCTCACGCCTTATCGCCAATAACGGTACCGCTCTGGTCGTTGATATGGAAAACGCACCTTGTCGCTACCCGGGGGAGATTATCGATCAGCACAAACCGGGCAAGGGCAAAGGTTTTGCCAAAGCCGCGGTGGGAAGAAGAGGGGTCACTTTCTGGGTGGAACGTGAAGGGGAACTAAAGATTGGCGACACGTTAAGCTTGCATGTCCCACCTGCCTGTCATTGGCAAGCAGATGTGTTATAGCAGTTAAACTGGCAAGGTGGTTCGGGCCGACTTTCCCGGAGCTACTGTTTTAGTAGGAACGTGGTAATCCCAAAACATGTTCTGAAATATACGACAGAATAAGATTGGTAGAAATGGGGGCGACCTGATAGAGGCGTGTTTCCCGGAATTTTCGCTCGATATCATATTCTTCTGCGAAGCCGAATCCACCATGGGTCTGCACGCAAACATTGGCGGCCTCAAAAGAGGCATCAGCCGCTAGCATCTTGGCAATGTTGGCTTCCTCCCCCGGATTCTCGCCCAGCTCGTAACGTCGCAATGCTTCTTTAACCATAAGCTCGGCTGCGCGCATATTGGCGTAGGTCTTGGCAAGGGGAAATTGTATTCCCTGGTTCTGCCCGATCGGACGTCCAAATACGTTTCGCTCCTTGGCATATGCAGTCGTCTTTTCAATAAACCATTTGGCGTCACCGATGCATTCTGCGGCAATAAGTATGCGTTCAGCATTCATACCGGTAAGAATATATTTAAAACCCTTGCCTTCTTCGCCAATGAGATTCTCCACAGGTACTCGCAAATCATCAAAAAACACTTCAGTCGTGGCATGATTCATCATGGTTCGGATCGGTCGAATGGTCAGACCGTTATTTTTGGCTTTCTGCATATCAACAAGAATGACAGAAAGTCCGTGAGTTTTTTTCATGTCGGCCGATAACGGGGTCGTCCGTGCAAGGAGTAACATGAGGTCTGAATGTTCTGCCCGGCTGGTCCAGATTTTCTGGCCATTGATGACAAACTCATCACCATCTCGTACTGCTGTTGTTTTCAGCGCGCCAGTATCAGTTCCGCTGGTTGGTTCGGTAACACCAAATGCCTGTAGTCTCAATTCCCCCGATGCGATTTTTGGCAGGTAAGTCTGTTTTTGCTTGTCCGAGCCATGCCTGAGTAGCGTGCCCATGGTGTACATTTGTGCGTGACAAGCGCCACCATTGCATCCCTGTGCATGCATTTCTTCCATCACAGCGGCTGCCGCCGATAACGGCAAACCAGAGCCACCGTAAGTTTCCGGTATCAGTATTGAAAGCCAACCAGCATCGGTCAGTTCATCGACAAATTCTGTCGGGTACGACATATCCCGGTCGAGCTTTCTCCAGTATTCGCCAGGATAGTTGGCGCAGAGCTTGGCCAGAGCGTCACGCAGGTCTGCATAGGCTGGTACATCAGTCTGGCTTTCAGTCACTTTTGCGTCTCTCTATCTGCAATGGGAATGCAATAAATACATATTAAGCGCCTGATGCCAGCTCTACAAGCAACAATACGCTGCGTTTGATAGACTGAACAGCCCAAGAAAAGCAACTGATTGCAGGCAGGTGAAATGCTAACCGGCGATAGTGAAAATACCGACCTTGACTGGCCTCTGCAGCTGTATCGTATTCTGAAAGAAAAGCAGGTTCAGCAGATGTCTTATGTGCCCGATGCCGGCCATACGGCGCTTATTAACCTCTTTTTAAATGATCACGACGTCTGTGCCAATGTCCTGACTACCGAAGAAGAAGGCGTTGCAATAGGGGTTGGTGCCTGGTTGGGTGGAATGCGTTCTGTGTTGCTTATGCAGTCTTCCGGTGTCGGCAACTGTATCAATATGTTGTCGCTGCCCGTATTGACACGTTCACCGCTGCTGATGCTGGTTACCATGCGAGGTGAATGGAACGAGTTCAACCCTTGGCAAATGCCAATGGGGCAGGCCACACAAGCTTCGCTTGAAGCGGTGGGGATTAGTGTCATGCGTGCCGACACACCTGCTGAATTGATCGAAATGACCGAACAAGCGGCCAATATGGCCTATGAATCGGATCAGCAAATTGCAGTGCTCATCAGCCAGCGACTGATAGGTAAAAAGAAATGGTAAATGTCGAAGATTTTGTAATGGCAATTGTTGCGAACGAAAAGCTTATTGGTTGCGAACGGGCTGCTAGCGCAAGGGCTATCAATAAAGGCAACGGAGTTTCAACAACATCATGAACCGACGGGATGCTGTAGAAAAACTATTATCCAGTAGGCAAGGTGCTCTGGTAGTAACGGGTTTGGGCTCACCTAGCTATGACGTTCACGCCTGCGGTGACCGTGATGACAACTATTACCTCTGGGGTGCAATGGGTGGTGCAGCCCTCACCGGGCTTGGTCTTGCACAGGCACAGAAAGGAAAACGTGTCATGGTTATAACCGGCGACGGGGAGCAGCTAATGGCCTTCGGTTCCCTCGCTACCATTGCTGTCGCTAAACCTGTGAATCTGGATATTATTGTTCTGGATAATCAGCACTTTGGTGAAACCGGTATGCAGGTGAGTCACACGGGTCAGGGGATTGATTTCGCAACCATTGCTGCGTCCTGTGGATTTGCCAGAACCGGTGTTATGACTACTCTGGATCAGGTTGATCAGCTTTGTATTGAACTCTTGCAACCTGCAAGCGGCCCAGGACTCTTCGTGTTAAAAATAGCAGCTGAAAATCTGCCACGTTCTCTGCCACCCAGAGATGCGGTTTTTGTAAAAAACCGTTTTCGTGGGCATCTGGGTTTTGACCCTTCCTGATTGACCGGACTACCCGTAATGACTGACAACGAGAACAATATCGGATTTATCGGCCTTGGCAGAATGGGGCGTTCCATGGCGCTCAATCTTGCTAAAAAGGATTTTAGTCTTAGCGTGTACGATGTGCGTGACGAAGCCATGGATGGATTTGATGACTCCAATCGTTGCAGAAAAGCCGCAAGTGCCAATGACACTGCAACCGGTAATGACATCGTGATAACAGTTCTGCCAGGGCCCCGTGAGCTCCAGGATGTCGTGCTTGCAGACGGAGGCTTGTTGGATAATCTTGCTCCCGGCAGTGTGTTAGTAGATTTATCTACCGTATTGCCGGAGACCAGTGACGCATTGGCGGAGGCAGCGACTGCACGTGATTGCCATTTTGTGGATGCCCCCATAGGGCGTTTGGCCGAACATGCGGATCGAGGTGAGAGTTTGTTCATGGTTGGCGCAAGTGACGAGATGTTTTTACGGGTGAAACCGGTGCTTGAAGCCATGGGCACAACGATTCATCACTGTGGCGGTCCGGGTAGTGGCACACGAACGAAATTGATCAATAATTTTCTGGCAATCGTTTCGTGCCAGATGAATGCCGAGTGTATTGCCCTGAGCCAGCATTTTGGCCTCGATCTTCAAACTACACTGGATGTTATTCACGGCACCTCTGCAACCAACGGGCAGTTGAAATTGAATTATGCCAATAAAGTTTTCAAGGGTGACATTGATCCTGGCTTTGCTATTGACCTGGCGCATAAGGATTTATCCCTCATTCTTGAAGCTGCGCATAAGGGACGTCTGCCGGTGCCGATAGTTTCAAGTGCAAGGGACAGTTTGAATCTTGCGCGTGCTGCTGGCTGGGGAGGCAAAGATTTTTCTGGCTTGTGTGACTTCTGGTGTGACAACGCTTCAGTCGATTTGGCAAGAACAAAATAAACTGATCATTGTGATGTTACTGCACCCCGCGGTTCAATTAGGCGCTGCGCCATTCGTGTTTGTGGTAATCGCCAATTCAGGAGAGATGATATGAACGTCGGGTTAATAGGCGTCGGCTTGATGGGGCATGGCATTGCTCTGAACGTACTGAAAAATGGATTTGCCCTAAGTATTATGGAGCACCCCGGCAACCAGCCGATTGATGATCTGATCGGTCTGGGTGTTACGGTACTGGAGTCAGCGCAATCTGTTGCCAGCGTCTCTGACCTTGTAATCTTGTGTGTAACGGGTTCTCCTCAGGTAGAGGCAGTATTACAAGGAGAGCAAGGTGTGCTTGCTGGGTTGAAACCCGGTGCAATTGTGGTGGATTGTTCAACGGCCTTACCGGAGTCTACGGTGCGAATGGCAGAGCTTGTCATGACGGCAGGCGGGCAGTTTCTGGATGCACCAATGACGCGGCTGGCACAGCACGCCCGCGAGGGAAGGCTCAATCTACTGGTAGGTGGCGATGAAGCTGTCCTTGCCATGGCGCGCCCGGTGCTAGACGCATTTACCGAAAATATTGATCACGTGGGTGGCATCGGTTTTGGTCACCGAATGAAGTTACTACACAACTATGTGTCTATCGGTCACATGGCATTGTTGGCGGAAGCTGCGGCTCAGGCAGCTGAAGCCAATGTAGATCCTCAGGTGTTTGTCGATGTGTTAGCCAGTGGTGGTGGTGCAGGTGCTGCCTTGCAACGGCTGTCCAAATGCATTCTGACCGGGGATAGTAATGATGTTCCTTTTTCAATAGGAAACGCCATCAAGGATATTGACTACTACCGGGAGATGGTCGGGGAGCAATCAGGCAGCCGCACAATAGCGGACGGACTCTCGGGTGCCATTGGATCAGTTATCGAAGCGGGCCACGATGATAAATACGTTCCGGAATTAACCCGGCTTTTTCGTAAAGCTAGCGCCTGAGACAAAAATTGGCTCGGACAAACGCTCTGTGTTTCAAATCAAGTAAATCAACAATCTGGAAAACAAACAGTATATGGCATTTAAAGTAGCCGAAGGGTCTGTATTCGCTGTGTTGTCACGGTCCCCGTGGTGGTACAGCGCATTGATAGGCGGGGTTTTCGTACTAACAAGTCTGGTGGTGCCGAGCGCACAAATCGCGATACTGGTTGTAGCGTGTTCTCTTCCGTTTTTCGGAATTGCCGGTTTTGCGGCCTACAAACAATTCAGACGACCCAGTGCGCAAAAAATCCAGGAGGTCGACAGCCAGGCACGTAGCTTATCTGCCACCGCTGTTGCCGAGAGAATTGCCAAGATATATGTTGATGCCAGATTTGACTCAGTTGAATTCAAAGGTGCTGCTGCGGAGCTGGAACTGGAGCGTGGCAATCGCAAACTGTTATTAAGCAGTAAACGATTCAAAGCTGCCAACACAGGTATAGAGCCACTTAAAAAACTTGTGGCTGCAGGAGAGCAGATCGAGGCAACCGGGTATTTGTACGTGGCGCTAGGGCAGATCTCAGCTAATGCCGAGGAATTTGCCAACGCGAATAATATCGAAATAATCCGGGGAAGCAGGCTGGTGGAATACTTCGATGGTACGGCGACAATTGATTAAAAAAATCATATTGTGCTTTGTTGTGGTCTTTCTGCAGAATACGGTCTGGAGAATACGGCACTGAAACTGGCATGAACCAGAGACTGCCTTGAGTACGCAGAGGCTGCTTTATGCCGATGAATAATCCCGCTTCAACTTCCAGTCTAATCGTAAAAGGCCTGCTGGCAGGCTTTAGTGTGCCAGCCTTTCTTGTATTTACTGCCATGATCGGTTTTGGTTCATTGGCGAAATCACAAGGGCTAACACTCGCATCAACCATTTTCTCGGCAGCCGGCATCTATGGTCTGCCAGGCCAGGTTGCAATGCTTGAAGCCTACGCCACCGGCGCATCCCTACTGATAATTTTAATCAGTGTCGCAATGGCAAATATGCGGTTCTTCCCTATGACTGTTGTCCTGATGCCATTGTTTGAGCCCGGAGACCGACTGCATGGTTGGCGCTACCTCATTGTTCAGTTTATGTCGGTTAATACCTGGTCTCATATGCAACATGTGGCGCCAGAAATGCCACGTAGCGAGCGTCTGGGATACTTTAGCGGCTTTGCTTTTACGTGCTTCAGCTTTGGCGTATTGGGTGCAGCAGCGGGTTGGCTATTAGCTGGCAATCTCTCTAATGCCGTGACGACCACTCTGATCTTCATTAATCCGGCTTACTTTATATTCCTGTTCTGTACAAGTCGTACCAGGAATGTCATATTTTCGATTATTTTAGGCGCTGTACTCGGGCCGGTTTTTTACAAGATTTCGCCTGATTGGGGGTTGCCGATTTGTGGTCTGGTTGCCGGGACGCTGGGTTACTGGCTTTGCCGGGATTCAGGGGCATGAGCGCGGAACTTTACCTGATTATCGGCCTGTCGATACTTGGAACTTATGTGTGGCGGTTGGCAGGCGTGTTTTTCGCGCAAAAGATAGATCCGGACGGGCAGGTATTCATATGGCTTGGTTGCGTCGCTTACGCCTTGCTGGCTGGATTGATGAGCCGGGTTCTAGTCTTTCCGGTCGGACTGCTGGCAGACACCAGCATATTGGCGCGTCTGTTGCCAATGGCTGCCGGATTTTTCGTTTTCTTCCTTTTCGGGCGCAGCTTCTTTGCCGCAACAATAGTTGCCGCACTCGGTTTTTACCTGTTAATCAGTCAATTCCCGGGATTCTGACCTATGGCGCTGGGCAGGCAATCTGGCTGATTGAATGCTAAAATGTTCCTGTAGAACCTTTCCGGCACCTTTGCGGCAAATTCACACCTCTCTTTTCCCAGACAACTGCAGGCCCAACCCTTGATTTCTGCTTCAAACGTTACTATTCAGTTTGGCTCCAAGCCGCTGTTCGAAGACATTTCCGTTAAATTTGGCGAGGGAAATCGCTACGGTATTATCGGTGCTAATGGCTGTGGCAAGTCCACTTTCATGAACATACTGGCAGGGGAGCTTGAGCCTTCCTCCGGCAATGTATCGATGACGCCCAATGAGCGCATAGGGAAACTGAACCAGGATCAGTTTGCGTTTGAAGAATACACCGTCGTTGATACAGTCATCATGGGGCACACCCAACTTTGGAAAGTAAAGCAGGAGCGCGATCGCATATACGCCTTGCCTGAAATGAGCGAAGAAGAGGGTATGCGTGTTGCGGAACTTGAAATAGAATTTGCTGAACTGGATGGCTACACCGCCGAGAGTAGAGCGGGTGAGTTCTTGAGTGGTGCCGGAATTGACATCGGCTTACATAACGGCCCTATGAGCGATGTAGCTCCAGGTTGGAAGCTACGCGTTTTGCTGGCTCAGGCACTATTTGCGTCACCCGATATCCTTCTGCTGGACGAACCCACCAACAACCTGGACATGAACGCTATTCGATGGCTGGAGGGTGTGCTAAGCGAGCAAAAGGGTACGATCATCATAATATCTCACGATCGCCACTTCCTGAATACCGTTTGCACCCATATGGCGGATATCGATTTTGGCGAAATGCGTATCTATCCAGGCAACTATGATGATTTCATGATTGCGTCCACTGCAGCGCGCGAATTGTTGCAAAACGAGAATTCTAAAAAGAAGGCTGAAATTGCTGAGCTACAACAATTTGTCAGTCGATTCTCAGCGAATGCCTCAAAAGCCAAACAGGCTACTTCGCGGGCACGCAGAATTGAAAAAATTGAACTGGCGGATATAAAGCGTTCCAGTCGCGTTAGCCCCTACATTCGTTTCACTCAGGATAAGAAACTGTTCAGGTTGGCACTAACACTTGAAAATATTTCTAAAGGGTTTGATGAAGGCCCCTTATTCGAAAAAGGTGAGCTGATGCTTGAAGCCGGTGCAAGGCTTGCAATTATTGGTGAAAACGGTGTTGGCAAGACGACGCTTCTACGCTGTTTGCTTGATGAGATACAGGTAGATACAGGCAAGGTTCAATGGTCAGAAAATGTCGTTGTAGGTTACTGTCCTCAGGATAACATTGCGGAATTTAACAGAGATATCAGTTTGTTTGACTGGATGGGGCAGTGGCGTAAACCTTCTCACAATGACCAGATAGTTCGAGCAACACTGGGCCAGCTGCTGTTCTCATCTGATGATTTTGAAAAGCCCGTGAAGGTATGTTCGGGTGGGGAAAAAAACCGTTTGCTGTTTGGCAAACTGATGATGACATCACCTAATGTGCTCATTCTCGACGAGCCAACCAACCACATGGATATGGAGGCCATTGAAGCGCTGAATATGGCACTGGATTATTATGAAGGTACAATTATCTTTGTAAGCCATGATCGGGAGTTTGTATCCTCACTGGCAACCCAGATCATAGAAATCAAGGATCAAAAGCTGGTTAATTTTTCCGGTACGTATGACGAATATCTGGCTAGTCAGAAATTTTTTCAACCTGCTGCCAATGCTTGAATGAGCTTATTGTTTCTTTCAGCTGGGCTGGTCAACAGAATGTGTTGAAGTGATTTTGAATTTTTTTCTAGCGCCGCAGTAGTGTAAATAGCGCCACAATGGCAACCAGAACACAAAGAGCAATTTTGGAAATAGTTTCCATTGTTCCTTCAATGAGAAGTGCATGGGCAACGCTGCCCGCCACAATAACGGCAACCAGTATTTTGTGAGTAATACGCCAGGTTGTCGGCCGTAAGTTTAAAATCTGCCTGAAAGCAGCCATAGCCGCTGCTGCAAAAACACACCACATCGCAAGCACTCCCCAGATCGAAAAAGGCGTTGGAGAGGCCAGTAACAGGGCATCGATAACATCAGGCGGGCTGGTAATCCATAGACCACCAATGTGAATGACGACGGATATAACAAGCAGTGTGCCTAGCCAACGATGGGCGCGTTTTGAAACCAGTAAAGGGATTCCCGGTAACGTGCCTCGTGCCAGCAGGGGTTGGAATAGAATTAGTGCCAAAGCAGCAATGCCGGCAAAGCCCGCTGCGATATAAACCGGATCGCGCCATGCCAGCAAGGGGCTCATTATTGCGGCGATAACAGGTACCGCCACAGCTGCAATCAGAGCCAACCAGATAAAAGGAGCCGGCATTCGAGGCACTGGCGGTATGCGAGCCCGGCTCAGGCGGGTTGCAGAATAAAGTGCGCAGCCAGTGTTGTATCCTTCGAGCTCGCCATAACCGGGCGTAGAAATACCGTTTTAAAATCTCCGCTGTCATAAGCGAGGTGACCGTGAGCCTGGCCAAAAGCCGGAACAATTTGCGGCATTTCCAGACGGAATTCGCCATTGGCGTCGGTTAGTGTTGCACCGTGGCTTTGAGGGTCACGTTCATGACCTTCTGTTGTGTGTGCCCAAATCTGGATTCGCTGGCCTTCCAGTGGCATGCCATCGCCTGCTCGGCGTACAGTCCCTGTCATCCAGAACCCGCCGCCACCAATGCGCTCCACAATTTCGGCACCAGCCCGGTAATTGTTTGATCCGCCACGCATTGATTTTGTCGCCTTAAATTGTTGTGCGATGGCCGGTAGAGCCAAGCCGGCTGCACCACCCGCCACCAGGGCGGAAGCAGCTGTCAGAAATGAGCGGCGGGAATTAAGTCTGTTTGTCATCTGGAATCTCCTGTATACCAGTGCTGTTTTCCTGGATCATAGTACGCTGCAGTCGAGACAGCAAAAAGCGGCCATTGGTTCCTT
>CALLOA010000197.1 GCA_938005265.1 uncultured Granulosicoccaceae bacterium
GGGGACCGTAATACCTTTTACGGTGGAATTACAGACGACGAAGTCGTGGGTTCATACGGTGTAAAAAAACTCGGTATCGAGCATGTCAAACCCTTCTTCACGCGTGGTGTGCTGGTGGATATGGTGGCTTTGAAAGGCAGCGCCATGGAAGCAGGTGAAGAAATCACCTCCGATGACATCAAAGCTGCTCTGGAAAAACAGGGAACCGCACCGCTTGGCCAGGGGGACGTCGTGTTATTTCATACCGGTTGGGGTCAATACTGGATAGAAGACAATGCCAAATTCAATTCAGGCGCTCCGGGCATTGGATTGGACGCAGCAAAATTCCTGATCGAATCCGGTATTGCGATTGCGGGTTCAGATACCTGGCCTGTCGAAGTAGTGCCAAACCCCAATTCCAAATTAGCCTTCCCTGTGCACCAGGAACTGATTGTCAGAAACGGTATCTTTATCCACGAAAATGTTGCTACTGAGCGTTTGGCTGATGCAGGCGTTTATGAGTTCGCTTATATCTTCAGCCCGATGCCTACCAAAGGGGCGACCGGCTCACCAGGTGCGCCACTGGCTGTCTACTAAATACCAGGACGTTAATTTTGCAACTGGAAGGGCCAGCACCCAACGCTTAGCCGGGTGACGTGCTGGCTCGTTTTTTTGCCTGTTTTTTTGCATTAAAGCCAGTAATCCACGCTACAAACAGCACAATAAGCACAATCATCATACCCATGCCTTCGCGCGCTGTTTCGACTTCCCACCAGACTTCAGATTTCCACCAGCCCGGTGTCCTTGGCCAATAGTAGAACATCGCCACCGCTGACAAAACCAGACACGCTGGCAATAAAATCGAAGGCAGCTTTTTCGACAGAATTGGCGGGCGGATGGCGGCAATAGCCGCCCACAACATGGGGATGGCATAGATAAACATCCACTTTACTCCATCAGGATCGTTAAATTGGACAACGATAAACAAGAGCATCAAAACACTTAGCAAAGCACTCAACCAACGCACACGTTCTCTCCAGCTAGCGGCCAAACCGGTACAGGCAATCAGCAACAACACAATCACCTTGTCCCGGCCATAATAACGGAAGCCGCTGTGCAGTGAAAAGCCACCCGATCACCTGACTCTGTTTGCTGCAGCGGGATTTCCAGTCATTCCAAAACGAACTAGACTACTTATATTGAGCACCCTGTACTATTTAATTAGGTGCATCTGTGTAAACAACGTGATAGTTTTACTACCGTCATTTATTGGTACTTTGGTTAATTTCACTGAATTATCTGCTAGTTATCGAATACTGAAAAAAGTTATATGAGTCGGCAAGACGCTATAACAGCATCAACCACAGTTGATGCCCTGTTTGACACCCAAATCCAGAACCAATCGGTATCTGTCAGCTGGAATTTCCCGGTCGCGTTTACTCGCGATCTGTTTAATCCGGAGAACTCCGTACTTGCCCGGACCATAATCGGCTCTTCCCCGGACAAATGCCATCGCATTTTGATGTTTTTTGATGAAGGCGTGGTTGCAGCAAACAAGCAACTACCCGCTGACATCAAAAATTACTGCGCGCATTTCAAAACGCAGATCAATCTGGTTTGCGAACCTGTGGGGATGCCGGCGGGCGAAATCATCAAGAATGATCTGCATTACATCGAACGCATGCAAAAAATTGTGCATGAATATCGTATCGACAGGCATTCATACATTATCGCCATTGGTGGTGGCGCATTACTTGATGCAGCGGGTCTTGTTGCAGCCACATCACACCGAGGCATTCGCCACATCAGAATCCCGACAACCGTACTTTCACAAAATGATTCCGGTATCGGTGTAAAAAATGGCGTTAATCTGTTTGGCCAAAAGAACTATGTCGGCACATTCGCACCGCCGTTCGCCGTATTGAACGATTACAATTTCATTGACACCCTACCCGATCGGGAGAAAATTGCAGGCATGGCAGAGGCCGTCAAGGTCGGGTTAATTCGCGATATTGAATTTTTCCATTGGCTTGAAAAGTCCGCGGATGAACTGATTACATTCGAGCCCACAGCCATGCGTTACATGATTCGGCGTTGCGCCGAGTTGCACATGCATCAGATAAGCAAAGGCGGTGATCCGTTTGAGACAGGTAGTGCCAGACCACTGGATTTTGGCCACTGGGCGGCGCACAAGCTTGAAATACTGACTAAACACAGGCTACGCCATGGCGAAGCAGTAGCAATCGGTATGGCACTGGATACCCGTTACTCGGTTGCTTGCGGGCTGTTACCAGCTGGTGATGACGAACGGGTTTGTTTTCTGCTCGAACATCTTGGCTTCAAACTCTGGCACTCTTCGCTGTTAATGGAAAATTCATCGGGCCAGCTGGAGCTGCTGGCAGGCTTGCAGGATTTTCGCGAACATCTCGGTGGCGAGTTGACCATCACCCTGCTGCAGCAATTGGGAATCGGTATCGAAGTCAATAAAATGGATAACGAACTGGTTGCACAAAGCCTTGCATGGTTAAAAGCTCGACATGAGGAATCTCCCTTATGAGCACGGCCGACGCAATTAGCCTGCTTGAAAGCTGGCTGCAGAAGCGTCTGCCAGAACAGCAACAAAGCTGGCTGCATGAGCAAATCGACAAGACCTTGCTGAGTAATTCAGGCAAGGATTTGTACATAACACTCGGGCTGGTGCCCAGAAAACTCAGCCGTCATGACCTGGATTTGTCAGCAGAGGAGCTGGCGGCGGCTGACGAGGCACGCACGGGTTGGGACCCGTCACTATGGAACATCGCAGGTGCCGCAAGAATACTGGTCCTGGCAAAGGTCGCGCAGTCGCGTGGTGATGCATTCGGACAACAGTATCAGGAACTATGTCGAACGGCTGATGTATCAGAGTCTATAGAACTCTATGCTGCGCTGCCCTTACTTCCCGCCAGTAAAGAACTTGACCAGCAGGTTGGTGAAGGTCTGCGTACCAACATGAAAGCCATCTTCGAATCCATCGCTCACAGAAACCCCTACCCGCGCGAAACTTTCGATGAGAACCGTTGGAACCATATGGTACTGAAGGCTCTGTTTGTAGATAGCACATTAGCTCCAATTCAAGGTCTGGATGAGCGTGCTAACGACGAACTGGCCGGTATTCTGTGCGACTATGCTCATGAGCGCTGGGCTGCCAACCGCACGGTAACCTGTGAACTATGGCGTTGTGTCGGGCCGTTTGCCAAAGCTGAACGCCTGGATGATTTGTCGCGAGCGCTTCATGACAGCGATGACCCTGATAGCCGGCATGCGGCCGCCATTGCAATTGCACAAAGCCCACAGGCAGATGCTAAAAATTTGTTGGCTGAATTCCCTGAACTGGCAGATGCTGTGGCCGCTGGCAAGATATACTGGGGTAACAACCAAAGTTCGCCACTAGTGGGCAACTAGGCACTTAGTCAGGTTCAACCCGGCTCCGGGTAGTATTTCGATAATCTGCCAGGCACTATAGATTAGCTAGCGTAAGATTGGCTGGCAAAAAATTCGCTAGCAAAATTGGAGACTGAATTCCCATGATGTTCATCGACCCGCACGCGCACATGATCTCGCGCACAACAGATGACTATGAGGCCATGGCAGCCTCTGGTGTTGTTGCCGTTATCGAACCAGCGTTCTGGGTTGGCCAGCCACGTACCCACGTGGCTTCATATATGGACTATCTCTCCGCGATCGTGGGATTTGAACGCTTTCGCGCCGGTCAGTTTGGCATTCGTCACTACTGCACCATTGGCCTGAACTCCAAGGAGTCCAACAATGAGGAACTGGCAGAAGCCGTTATGGAAATACTGCCGCGATTTGCACTGAAAGAAGGTGTAGTCGCGATTGGGGAAATCGGGTACGACGAACAGACAGAACTCGAGGACCGTTATTTCAGGGCTCAACTGGAACTGGCCAAGGAACTGGATCTGCCCGTTATGATCCACACGCCTCACAGAGATAAAAAACGTGGCACCACACGCTCAATGGATGTCTGCGAAGAGCATGGTATGGATCCGTCGAAGATCATAGTCGATCACAACAATGAAGAGACCGTACGCGAAGTTCTGGAACGTGGCTACTGGGCAGCCTTTTCGATTTACCCGTCCACAAAAATGGGTAACGCGCGTATGGTTGATATACTGGCAGAATACGGTGCTGAGCGAATAATGGTTGACTCCGCCTGTGACTGGGGTATTTCCGAGCCATTGGGTGTTGCAAAAACAGCACGACTGGCAATCGAACGAGGCATTGATAAAGAGCAGGTACGTAAAGTTTGCTACCAGAATGCCCTGGATGCTTATGGCCAAAGCGGGCAAATGAAAGAAGAAGACTGGCTTAATCCGCCACCGGTTGATCAAAGAACAGTTTATGAAGGCAACAGTATTTTGCGAGGTGGACGCGACCCTGTCGTGGAAGAGGCAGCCGTGAAACGTAACGCTGACAATCTACTGATCGAATAACAAAATCACGGCCTGATGTGAAAAAGCTGACGTATAAATTGACCAAGAGAGAAAGTACTAAACCGAATGAGTCTATGGCTCGAAGCGAATGTGTAATCTTATATGAGGCACCGCAACGACAACATGTCTGACGCCTGCAAACCATCAGGTTCGCATGCAATAAGTACGCATGACGATCACCCATCCAGCACCAAACCGCTAGCACCGGCTAGTGCCTTACTGGATACGGGGTTGCATGAAAAAATTACTGCTATCTGCTTGTCGCCCGGTGATATGCCACTGGATGCGGAGCAAGGTTCAAATGCCAGCTCGTCTACGTATCCGATCGACAAGCTCGACGCGCATCTGCAAAACATACCCCACGCAGCGATTTCCATTTTTGTTTTTAGCCGTGACCGGCTATTGCTACAACAACGGGCTGCGACCAAGTATCACTCAGCCGGGCTTTGGGCAAACACAGTGTGCTCACACCCTCGCTGGGAAGAAACCGCCTCATCTTGTGCCCAACGGCGCCTTAAAGAAGAGCTCGGCTGGACCACGTCCCTGACTGCTGGTGAGAAAATCGATTATCACGCCCAGGTTGGCGAACTCTTTGAAAACGAGCAGGTGCAATGCTTCTATGGCACTTTGCAAGACAGGCCGGATGCCGAGTCCTGCGTGGAAAACCTGTCGTCTCTGTTTAATCCGGGCGAAGTGAGCAGTCTTTGCTGGATGAATTTGCAGGAAATTGATTCTGCTCTGCTGGCCACACCGGATATATTCTCGGCATGGTTCAAGATCTACATGTCTCAACACCGCGACAAGCTGCAACGCATGATGGATGCGGCGACGGTTTTGTGACCAGCCTTCAGCAACTAATATTGCCTGCTTTAGATCCTGTATTTTAAATTCAATAACTTGCAGTATGCGCGCTCAAGCGCCCGAGTTGCTGGTAGCAACACACAGACTTTATCGTTTGTTTGTTTACAAATAAAAATGTGATATCGTCTTTACGGAGGGTGAATTGGTATTCACAAAATTAAATCGACATCCAACTGATATTCGCCCATCAAAGACACACATCAAAACGCATCAAAATGGAGGTAAATTCCTACTTACTGTTCCTCAGAAAGCTTTTCCGAACCAAGAACTTTTCAAACAGTATTTTCAAACATAATTATCTACAGTTTCCTTACCGGAGGATTGAAACGCATGTATATAAGCAAAATAGCAGCAGCCCTGACTCTCAGCTTGGGGGTGGTCGTTGCAGGTGCAGCACAGGCAGAATCTGTAAAGATAAAACTGGAACCCTATGTAACTGGTGTCAATGCGCCGTTGGCGATGGTGCAACCAGACGGTGACGACAGAAAATTTGTGATCGAGCAGTTCGGACGTGTAAGAATTATCAACGCAAGCGGCGAACTTGAAGCAGAGCCTTTCCTTGACATCAGAAACCTGATTGTCACTCAATGGTCGGATTTCGACGAGCGTGGCCTCCTTGGCCTTGCCTTCCACCCTGATTTCAAGAGCAACGGAAAATTCTATGTTGCCTACAGTGGGCATCTGGATTTTGATGCTGATCTGGGTAAGGAGTTCTGGTGGTCTCACACCAATACGGTTGCAGAATTTACAGTTTCGGAAACCGATCCGAACAAAGCCAACCCCGCTTCAATGCGTGTCATTACAGCGATTGACTGGCCTCAGTTCAACCACAATGGCCACTGGATTGGTTTTGGCCCTGATGACGGCATGCTTTACATCTCAACAGGCGACGGTGGTTATGCTAACGACTGGGGTATCGGTCATAACGTAACAGAAGGCAATGGGCAAGACCTGTCGACTGTGCTGGGTAAAATCCTGCGTGTTGATGTCAACAAATCCGAGGGTGGTAACAACTACGGTATTCCTGCTGACAATCCTTTTGTAGGCCAGGATGGAACAGCACCCGAAATTTACGCCTATGGTCTTCGCAACCCCTGGCGCTGTTCGTTTGACACGGGTGACGGCAAGCTGATGTGCGGTGATGTGCAGCAAAACAGCTATGAAGAAATAGATATCATCGAAAAAGGTGGTAACTACGGCTGGCGTGTAATGGAAGCTACTCACTGCTTTGATTACGCAGCGCCGGATGATCACCCAGCTGCCTGCGACAAGGCTGAATTGATCGAACCGGTTATGGAGTACAACAACTGTACAGCCAAACCTGATGGGTGCCTCGGCATTTCGATCACAGGTGGTTACGTTTACCGTGGTAGCCATGAAGAATGGCAAGGTAAATACATCTTTGGAGACTGGAGCCAGTCTTTCGCCAGCATGAAGGGCCAGGTGTTCGTAGGCTCACCTTCTGACGATGGCACTTGGGAAATGAGTGAAACCGAAGTAACCAATATGGAAGGTGACCGTCCTTACATTCTGGCTTTTGCACAGGATGCAGACGGTGAAGTCTATGCACTGACTTCTGTCACTACCGGACCAGTTGGTTCGCTCGATACTATCTATAAAGTAGTACCTGCAGAGTAGGTCTTGAGAATTGAAGGCGGGTCAAACTGACCCGCTTTCACTTTAATTGTGACAGCGCTTTAACTGCTGACACTCAATCTGCTGACAATTTTTGCAACAATAAAATGTAAAAACCCATTCGTTTCATACTACCAACGTTACCGCTTCCGGATCTGAACCGGCACCGCTTCAGGGTTACAGTTACAACCTTCTTCGACAGAAAAAGGCTGTAACCATCTGCAAACAACGACACCAAAACACGTCCACCAAAAAATATTTACGCACAATAAAAATAACATTGGAGGAATAACATGATTCGAAGCACCACATCCACATTACTCTTTCTCGTCACTGCCACCTTTTGCATACCCTCTTTCAGCGCAAGCAAAGGCAACCCGGTCAAAGGTGCCGAGTTATTCAAACAATGCGTTGCCTGCCATAACGTGGGCGAAGGCGCGGCAGACGGTGTTGGCCCGCAACTTAACCATGTGTTCGGGCGTCTTGCCGGCACTATCGAAGATTATAATTACTCTGAAGCCCTGCTTGCCAAGGCTGCAGAAGATGAACTCTTGTGGCACGAGGAAACCATCTACACGTTTTTAGCAGGGCCGCAGTTCTTCATTAAAGGCACCACGATGGGCTTCGCAGGCTTCAGGCGTGAAAAAGAAATACGCGACCTGATGTCGTACCTGATCCAATTCTCCCCGGCCTATGAGCCCGGCTCCGAAACTGAAGTTAGTACTGACGCAATGGCAAGTGCAACACTACCGCCCCCACCAAGTGATCAGGCTGAAGAAGAAGTACCGGAATTCAGTAGTGAATATCTGGCTCTGGGCGATGCCATCAAAGGCGGTGGAGAGCTATGGGGAAAACAATGCCGACATTGCCATGGCAACTCGGCGTATCCAGGCAAAGCACCCAAATTAACTCCAGCGACTTATACGCCGGACTTTGTATTTGATCGCTTGACCAATGGCTTCAAGAAAATGCCGGCATGGAAAACTGTTTTCTCACTGGAAGAGCGTAAGTCGATTGTTGCCTATGTATTAAGCGATGAATTTTCACCTTAAGGCACCTTGAGGGTTAGACTATCGGCATAAGACAAGCCTACTCTTTTGCATAAAAGCTGTTCCATACTAATTTACTGGCACATCAGTTGAACTAACAAGCGGAAAACAACACAGGTGGAAAAAACACTGGTTATTCTCGTTGTTGGCTTGAGCCCTTCACTGCTCGGTGAACATACGCCCAATATCAACAAACTGGTTGAAAAAGGCGCGCTACGCCCTCTGAATACCGTGACGCCAGCGGTCACATGCACGGTTCAATCAACATTGGTGACTGGCGAGCTGCCCTCAGGGCATGGCGCAGTGGCTAATGGCTGGTACTTCCGTGACCTGTCTGAAATCTGGTTATGGCGCCAATCAAACAAACTGGTGGGTGGCGAAAAAATCTGGGATGCAGGGCGTAAACGTAATGCTGCGTTCACAACAGCCAAGATGTTCTGGTGGTACAACATGTACGCAGATGTTGAGTGGAGTGCAACACCACGGCCCATGTACCCGGCAGACGGCCGGAAAATTCCGGACCACTACGCCTGGCCAAAGGAGCTGCACGATGAGCTGGACGATAAATTGGGCCAGTTCCCGCTTTTTAATTTTTGGGGCCCTACCGCAGATATCGTTTCCAGCGAATGGATTGCAAAATCCACGCTACACATCATGGAAACCCGCGACCCCACACTCACACTCACCTATCTGCCCCATCTTGACTACAATCTGCAACGCCTGGGCCCGGCACTGGATAGCCCGGTATTGCAAAAGGACCTGCAACAGATAGACGAACTATGTGGCCAGCTGATCGACACCGCTGAAGCAAGCAATCGCAACATCATCATTGTTTCAGAGTACGGCATTACACCAGTGACTGATGCTGTACATATTAACCGTGCCTTGCGGGAGGCTGGGATGATTGAGGTTCGCGAAGAGAAGGGCCGTGAGCAGCTGGATGCCGGTGCATCCAGAGCTTTTGCATTGGCAGACCATCAGCTTGCCCACATCTATGTGCGTGATGACCAGCCAATTGAAGAAGTACGTCAACTGTTGCAATCGCTGGACGGCGTTGAACAGGTGTACGACAGGCAGGAACAAAAGCAGATCGGCCTTGATCATGAGCGTTCCGGAGAGCTGGTTGCGGTGTCAGCCGCTGATCGCTGGTTCAGCTACTACTTCTGGACCGATGATGAACGTGCACCCGATTACGCCAAAACCGTCGACATACACAGAAAACCGGGGTACGACCCGGTTGAGCTTTTTGTTGATCCTGAAATAAAAAACCCGAAGCTGACTATAGGCAGAAAAATTATTGCCCGAAAAATGGGTATCAGAAATCTGCTGGATGTCATTTCGCTCAAGGAGACGCCGCTGGTCAAGGGCTCTCACGGCAGGCCAACCGATAATCCTGATGACGGGCCGTTAGTCATTAGCTCCAGAGCGGATCTGTTGCCACCAAATCCGGATACCGCAATAGAAGCTACCGACTTCAAACAACTGACACTGGCGCATGTATTTGGCAGTGATTAACGATCACTGCCTAGGTGATTAGAAACGTGGCTCATGCTGCGTTATTGAGCGTCATGCCAACTGGTGAGCGTCATGCCAATGCCGTCATGCCAATACGGACTAACTCGACTCTCCGCGAGCATGTTCCACTAGTGAGACCAGCATTTCATAGGGTTGTGCACCAACCAGACCCTGACCAGCAGCTACAAAGGTAGGAACCCCTGTTACGCCCATCTGCCGTGATTTCTCCCAGTCTTCATCAACGGCCGCTTTGAAGGTACGCTTCTCTATCACTTCCCGCGCCTCGGCTTCAGGCAAGCCAACAGACACTGCTATGTCCACCAGAACATCCGCATCGCCGACATTTTTTGCATCCACAAAGTACGCTCGAAAAACCGCATCATGGAAGGCTTCACCACCAGGTTGTGTGTCGGCCCAGGTACCGAGTTCCTGCGCCAGCCGGCTGTTGTAGGTGTGAGTGCGGGTCCCATAAGGTAGCCCTTCAGCCTCCATCCGGGCTTTCATCTCAGCCTGCATTTTCGGGATATCAAAGCCTCTGCCGGCAAACAGCTGTTCCAGCGTCTGGCCATCAGCTGGCGTATCCGGGTGCAGGGGAAAATGCTTCCAGATTATTTCGACATTGTGTTCGCGAACCAGTTTTTCAATACGCACGGTACTGTAGTAACACCAGGGTCAAACGTAGTCGGAGAATATTTCTATAGTCAGGGGTTCAGACATATCAGCAGTCATTAAATTGTCAGGGCCTTCATTATTCCACAATAGGGGCTTAACAGGAAAAAAAGCTGTTGCATGAGGGACTTTTGTAGGCAGACTGGAATTGGATCAGGTGCCTGGCACAATCCGGTGAAACAGTAGTGTAAGCAGGAAACAAATGACACAAACGATAATTAAGGCTACATCCGCCAGCCCCATGCCAGCGAGCAGAAATCCACTGTGCTCCCGCGTCGCCAGAGCTGCCAATGCCAATGCATCCACCAGCGAAATACCAGCCAGCATGCCAGCCACAGCTTTGGGAACGTTGCCGGGTTTACGGTCGGCCAACAATCGACATGCCCGCAACACCCAGACCAGCAGCGCAACACATGCCAACAGCGTCAGCCAATTCCAATTGCCTGACCATTGCCAAAAAACGATTGGCAGGAATAGTAGTCCGAGTGGCCACAAACTACTGACGCTAGCCAGGTTTTCCTGTTTGGCGATCGCTGTTAATCCGATCAGATAAGCTAGAAGCGCAAATGCTGCGAGAACCAGCGGCGTACTGATCGCCGGCAGTACCAAAGTGGCCGTTGTTACATAAACAAATACACGGCAGAGCCCCATTACGAGCGGGCTGGCCGGGTTCTCCTTGTGCCACAGGTTGTAGGCAACGATGCATAGGGCAAGTGCTATAGATGATAGTAACGGCACTAACAAGGCCTGACCTGTAAGCAAGATAACAATCATGGCGACCAGAAAAATACCCGCGCCAAGCAAAAAGAAACCCGCCACAAACACCTGCTTTGCCGTTACCTCTCCCGAGGGTATCGGGCGCTCAGGCCGTTCAATCGCATCAATACCGGCATCGAAGGCATCGTTCAGAAACATACCGCCAATATAAAACAGCGACATCGCCAACAGCGAGAACACCACAAGTGGTAGCAGTGAATCCGGTGCCTGCGTTGACACGACAGCTCCCAGAGTTAAACCCACCAGCGTGTTCGACCAGACTGTTGGTAGATTGGACACACGCCCTAAGCGCAGCCACGTCATTGCAGTAGCTTTTTTCGGTGGCAGTTCGCCGCCTGGCAGGTTACTCATGTTAGCTATTACTCAATTCGCAACTGGCTTGCAGCCAAGCTTATCCATAACCCATTGCATCTCGCGCGCAATGGCCGTGCTGATATCGCTGCTGCGCAACTCAGCTGGCAACACATCCCAGGTATAGGTTTCAACTTCCAGGTGAGGAGACAATTCTTTATCGCGCAACACCTCAAGCACTTCACTTAAAAAAAACTGCGTTGTATCGAAGTGTTCCAAACGTTCCAGAAAAATAGGCACATGAAAATGAACACGCCATTCATCACCTAAACCCGTGCCTCGGGTTTCCAGTTTTTGCAAGGCTTCCGGCAGATCAAGAAAACGCAGCAACTCGCCGCCTGCTTTTTTGCGCTGGATAACCTGATGCAGATAGACACTTTCATCGAATGCTGCCAGTTTGGCCGCGATATCGCGATCCATTGTGGCCACTCGAAGCGCTGAGCTCAATTGAATCTTGGGTATGCTGATACCAGCCGCTTGAAGTGCCGCAAAACTGTCATGCGCATGTTCAAATTCCACAGCAGCATGGCACACGTCATAGCAAACACCCAGATGAGTGCGTAACAGTTGCTCGGCTTGAGCCGGCGTAACCCCACAAAGTTTCCCCAGTTGCTGGCACGATTCGCCAGAAAATCCGTATTCACTGAACCAGGTAACCGTTTCCTCGATGGTCTCCAACATACAAAACGGTTCCGGCTCCAGCGCCAGAGCAATTTCGACTCCCGTCAGCCTTTTGATATCGACAAGCTTCGCAACACATTCCACTAAATTGTGGCGGATTGACTCTTCCCGGCCTGCAACCCAGGGTTTAAAGCTGCCAGGGACTGTGCTGATACTGCCAAAATTATCAGCCACAGAATTACCTTGCATGAGTTTGCCCAAAAGCTCAGCGACCTGATTCGTGTAAACCAGCCGCTCCGATGTTGACCAATCCGGCGCATAAACATTTTCCTTAACTGGCTCACCATGAAACGGCCCATAGGGAAAAGCGTTGATCGTGAACACACTGTATTGATCACGCAGAAATTCCAGCAATTCGGAGCAAGTTGTTTCATTGTTGAGTGCCTGGATGGCCGCGTGCCCCAGACGCAATCCAATACCCAAATTGCTGGCACCCAGACTGGTCTTGATGGGCGGCACACAATCAGCAAGGCTCTGCATGATCTGCGGCCAGGCCTCTCCGGCGTGGATATTGGTGCAGTACGTAAGTTTCGGAGCGGACTGCGTTGCCGCATCATCCGCGGTATTGTGCATCAATTGCATCGTATCAATTATCTTTCAGGTTCTGCACCCCTAAGGGTGAACACGGGCAAACAAATTACTGGCCCAAAACACCCTGATATTGTACAGACTTGGTCGGTGAATTAGCGCCTGTCGGCAAAATGAGTAACTCTCATAAGAACCCGTATAAGTAGACCACTTGCACTCATTCAGGGGTTCGGGAACCTTTTTTGAGGACTGGACCCGCATTACGCTATACACCACGCTTTCTAAAACGCCAGTAAAGTTGCAATATGGCATAAAATCGGTGGTCTACTTGATATAAGTAACCCTACAAAGACGATACTGGTACAGTAATATTGCCGTCTTATGAACGAGTCAGAAGCACCAATCAATAAAGGCCAAGCAGGCAAGTCGGCTGCAATGTCAGCCATCCGCCCGGATCACAACGTGATCGGTTTACGACCGGCTGAAGACATCATGCGGCTGGCTAGACTTGGCAGCTTTCACGCCAGCCGCCTGAGCTTTTTGCGCGTGATGCTGCGACGTATGCACAAGGAATCCTGGCGATTCTCAAGGCCCCTGTGGCGCATGGACGACCACGGCTATGGTATCGCCACCTACCAATTGCAAGGGCCCGAGCGTAGCTACACGCTGGTGGCTTTTTCGCACAAACTGGATGATGCAGATCGTTCAGACCGTGTAATTGCTGAAGCATGGGATGCCACGTTTACATTGTTCGATGGCGTTCCCACTGAAGATGACCTTACGCGCCTTTCCCAACACGTACCAAAACAGGAAGGTGCCAGGTTGAGCTCATCCGAACTGGCTTTGTCTCGCGCCAACAAATCGGTACGGATGTTCAACTACGTTATTGACTGCCTCTGTCAAGGGATGCAACCAGACACGGCTAAACTCGCATCAGTTGGCTATCTGATGCGCACAACCGCAGTCTACGGTGCAGGTAAATTCGGTGCAGCAGATCGGCACCATTGGATGCAAAGACCCGAGTTCGAAGGCTCGTTTCAACCAGAGATGATGAGCGTCTGGCTGATACGCACTTTCACTATCGACCTGGTTAATCATGTCGCGCAAGCGCGTGCGCCGGAACAAGCCGTGCCACTGAGTGCCGATATAAGACGCACACTCGGTGTAGGCAACTCTACCGGCCTGGGCATGGCACCGTTTCTGGTGAATCACCCCGTGTTGTTACACAAATGGATCGTTGCCAGAGAAACAGCTCTGGCACGAGTGCGTAACATTAGTTCTTTGGACACAAGCGACCTTGAACAAAAAACAGCCAATTTGCTTAAGTTACTTCAACTTAATCACCAAATTGCCAATGAATGGCAGTCAGAACACAAACTGCAGCAAGAAAAAATCGCCGATCTGCTCGCTGGTATCAATCATCTGACGCACTTCCTCGGATCAGTTGAGGGGCAAGCCGCGTTAAGCAGGACTGAACGGCCATGGGACACATTGTTTCTTGAAGCCAGCAAGAATCAGAAGCTGGAAACCCAGGAACTGTTAGTTTCCCTTTTGATCGAGCTCTACCCTGAACTGGTTGATGAATTGGCCTCAAGTATGTCGGCTGATGAAACACAGGAATTTCGCATCGACGGGCAGATTTCACTCCGGGAATTTTCCAGGCTAATCGCCAAACTCTACGACTGGGCACTCACCAAAGACTTTAACAAGCCCGACACTATCGCAAGAGTCTGGTATGTTTCCGAGGAAAAACTTGAACCACGCTTGGGTGAGCGTTTCGAAGAAATGCTGGAGCCCTATGAGCAACCTCTGGCACCAGCACGTGATATCAGCAAATTGCATACAGATCTGCAATCGTTCATTCAGCAAGACCAGCAAAGCACGTCCACGCTTGCCCACTTCCTGTTGCTAAACCCGCAACACCGTCACGCAGCAAGACGGGTTCTGGCGGTGGCGCGATACCCTTATGCGGAATTACGCGACAACACTATTGCGGCCAGTATGCTACCTATTGATATGTTGCGCTGTAAACTGTCGTTCTTTGGCGCTACCAAGTTCGATCCACGATCGGATCGATGGCTACGTATAACACTCTTCCAACATGCGCCGTTTCCCGATGAAATAAGCACTGTGGACCCGGACCAGCTAGTGTAAATGCGGCAACAATAACGCACACCATCAAAACAAGGATCACTACGGTGGAAAAAATACACGCAAGCCGCCAACCATGGCGCGGTGATCAGAACCGACAACGGGAACACTCTTCAAAGAAGTGACAGCAATATTCTTGCTTACCAGAATATGGTCTATCGGGATTAGCAGTGGGAAGAAACTATCCGGCCAGGTGGCGGCTATCCCGTTTCCTCGCCTGGCACTAAGTAAACCGGACCGGCTTTCCATATCGGCAAAATGCCCGGCCCAGGGTGTTGTATTAAAGTCACCAACCACAATCGATGTTTTGTGCTGCTTGATCGCCTTAGCCACATCGGCCATCAACGTATTTCTATGTTCATAGGCCGTTTGATGAGACGGTGGAGGTGGATGAACATTTATTACTCGTAGAGAACCGCCATCTACAGAAAGCTCTACATCAATAGAATAGCTCAGACCCTTACCAAACTTGACTAATCCACCGCTGGCGATCGGGTGTTTGCTATACAGCGCAATGCCGAAAGCGCCTCTCATCGGCTCGGAAATGCGATGCGGAAATTCATCCAACTCGCGGCTCAACGACTCATGCCAGCGAGGCGTATATTCCTGCAATGCAAGAACATCCGGTTTGATCGTACTTACAAGATCTTTAAATTCCTGATAGCTATTATTGTCAAGAAAAAGGTTAGCACTGAGGATACGCAGATCAGTGAACCTGTCTGTCTGTTGCACCTCAACAGCTCGCAGCGATTCTCCGACCGAGTAGCCGTGAACCGCCAGAACGCCAAACAACACAATTGCTGAATAAAAACGTTTGCCAAAAATCGCTAGCAGCAGGGCCGGTAGCAATAAAATAATGTACTGCAAACGAAAATGGGAGCCGATATCAAGAATCATGTGGTGGCGTGACAGAAGTGCCCCGAGACTCAGCAAAGCCCCGACCACTGCCAACGTGACCAGCAGGTTAATTAAACGCATTGGCTACACGGACACCAGGAAGCAATCTGCAGACTATGCAAGCTGAGACCAGCAACAACATCCACTAGTCAACGCAAAAATGTCCTGTCAAACCTGCGAATCACTGGACGCCTGGGTCTGCAAAAAATTGGTCAGCCAGTCAGGGTCCATTTCCGGAACGGATGATAACAACAATTGCGTATATTCAGGATAAGGTGGTGAAAGGATTTCGCTTTTCATTCCCTGCTCTACCAGGCGGCCATCGAACATCACTACAATTTCATCAGAAATGGCTTTTACCGTAGCGATGTCATGGGTAATGAAGACATAGGTTATGCCCAACGTATCCTGCAATTTCAACAACAATTTCAGTATGCCTTCCTGAACAATCTGATCGAGTGCTGATGTCACCTCATCGCAGATAACGACTTCAGGCTCTGCCGCAAGCGCCCGTGCAATACAAACGCGCTGCTTTTGCCCACCCGACAATTCTGATGGCAGCCTGTCCAGAAAACTGTCATCAAGCTCTATCATTTCCAAAAGTTCTGACACGCGCTTATCCTGCGCAGCGCCCCGTAAACCATGATAAAAATCCAGTGGCCTACCGATTATCTCGGCAACAGTCTGACGCGGATTCATCGCCGTATCCGCCATCTGGTAGATCATCTGAATCTTGCGCAATTGTTCGGTTGAACGATTGGCGAGTGCGGGTGGAAGTACTTCACCATTGAACTTGACGGTGCCGGCACTGGGAGGCAACAAACCGGTCACAACACGTGCCGTCGTTGATTTGCCAGAACCCGACTCACCGACCACAGCCACTGTTTTACCACGTGGCACAGATATGGATATGTCGTGCAACACCTGGGTCTTACCGTAGGCTGCATCAACGTTTTCTATGGATAGAACAATATCATCACTACGCTCTTCAGCCTTTTGCAAGGAACGTACAGACCACAAGGAACGGGTGTAAGCTTCCTGCGGCGACGACATCATGGCACGCGTGTCAGCCTCTTCAACTTCTTCACCGTAGCGCAACACTTTTATAAAGTCAGCCATTTGTGCGACCACCGCGAGATCATGCGTAATGTAGATGGCAGCCGTGTTGTGTTCCTCCACAATATCGCGCATGGCGGCAAGAACGCCTACCTGAGTCGTTACATCAAGCGCGGTGGTTGGTTCGTCAAAAATAATCAGATCGGGCCGTGATGACATAGCCATCGCTGTCATAACCCGTTGCAATTGGCCGCCCGAAACCTGGTGGGGATATCGGGAACCGATAGAACCCGGTTCCGGCAGTTTCAAAGCAGAGAAGAGCTCAACAGCGTCCTGCCTTGATTGCTCGGCTGAACGGATCTCGGCTCTATTGGCTGATTCTATGGTCTGGTCAATCAGACGTTGTGCCGGATTGAATGCAGCTGCGGCAGATTGCGCGACATAGGTCATTCTTGTGCCCCAATACTTGCGCTTCTGTCGGTTACTCATGCGGGCCAGATCCTCACCATCAAACAGGATTTTACCTTTGGTAATCTTGCAACCAGAACGTGCAAACCCCATTGCAGCCAGACCCAGCGTTGACTTTCCGGCGCCGGATTCACCGATCAGCCCCATAATTTCGCCGCGTTTAAGCTGCAGATTCACACCTTTGATAATCGGGTGCCATTCATCATCGCTGAAACCGTCAATGTAGACATCCTGCAGATCCACCAGATACTCGGATCGTGTTTCAGCTGAACTGTTATCCGCCATGGTGGGGGTATTAGCTGGTGAAAGTGTCGGCTTATGATCAGTGCTCATCACGTAATCCACTGGTCTGATGGAGAAACCAGTCAACGATAAAATTCACGGCAACGGTCAGCAGTGCGATGGCTGCAGCGGGCAACAAGGGTGTGAGACCGGCTTTCAAATCATACTGGGCAAACTGAATCAGTGAGGCGTTATCACGCACCATTGAACCCCAGTCAGCTGTAGGTGGCTGTATACCGACTCCGAGAAAAGACAAGGCAGCGATGGTGAGGAAAACAAAACTGAAGCGAAGCCCGAATTCGGCAACCAGCGGCGGCATGATGTTGGGCAGGATTTCACGCCGCATCGTCCAACCGATTTTCTCGCCACGCAATCGAGCGGCTTCAACATAATCCATCACGACAACGTTAACTGCCACCGAACGGGTCAGACGAAACACACGTGTGGCATCCAGCATGGCAATAATCAGGATAAGGTTGATCACTGTAGAGCCAAAGATAGACAGTAACACCAGCGCAAATATCAAGCTGGGAATAGCCATAAGTATATCAACGAAGCGGCTCAGTATCTGATCTATAAAGCCGCGACTGATCGCCGCGACCAGCCCGAGCCCGCCACCCACCAAAAACGATAACAACGTGGTCACCAGTGCGATGCCCATGGTGTTACGTGCACCATAGATCAATCGCGTTAAAACATCACGGCCAATCTGATCGGTTCCCAGCCTATGATCATCCCCCCAGGGTGCAAACGGTGTGGGAAAAATTTGCGCTTCACCGTAGGGCGCGAGTAACGGCGCGAACAGCGCGACAAAAACATAGCCGGTCACCACAATCATCCCGAACCAGGCTGAGAACGGCGCTTTACGCAGACTGGAGCGAATTCGGTCCAGGCGGCTGCGTCGCTTGCGGATGTTGCCAACTTCACTGGCAGCCGAATAGGTATTTGAGCTGTCGTTAGCAGTCATCGTGGGTGCAGCAATCTCGGGTTTGAAACGATGCCGATAATGTCAGCGATCAAGTTAAGAAGTATGTAGGTTGCAGCAAATATAAGTGCACAAGCTTGCACCACGGGAATATCTCGCGTGGTAACCGCATCGACCATCAACTGCCCGATACCGGGATAGACAAACACCACTTCAACCACAACCACACCAACAACCAGAAATGCCAGATTAAAAGCGATAACTGTGGCAATTGGTGCCCAGGCATTGGGTAGTGCGTGCTTGAGAATTACCTCAGCACGGGATGCGCCCTTGAGCTGCGCCATTTCAATATAAGGACTGGCCAGCAGATTGATTATCGCGGCCCTTGTCATGCGCATCATGTGCGCAACAATCACTAATGTCAGGGTCAAGGCCGGCAAGGTGATACGAAACAGTCGCTCACTCAACGACATGCTTGGATCAATATTCGCTAAGGAGGGAAAAATCGGATTTAAAGATGCCAGAAATAGAATCAGTATGTAGGCGACAAAAAATTCCGGTGTAGCAATCGTGGTCAGTGTCATCGCATTGATACTTCGATCGTACAGGGAGTTTCTGTAGAGCGCCGCAGTCAAACCGAGAATCAACGCCAGCGGTACCGCAATCAATGCAGTGACGCCGGCCAGGAAGAGTGTGTTTTTAAGCCTTGGCCCGACCAGCTCGACCACCTCCCTTGATCGATCACGCCCGGATGCGGAGCGGCCCGAAAACGAGGTACCGAAATCCCCTTTGGCGGCTGACTTGAGCCATGAGAAGTAGCGCACCACCGCCGGTTCATCCAGCCCCAACTCGCGCCTGAATGCCGCTACGGTGTCCTCTGTTGCGGCTTGCCCCAACACAGCCTGGCCGAAATCACCGGGAAGAAAAGACACAGCGGAGAAAATTATCGCTGAAACCATGATCAGCGTAACCAACCCCAATCCCAAGCGCTTCAGAATTGTACTTATAACCGGGTGCACGTTGTCTCCAGTAGTAGTTGGCCATGACGGCTGCAGGCAGACAGGCCGGAAGGTTGCGCGCTCTAATGATCAGCTTTGAACTGTGATCAATAGGCGAAATCTTCCACAACTTATTGATTTTATTTCACTTAGTCAAACCACCTATCAAAAAGCGGCGGTCCCAGGCATCTGAATTAACGGCCATTTTGGCGTATAATAACACCATGTAATCGCAAACAAAGCTACGTGAGCGAACAACATCTGTGCATGATTGACTGGGCGCGGCAGGTTATCGACATCTTCACGAGATGGCCCCGGCACCAGAAAAACCACTGGAGAAATGAGTGAAAAAATACAACGCTAACCGCTTTTCAAAAATGTTGACCGAAGGTCGCATGACACGTCGTGAATTCATCATGAATGCGACTGCCGCTGGAATAGCTCTGCCTGCAGCACTTTCAATGGCCGGCAACGCCATGGCCAATACACCTAAATCGGGCGGCCGTTTACGCCACGGCATGGGCTATGGTTCTACCACAGACTCGCTGGATCCCGGCACCTACGAAAACAGCATGATGACCGCCACCGGCTATGGCTATGGCAACCACCTGACAGAAGTCGATGCAGACGGGGTTCTGAAACCGGAACTCTGTGAAAGCTATGAGCCTTCTGCTGATGCGAAAACCTGGGTTTTCAACCTGAAAAAAGGTGTTGAATTCCACAACGGAAAGACACTGACTGCAGACGACGTCATTGCAACCTTCAATTACCATCGCGGTGAAAATTCAAAGTCAGCTGCGAAAGGTTTACTGACAGCCATCACCGATATTAAAAAGGACGGCGATGACAAGGTCATCTTTCAACTCGAAGCCGGCAATGCTGACTTCCCGTTTATTGTCAGTGACTATCACATCGTTATCCTGCCATCCAAAGATGGCGAGGTAGATGCCACTGCTGGTATCGGCACAGGTGGTTACATCATCGAGAAATTCGAACCCGGTGTTCGCACGCTGTTCAAACGCAACCCCAACTACTTCAAGGAAGGCCGTGCTCACTTTGACGAAGTCGAAATCCTTTCAATTCTTGATGTAACCGCGCGACAAAACGCCATCATGAATGGCGACGTTGATGTTATCGACAACGTCGACCCGAAAACTGTTGCACTGCTGGCTCGTGTACCGACATTGGAAATTCTGCAAACCACTGGTACCCAGCACTACACGTTCCCGATGCGTCTCGATGTTGCACCGTTTGATAACTACGACCTGCGTATGGCACTCAAGCTGTCGATCAAACGCCAGGAATTGCTGGATAAAATTCTGTTGGGCCACGGTAAAGTCGGCAACGACATTCCGGTATCAGCAGCTATGCCGTTCCTCAATACCGATCTAGCACAACGCGTTTACGATCCTGAAAAAGCTGCCGAGCACTACAAGAAATCCGGCCATTCCGGAACCATTCAGCTGTCGGCCGCTGATGCAGCGTTTGCCGGTGCCGTTGATGCCGCGCAGCTGATCGCTGCAAGTGCCAAGGATGCCGGTATCGACATTGAAGTCGTACGTGAGCCCAGCGATGGTTACTGGTCGAATGTCTGGAACAAGAAAGGCTGGTGTGCCTGTTACTGGGGTGGTCGCCCCACACAGGACTGGATGTATTCAGCTGCTTACACTCAGGACACCGAGTGGAACGACACATCCTGGAAAGACACTGACTCAGCCAAGCGCTTTAACGACATTGTCGTTACTGCACGTTCGGAAACTGATGATACCAAGCGCCAGGCTCAGTACTTCGAAGCACAACAGTTGTTGCATGATGATGGCGGCCTGATACTTCCAATGTGGGCCAACTACATCCACGCGCACTCGAAGAAACTCGCGCACGGACCTGATGTTGCTGCCAACTGGATCGATGATGGCAACAAGCTGGCCGAGCGTTGGTGGTTTGCGTAAGACCCCGTTAGGTTGAACGCATTCGATGCTGACTTAGTGCCTGCAATCAGCAGGCACTAAGAAAACTACACACGAAGTTGCCTCACTTCTATCAAGCCTGATCCGAGGCTCTTCGGTTCCTTTTACACCTTGGCTCGCCCGCAAATCCTTCTGTCGATCACCCGCCTACCATCACTGCAAACAGTGGATCTACCAACCAAACTACTAACGGCCCTGCAAAACAGGCGTGGAATATTTCAGCCCTTCGCCAAAAGTCCGCCTACAAATTTAGCGGCGAATTTCCCATGAGCTGGTCACTGGGTGAAGTACGGGCACTGGCAATCAAAGCGGCCAGAGGCAGTGGTCTTCACTGGGGGATGGCGGAGGAAGCAGGATTCGCCTGTCACTGGCTGGAAAACCATGGCCTGCCGGGTACTTCATTGCTCTCGTCTCTACTGAAACAGCACGACGCTACAGAGAATGAATTTTCTTTAGTCAAACAGATTGCAGCGCAAGACATGCATGCACTGTCGGCTACTGATCAGGTGATTGGCTCTAAACCTGACAACGATAGTAGCGCCGCCATGGCGTGCAGCATGACCCGCATGGCTGGCAAGCGAGCCATCTGCCCGCTACTTATTGGCACCATGATTAGCGACGGCCTGCTATGCCGCAGATGCCCGGAAGATTTGCAGTTGCGTGTATCCCAACCCGGGCTGTTGATGCCGTTTTTAAATCAGGTAAACAATATGCAGGAGTCCGGTGCAGCAATTCATTTAACGATAAATGCTGCAGATACAACATCGCATACCTTGCACTTATGCCTTCAATCGAATTCTGATGGTGGCTTGGAAAGTGGTTCGCAGCGGTCAAATTCAAGACCATTCTCTATATACTCAAATTTAGCGCGTGGCCAAGCCCTGAGCGCCCTCGCCTCACCTGATGCGCTGTGCTGGTGGTCAATTAAATCAAAAGCATTTGATCAACCTGCTGACTCTACCTTGCTTGGTAATAGCCAGCCCGGCAACGCTGAAGCACGTGTACCTGATGCAGCCCATGACAGCATCCGCAAACTGACCTCATACGCTGCAAGAACCTATGCGCCTGAGACAGATGAATCACGCGAAAAAGGTGCGGGTGCCGGAACCACCGACAACGACTAATATCGCGAACAGACGTTTTAAGCCTTATACTGTGGTCAAGTACCTGGATTCCCACACCAACCCGGTTGATGCCCATCATGGAAAAAGGAAAAAAAGCCACCTTCCGTAGCCAGTCATGGTTTAACGACTCCCATCGACCTGACCAGACTGCCATTTATCTGGAACGTTATGCCAATAACGCTTTTACCCTGGACGAACTGCGCAGCGGGAAACCGATAATCGGTATTGCTCAGACCGGTAGTGACCTGTCGCCCTGCAATCGCATCCATATGGAATTGTCGCGTCGTGTGCGCGACGGGATTCGTGAAGCGGGTGGTATTCCCATGGAATTTCCGGTGCACCCGATACAGGAAACCGGCAGACGCCCGACCGCTGCCCTGGATCGAAATCTTGCCTATCTCGGCCTTGTCGAGATATTGCACGGCTACCCGATAGACGCAGTCGTACTGATGACCGGTTGTGACAAAACTACACCTGCGTGCCTGATGGCCGCTGCCACTGTAGACATTCCAGCGATCGTATTATCAGGCGGCCCAATGCTTGACGGCTTCTTTGATGGCAACGACATGGTGGGTTCCGGCACTACCTTGTGGCAACTGCGGCGCCGACTGGCCGCTGGCGAAATTACTGAAGATTATTTTATTCGAGGTGCGGCCGGTGCAGCTCCCTCACTTGGACATTGCAACACCATGGGTACCGCATCAACCATGAACGCACTAGCCGAAGCCATGGGAATGTCGCTTCCGGGTTGCGCAGCCATACCCGCACCTTACACTGAACGCCCGGCCATAGCTTATGCCACAGGCTCACGCATCGTTGAAATGGCCTATGAGGATCTAAAACCATCAGACATCATCACGCGCGATGCCTTGTTAAATGCAATTGTTGTTAATTCAGCGATTGGCGGCTCAACCAATGCGCAGCCACATCTCATGGCCATCGCCAAGCATGTCGGTGCTGAACTAAACACCGAGGACTGGCAAGACGTTGGTCATGACATCCCCATGCTGGTTAACATGCAACCGGCAGGCAGCTACCTTGGCGAGAGATTCTATCGAGCCGGGGGTGTACCTGCAGTCATGTGGGAGCTAAAACAAGCGGGCAAGCTGAGAAAAGCGATTACCGTAAACGGTGACTGCATTCTTGAAAATGTAGAAGGTGCAGAGAGCTGGGATCGGGAAATGATCAAAAGCTACTCGAACCCGTTGGTTGAGAAGGCAGGGTTTATCGTCATGACGGGCAATCTTTTTGACACAGCAATTATGAAAACGTCAGTAATATCTGAAGAATTTCGTAACCGCTACCTGACAACGCCCGGCTCGGAGAATATCTTTGAAGGCCGTGCGATTGTTTTTGATGGCTCGGAAGACTACCACGACCGTATTAACGATGAATCACTCAACATAGACGAGCACTGCATTCTCGTGGTGCGAGGTTGCGGCCCTATCGGCTGGCCGGGTTCTGCCGAAGTTGTGAATATGCAACCACCCGACAAGTTGATAAAACGCGGCATCATGAGCTTGCCGACTATCGGTGACGGCAGGCAATCCGGGACAGCTGACAGCCCGTCAATCCTGAACGCATCGCCTGAAGCTGCAGCGGGTGGCGGATTGGCGTGGATACAAACAGGTGACACGATCAGGATCGATCTGGTCAATGGCCGTTGCGAGGCACTGGTGGACGAGAAGGAATGGGAAGAACGCAAAAAGGCGGGGCTACCGGAAATACCTGCGAACCAGACGCCCTGGCAGGAGATTGCGAGAAATACAGTCGGGCAATTGGCCGATGGCGCCGCAATGGAATGCGCTCTCACCTATCATAAAGTAGCTCGTAATATACCGAGGCACAATCATTAGGTATTAGTGGATTGAACGGGCACGTCATCCCCCGCGAAGGCGGGGGATCCACCGCCCTACACAACAAAGAAAACAAAGAAAGACAAAACAACCATTAGTCCATGCTTGTGAAAGCAAGAAAAACGGAATGCTCCAATCAGTGCTTATCCGGAAACAAGGTATAACTAACACCCACTAAACTGTTGACTATCCAAAAACTAAAAGCTCCTCAACATGTCGAATTGCCCCACAGATGTAACACCAGTATTCAGGAACCGTAAGACACACAAACCTATTTTGGCTGTTGCCTGGTTATTTATCGTTACCCTCAACGTAACTGTTACATCACAAGCTGAAACTCTGGAACCACCTTCAAGCATCCGGCTTGAAAACGGTACATTGATGTGGGACCAGGTACCGGGCGCAACCGAGTACCTCATTTATTACTTCGATGGTCCGGTGCCTTCCAGCACCGTTCAAGGAAATTACCTTCAGAACACGGGTGGCACAAGCTGGCCTTTGCAAACATTTAACGCGCCGTTCGGATACTACACAGTTGTCTCAACGGTCGTTTCCAACGAAGGATTTCCTGAAAACTTCTCCGCGGTTACTGATGGCACCATTGTTCCTTATCTCCCCACTGCGCAAAGCTCTGATACTTCAGCAGTGCTATTAAGTTCTGGACAAACCCAAAGTTACTTTCCCGGCGACGATGGAGCCACCCAGGCGGGTGTCAGAACTGACTCGGAGCGTTACCTTGTCAATGGCGACGGAACATTTACTGACACTCTGACCCAGCTTGTCTGGATAGCAGACAGCGATTGTATTCCCATGGTGAGTTGGGTTGACGCAATCAACCACGCGAACGCATTAACCGCTGACGGCAGTGGTAGCTGTGCCAGCCTGCAGGATGGCAGTGTTGTCGGGGATTGGCGGCTGGCGAATATTGTTGAGTTGTTGTCCCATTTTGATTACAGCTTGATTGGTGCTATTGGCAATGTCCCGCTAACCAGGCTTTCTCCCTTGATTACAGAAGACTTTTGGTCATCCACATCATTCGAAAGTTTACCAACCCCAAATGACCAGGGCCTGGCTTGGGAAGTTAAATTCCTTACAGGCGATGATATCGGCAGCCATATTGACCGGAAATTTAATTTGGGTCGTGCCTGGGCTGTTAGAGATTCCCAATAGCGCATGTAAGTTAAAAGTGAGGAGTTGATTACCCCTTCCTGCCACTGCATGGTCCGCCACCTGTCTTGCAATAAATGAGACACGGTTGGCAGCCGACCAGACTTTCTGCGGGGCCGGGATTGCATCACGCCTGAAAGCCCCCTCATGCTGCAAGGATGCCGCTGCCCTATCAGAAAAATCTAGCCGCGAACCAGTCACTTTTGCTGTTTCTGCACAGGCGTTGCACCGGATTAACCTGGTTACTCTTCAGCCTCTTTCTGGTCCTGGCGGCGCCATACCAAGCTCTAGCATCCGGCAGCGACTGTGGCAGCAACACGGGAATATCCGATTGCGATGACAACACAAATGGCTCAAGCTCGGACCCGGGCAGCGCACCGTTTCCGCAACAACCGCCTGTCAACGTTGGTAATCCGATTAACCTGATCACGGGCAACAAATACCAGCGCGAACTTGATTTCCGGAGTACATCAACCCGCCTCACCTGGCAACGCCATTACAACAGTGCCAACGCGAATTTTAATTTTGGTCTGGGAAATGGATGGTCCGCAACCTACCTTGCCAGCCTTCAATCAATTACTAATGATTCTGCAGCTGTTCTACAAAGCAATGGTCGCCGCATAGAGTTTCGCGCGGCCACTACAGAGCACAGCAATTCGGGTGAATCGGAATCGACCAACCTGTGGAAAGCCGCACTACCCAGTGATGGCACACTGCAACTGCAAGGCGATTACCGCTTATGGTCACTGCCAGACGGCCGCACACTTCGCTTCAAGGGGCCTTTTCTTGTACAGATAGATTTCCCGGGAGCCGCATGGCTGAAGTTGTATTACACAGAGCAACGCCTGACAACAGCCACTGATGAGTTAGGGCAAACTCTGCGATTTGACTACTATCCGCCTATCTTGACCTATGACGCCAACAATGGCGACGAAAACAACGACAACGCATCGCTGTTCGGCCAGGCCGCCGCACATTTAAAAAGCGTCACCCTGCCCGACAACAGCGTTATTACTTACGACTATGACGATAGCTTCAACCTCACCCGCGCCCGCTTTTCTGACGGCACAGAGCGGCACTATCACTACGAAGATACCGATTTCCTTTCTCACCTGACAGGTCTTACCGACAGGCGTGGCAATCGCGTTGCAAATTGGGGCTACAACCGGGAAGGTTATGCCATACGTTTTGAACGCGAAGGTGGCGTTGAACGAGTTGACCTGACCTACAACCACCCGACCATTATTGGCGATGTGGGCTCAACCACAATAACCAACAGCCTTGGAGAACAAAGCCTGTACACATGGCAGCGCTATCCGGAGCATGGACAGTCACTACTGTTAAGCTCCAGCGGAGCTGGCTGTAGCCGGTGCCCACCACCAGGCTATTCGTATAGCTACACCGGTGATTTTCAACTACGCGAAGCACGAAATGAAAACGGATTAACAACCCGTTGGGAGTACGACGATAAAGGACGCGCCACGGCAGTCTTCCAAGCGGCTTCCGATGGCACGGAGCGATTGCAACGACAACTTACCTACGGTGACACGGGTACTTCCGGCTCCAATGAAAAGCCCTCAATCATAGGCTACCCCAGTATCAACCCTGATGCTCAACACACTGTTGAGTTGACCTATAACAATGATGGACAGACCATCCGCATCACGGAACGGGGGTACAGCCCGGTGTTGGATGCAACGAACAACAACCGTGAAGATGAACTGAGTGGAGCACCCGAAATCATGGGTTATGAGCCTATCGAACGCAGTACCACACTCACCTATTCTGAAGGGCGAATATCCAGTATCGACGGGCCTCGAACGGATGTAGATGATGTGGTGACATTTCGTTATCACGGAACAACTGACGATTTAGCTACAACCGCGGACCTGAATAATCAGAGTGACCCAACGCAAAATGAACCACCCGGGACGCTTGCTCAGGTAACCTTGCCGAGCGGTGAAAACATCAAGCTCAGTAAGTACAACGCCTTCGGCCAGGCAACCAGACTACAACATAATAACGGCACACCCTACCGAATCGAATACGACAACAATCAACGTCTCGTTGCACTGACTCACAACGGTAATACGGTACGCTACCACTACGACGTTGAAGGGAATAACACTGGCATTACTGACCATGACGGTCGGCGTACTACGATTGACTACGATGTTGCTGGCAGAGCACAGCGCATCACAAATGATATCGGACAACAATTGCAGTGGCTCTACGACACTGAAGGGCGAACTACAGGGGAACAACGCTTTGGGATCGGTGGTGAACAGATTCGTACTCTGTCACTAGTCTATGACCAGCTGGGCAAACTGGCTTCTCAAACGGAAGAGCGTTTCAACTATTCAACCGGTGCTTACGGGCACAATCTGACCACTTATACCCACAATACCCAAGGCCAACTATCATCAGCTACCAATTCCTTAACGGGAAAACAGGTTGACTATACGCGTAACGCCTTTGGCCAACTGCACGCAATTACTGCACCGTACACAGAACAGACCGGCCTCGTATTATCGGAATCGAACAGCACCACACGCTTCGGTTATGACAACAAGAATCGCATGACTGCGGTCACCGATGCACGCGACAACAAAACACTCTATTGGGCCGATGACTTTGGCCGACGAGTGGCAAATCATAGCCCGGATACGGGGTTGACGATAAACAGAAGAGACAAGGCTGGCAACATTGTATCCGTTACAGACGCTAACCAGAACACAACAACAACCACCTACGATTCAGCGAACCGTCCCCTATTGCGAAGTAATCGTGACGGAAACACTACATTTACTTGGCACCCGGACAACGGGAAATTAGCAGAAACAACCAATCAATCAACTACCGAGCGATATGAATATAACAATGAGGGCCGGCTCACCCGGCATGTGCGGGAGATTGATGGGCACAGTTTTACCACCAGCTATGCCTATGATGCTCGTGGACGCTTGAGCAGAAAGGGCTTACCTGATGGCTCTGGATTGACTTACCACTACTACACTGATCATTCGACCGGCAACAAAAACAATACAGGGCAAGCGAGCAATGCCGGCCGTTTACGCGCCATTACCCGGGACTCATGGTTCGGGTTGCTTCAGGAAACGTTGATAGGAGAACTAGACGAGGATGCAAGGGATGGCACTACGCGACACGTTAACCACAATGGCAGTATAACCGAAAGGCAGTTTCACCCTGACGGAACGCTTAAAAGCATAACCAACAGTGCCGGGATGCAGCTTGCTTACCAGTACGATAACAATGGCAGAATCATATCAATTGACAAAAACGGCACGCTGTCAAACTACGACTACCGTAACGGTAATCTAACCACGGCGGTTACAGCAAATGCTACCTACGTGTATCAATACGACAAGCTGGGCAATCGCTCTCAGGAAATGGTCATAGATGAAACTGGCAGTCTTTCACTATCAAACTATTCGTACAGCAAGAACGGTGAAGGTAATCGCCTGAAAAAAATAAATGATAGCGAATATCACTATAGTAAAACCGGCACACCTAGCAAAGCTGGTCGATTTAACTATGAGTACAACGCCGAGCAACGTCCCGTCAAAGTCTTTAAGGAAGGCCGTTTAGTTGCAGAATATCAGTACAATACTTTTGGCGAGAGAATCAAGAAAGTCCGTTACCGCAATGGCAGCAGGAAAAACACCTACTTTCTTTATGATAACCACAAGCTGACTGCTGAAATTAACACAGCGCCAGATTCAAATATTCCAGACCAGTATCAACAAACTATCTATCTTGGTCACACACCAACAGTACGTCTGCAAGGTGGAAACGTCTATAGCATCCTGAGCGATCATCTGGGAACGCCGCAACAAGTAGAAGATTCTAACCGGCAAATTGTCTGGGCAGCAGATTACTCACCCTTCGGGAAAGCGACAATAACCACGGAAACCATCCGTTTTAACCATCGACTACCAGGCCAATACCTTGATACCGAGACTGGTACCCATTACAACTATTTCCGCGACTACGACCCAAACACAGGGCGCTACCTGACCAGCGATCCTATCGGGCTATTAGGTGGTTATAACCAATACGCCTACGTTGACGCAAATCCAATCAATTCCTTTGATTTATTCGGGCTGAACAGCTCTACACCCGGTGCAGCCGCGCTCAACCTGGACACGCCTCTGGTTTCCCTCGAAAGTGCCATCCGCATCGGCGGGCAGTTGGGCCGTTGGGCATTCAATGTTTTACGCGTTGGCGCATTAACAGCCAGTTCCAGTGTTGCAGGGCCTGTTGTAGCAACTGCCTTGCTGGCACTCTATTTCCACGATAACTACGCAGAAAGAGAAGAGGCATTTATACAGCAATTGGGTTATCAACCAACACAGGAAATGTACGAAGCGATATACAACCAGGTTGTTCAGTATCACCCTCTTGACGTCAACATGATCCCCCAATATAACGGATTCAATTCAATCTTCCGTGCCATCGAAGCCCTGGAGCACGCACAAAGAGAGTACATATCAAACTATGAAACCGAGTACGCCCTATACACAGACCACAACCTTGATTTCTGCGATTTCCAATACAGCGAAGCACTTTACATCAGTGCACTAGAGGCTATAAGAATCGCAGATGCTGCCAGACTGATTGATTCTGAAAGTACAGTATCCGGGACAATTGAAGAATTTCCGATTGTCGATTCCGAAGCCACAATTCTTGTCACACCGGGTGAACCACATGCGCAAATAATTAGTGAAGGTTTCCCGGCGGGTATTGATATAGCGGTTTTGCCCTCGGGTGGAAGTTACATTTTTGTACCGGCCGACCAGGAGGCTGCAGAAGCACTGGGGCAAATTCTAGGTTTTCCAATTGCGCCGGACTTTGTTATTAATGTTGGCCCATTGTTGAATGAGAATAGTACCAATGATGGTTCTAACGCGAGTGAACCTACTATAGGAGAATCGAGCCGAAGACCATTTGATGCAGAAAACGCAGGTGGCCCAATCCAAAATTTAGATTGGCGAGATACTCAGATAACTGAAGAGAGCATAGAAGAGGTACGTACCCACTTATCACGATTTGAACAAACACCTGAAAATGCAATTATGTTGGAGCGTTTGGAGGCTATACTTCGAGGCGATATAGAACCTACAGATTATGACTTGCGATTCTACTCGCATGAACTAAGAGAGTTAGAACGATACAGAAATCTCGGTGTTCCAGATCATGTTGATCCAGGTTACGAAGTTTGGAACAATGCTCATACCGCAACATTAGAAGATTTTGGCCTCGCAGAGCAGGATTCAGCAGGAAACAGGACTTTGTTTCATCCCGACACATGGATTCATTTTGAACAATAATGACTGAATATAGTGATGTAAAACACACGATCGTAAAAATATTGTCCAAGCAAGGGCCAATGGGATGGTACCGCTTGGAAATACTATTGAACATACCTCGTTCAGAGTTTAAATATGGATACACACTGATGACTTATTTAGACGAACTTGAAGCGGAAGAAAAAATTAGAACCACCAAAGATGGCAAATATTATGTAGAAAGCTAAGTTTTAAGTACATACCCCAATTCTTAAAGTTTCTGGTGCCATCAATCGCACCCAGTAGGCACTCACCCTGCACGCGTGGTCCGCAGGTCACTTTTGCTCGATCAGTTTGTTCAAGAAGTGTACCTTTGAGATATCAACAATGAAGAGCAAATACTAATTAACACACGTTACCTCAAAGAGGCTCAACAACAGACTTTGATAGAAGCAATTGAAAATAATCTCAATGTATCACCCACTGATTTCACTTTCGGCCGTGATATGATGAAGCCATATCCCAATATGGGGTTAGTGTTTTTTACTACTCAACACCTTGAGCATGATCAAGAATATAAATGCAACTAATAGAAATATTTGAATTTTCTGACTACGTGGAAAAATTGAAATATACTAATTGCATTTTCCAGGATGGGTATTTTTCAAGGATAACGATCCATGATGCCACTATAGAGGACGTGTTTTTTAGGGATGTGTCATTCGTAAAAACAGAATTTGCCAAATCAACATTCATAAATTGCCACTGCTGTCCCGTTAACGAGGGGATGAAGATGGCCTGAAACTCCCGACTTGGTACAATGCAATTGCGAAATAAACGTTGTATCAAAAGAGAATCAGGCCATGCCGCATTGTAATACGATATTGTCTCAGATCCTAAAATTGGTTC
>CALLOA010000198.1 GCA_938005265.1 uncultured Granulosicoccaceae bacterium
CATTTTGCAGGACCTGGGTGCTTTTTCCATGATTGCTTCAGATTCTCAAGCCATGGGGCGCGTTGGCGAAGTGGTTTGCAGAACCTGGCAGACGGCTCACAAAATGCGCGTTCAACGTGGCAGCTTGCCGGGTGATGCAAATGATGAAGATAATTTCAGGGTAAAGCGCTACATTGCCAAATACACGATTAACCCGGCGATCACACATGGCATCGCCCATGAGGTCGGCTCGGTAGAAGTCGGTAAGTTGGCTGATCTGGTGTTGTGGAAACCCGCATTTTTTGGCTCCAAACCATCAATCATCCTGAAAGGTGGCATGATAGCTACTGCACCCATGGGTGACCCCAACGCATCGATACCAACGCCACAGCCGGTTCATTACCGGCCTATGTTCGGTGCATTGGGTAGTGCCAGCCAGCAGACTTCTGTTACCTTTTTATCAGCCGCCGCTGCTGCATCGGGTGTGGCAGACGAGTTGGAACTAAAAAGTAAAACGGCCGCTGTTGAAAACTGCCGATCTATACAAAAGTCTGACATGATCCATAATGAGTGGCAGCCGGATATCTCAGTTGATCCGGAAACATACAAGGTGGTTGCGGATGGTGAGCACCTCCATTGTGAGCCTGCGGATGTGTTGCCGCTGGCACAACTGTATCAATTGTTTTGAATTATTCTGATTATGATTACATTCAGCCAGAGAGTTTCGGCGGAACGGGACGCGCAACATGTTGTATCGCTCCCGTACCACCAGAGAGTCAAGGGGCGTTTGCGCATTAAAACGGATGACGGACTGGATGCCGGCATCGTATCGGAGCGTGGCAATGAGTTAAAAGACGGTGATAAATTGTCGGATGAATCCGGGCGCATACTCGAAGTACGTGCCAGTAACGAGAATGTGTCGGTTGCCAAAACCGCTGATCCACTGTTGTTTTCCCGTGCCTGTTATCACATAGGCAATCGGCATGCAGAAGTGCAGATTTTATCAGGCAGTATTATCTACCTGATCGATCCCGTACTGGATGAGATGTTGGAACAACTGGGTTTAGCTGTAGTGCGAGCCGAGATGCCGTTTTCTCCGGAGAAAGGTGCGTACCATAATGGCCATGCTCACTCGCATAGCCATTCTCATGCAGAGCACTCGCACTAGTTCGCAGTTACTGATGATTAACACAGCTAGGGAATCAAAAGCGCAGCTCAGGCTGTTGCAGTTTTTAAGTCCTGCCATGCCTGTTGGTGCATATAGCTATTCCCAGGGGTTGGAGTGGGCGGTCGAGCAAGGCTGGATTACGGATGAGGCATCTTTTGAGCAATGGGTAACAGAGCTGATTGGTTCCACGCTAACGCTGCAGGAACTACCGTTGATCAGGAGGCTGCACCGATGTTTTTTGCGTCATGATTTAGAGGGAATAGAGCATTGGTCGCAAACTGCTCTGGCTGTACGTGACACTGCTGAGTCAAGGCAGGAAGAGCAGGACAGGGCAATGGCCTATCTAAGAGTGCTGGAGACTATCGCTTCAGTACATGATGACTGGCCCAGACATTGTTTTCTACGCAGCCCACTGGTTGCAATGAGTTATTTCAGTGTGGACCAGGGCATAGACGAAGAGTCATTGAGTGAGGCATTTGCTCACAACTGGCTGGAAAACATGTTGATAACGGGCGTAAAAATTATCCCCTTGGGGCAATCCAGTGCGCAGAAGCTGCTTTTTGAGTTAGCAGATGAAGTGATTATTGCCCTGCAGGGTAGCTTGAAAGTTGCTGATGACGAGATTGGTGTTTCCTTGCCTGCACTGAGTATGGCCAGCTGTGGTCACGAACAGCAGTACACTCGTATCTATCGATCATAGTAGTTATTGATTTAACCAAGACAGTGTCATCTGCCTGTGCTGACCTGATAATTTTACCGGACAACAAGAAATGAAATCTTCACCTTTGCGAGTTGGGCTTGGCGGACCAGTAGGTAGTGGTAAAACGTCATTATTGAATGCCTTGTGTAAACAGCTAAAAGGAAAATACAGTGTGGCTGTTGTCACGAATGACATATACACCCGTGAAGATGCTGAATTCCTGATTCGTCAGCAAACGCTGCCATCGGATCGCATTATTGGTGTGGAAACCGGCGGGTGTCCACACACTGCAATCCGCGAGGACGCTTCGATGAACCTTGCCGCCATAGATCGCCTGCAAGAGAAATTTCCCGATCTGGATGTCGTGTTCATAGAGAGTGGCGGAGACAATCTCGCCGCAACATTCAGTCCCGAGTTAGCTGACTTAACGCTCTATGTAATCGATGTAGCGCAGGGTGAGGAGATTCCTCGCAAGGGTGGGCCGGGTATAACGCGTTCGGATATGTTGGTGATTAATAAGACAGATCTGGCTCCTTACGTCGATGTATCTCTGGATGTTATGCGTAAAGATACCGAGCGAATGAGGCAAGGTGGGGCCTATTGTTTTAGCTGTGTGAAATCAAACGATGGTGTTCAGGCGATATCTGAATTTATATGTGAACAAGGCATGTTGGCCTGAGCAACCATGTCCGGCGTTATGGCCATTGCTGTTAGTCTCTGAATCCTATGTCTTTACGAATCTTAAAGTACGGCTGGTTAGAGAGAATTCGCAGGAACGCAAAAGTAGCCATGAGTCGAGTTTCCCCAATTCAAGTTACATGAGCCCTGTTCATAGATAAACACTGATTGATTTGCCGAAGCCCCGGTACTGACAACGCTGGATAGAGTTTCGTTGGCGTTATAGTTATAGTTGCTTTCCGTGTCGATCACGCCATCACCATTGTCATCAATCAATTCTCGAACAAGGCGCTGATTCTCATACTCAAACTCCGTTATTGCCACTAACTCACCTGATAAATCATCTACCTCTCCATTCAAAATAATGTCTTCGAACGGTATTCTTCTGGATTCCAATGTGGTGGCAAGATCATTTTCAAACGAGTAGAATTCAAAGAAAGAGACGCCAATAAAACTAATACCGTCTAATGAGGCGAGGTTATCAATGCGTCTCAGCCCACCAACCGGATCGTAGAAATGTAACAGAATTGCCTGTGCAATAACTCCGTCGGTAGCCCCGGAGATAGAATTTATCCTTCCATCTGGTTCAATGTTGTATGTGAAAATGTTATTACCGCTAACCGAACCAATCAGGTTTCCTGTCTCATCATATTGGTAGTTGGTCGTTACAATATTTCCATTAGCAAGACTTCTTTGTTCACTGATTAGCCGCAACATTTGTATGCCACCTGTTACATCATCAATATCTTCAGCGTTGAAATTATTGGATGAAGAGCTGCAACCACTCAGCACTGTTGCTGCGAACATCCCCATCAGAAAATTTCTATTCAAGGTTGCTTCTCCGGGTTAGACCAAACAAATTGGTGAGCCACAAATCGGGCTTGTTGCATGGCATCGTAAAACTAAAAAAACATGCCAATGGAATATTACATAAGGACAGTGGTAATAGTACCAGTACTTAATAAGCTGGAAGTGGTTAACTATATCCACCGAGCAGCAGTTGAATCAGATATCCAAACTGCAGTTTTAATTCCGGTAAATAAAACGGTTAAATCTATTGGGCGACACCCAATAACATTTTTATAGATTACAGGAAAACATTGAATTAGCGAGAACATTATCGTGACGAAATCATACACTGCAACATATCAGTCTAAAATTTCTCCATTTGCCGGAAGACTTGGTCAGCTAAGTGCGCCCTCAATCAACCGTTCCATTCACCAAAGGTAGGTGGAAAAATTAGAGGTATATTTAGTGTTTTCCATGATGTTCGAAACGGAATTGTTGCTGCCAACTTGCTGGTAGAAGAAGCTGACAGCCGTGCCACAATGCCTTGGTATCGATAACTACACACTGGTAAACAGAGGGCAAATAAAATAGCCAGAAGGAGGGTGAAAAATCCCTGGCAGACTGATGGTTACCTGCAATACTAACCGAGAACCCATGGAAGAAAGGCAAAGGATGAACGCTTATGGAAAAGCGCATACGGAAAGCAACCCAAGGATGAGTATCATGGATCGAGCATCATGGATTAGAGTCATGGATGGATATTTAAGGGACGATTGTTAATACTCTCATAGATGAGAAAACGCGCTCAGGGATGAGCGCCGTTTTTAGTTCATGACGGTAAATATGTGACACTCATGATTTGATTGATTTAGCATTTTTACGAGCCGACTGTGTCTCGGATCTTCCCTTCTTCTTGATCGTTTCTGGTTTGTTCCTTTGCGTTCCGAATTCCAATTTATTTGGAGAAAATTGCGACCTTTAATTTTAAATAAATTGTAATCTAACAAATCCTATACGTCTATGGTTATCTGTGCCGGTTACTGGATCTCTACTTCTTCCTTTGCGTTCAAAATACTGAATCGTTTTAGGTGTTCTTGTTTTCTCTTCTCGCTTTAATTCCCATTATTTAGACTTCAATCTGCTATCGATATTCGTCCTGCTGTCGAATGGCATTGTGAAGTTGAAAAATACTGCTGATGAAAATTACTGAAACACAGTGGTATTAGTGCCAGTACCTATAGCGCTGAAAGTGTTTAACTAGTTCAACTGGGCAGCACTAATATCAGCTCGGCATTTCTCATTGAGCGATTGTCTTAAAGAGAAGATTAGGGATGATGTAGGAGGGGAAATATGCATGTAGAGCGAGAGGCAAAGCTCAATGTCCTGAACAAGCTTACAAGTTTGGTGACTGATGAGCATGGTCGAATTCTACTGGTTCATGGTGAAGCTGGTACTTGGGAATCCAGTTTTTCGTGCTATTTCTTGAATCAGAATAAACAGGCCAATCATTGTTGCCAGGCATCACAAGCAAGCCGCCGGACACGGTCTATCGTCACGCCTGATGGAAAACGGTTTAATACAACGTGCGTAACTGACAACGAAAATATTAGTGGTACATTGCTCCTTAGGGCTGATTTTGTCAGCAACAGTCTAACCAAAATGCAAGTAAGGGTTCGACGCAAGCGCCGTCGTTTCCGTCGCCGAAAAAAATGTGGTCTGAAAGAGTTCCGACAGTCGACAACTGTCAGCCTTGCGAGCGGTGAATCAGCTCATCCTTCCACTCTCATGCATTCGTCGCAACAGCCGACACAGAGTACCGCAGTACCAATACAGTACCGTGCCCGAATGCTAGCCATGATTGCAGCTATTGTTGCTTTTGTATGGATTGGCATCGGCACTGTATCTAACAGTTTGCCGCAAAGCATGGCTTCAGCACTTGAGCTTTTGCCGGCTTCTCTGATGCTCGGCATAATCGTTATCTATATGGTCAGTGGCATGGTAAAAGGAGCATTGGGCATAGGCATGGGTTTGCTGGCTGTACCCGCTGTCGGTATCCTGGCAGACCCTGTACTCGCAGTAGCACTAGTAGCTGTTCCGTTGATTGTTACCAATTTTCATCAAGGCGTCATTGCCGGTGACCTGCGTAAGACATTGCAGAGCCACGCCTTGCTTGCATGGATAATGATGGTGGTCATGACTGTTACCGTATTTCTGGCGGCCAACTTTGAATCAAGTGTTATAGCCTTGACGGTTGGACTGAGCGCAATAGTGTTTGTAATACTTAACCTGGGAATTAAACTACCTGAAATTTCCGAACACAACGACAAGAGCGCACAAATCCTTACAGGACTCTGCGCGGGTATCATTGGTGGTCTGACTGGGCTGGTTGTGATTCCACTGGTTATCTACATGATGCTTCGAAATATACAGAAAGAACGTTTCATTGCTGTGTCCGGGTTTTTACTTCTGCTAAGCGGGCTGGCTTTACTGTTGGGTGGGCTACTGAATGGAAATCTGCAATCAAATACATTCATACTTTCCGCAATGGTGGCAGTTCCTTCAATGTTTGGTATCTTTATCGGAGAGCGGTTACGCAGCAGGCTCAGCAGGGATGTGTTCAAGAAAATAATCCTGTTGGTGATGTTGGCTATCGGTTTGAAAACCTTGGGAGTACAGGTCTTGTCGATTTAGCCTGATCTTGTGGAATCAATACTCTTATGGCCAGTTGAAACCTTGTGGTGAGCGTTGAGCCCGTTACTTACATAGGACCTACCGCGTTGCGTCAGAAAACAGATAAATTTGGCCTCTGAAATATTACTCAAAGACATTGGTAAAAATACCAGTACATAGTGAGCTGAAAGTGTTTAACTGTATCTACAGGGCAGCAGTTGATTCAGTTACCAAAACTGCAGTTTTAAATTCCGGGAAAAACAGGTAAGTGTATTGGGGTACTCCCAATAGCTTTTATTATCAAAAACAGGAAATTTTAAATTTACGGGAGCAATATCATGATGAAGTCAAGCGCAGCAGCACACCAGCTTCAATTTTCTCCAGTTGCCGGAAAATTTCGTCAGCCAGGTTTACCTTCTATCAGCCCGTTTCACGCACCAAAGTTTGGTGGACAAATTAAAGGATTGGTTAGTGGTATCCGTGATATTAGAAACGGAGTAGTTGCTTCCAGTTTGTTGGTAGAAGAAGCTGAGAGTCGTTCCAGAAAGTCTTGGTATCGATAACCAAAAACAGGCAACTGTTAGATAAATGAAATAGCCAGACCGAGGGAAAAAATCCCTGGCAGCTTAATAGTTACCAGCAATACTGACCGAGAACCCATGGAAGAAAGGAAAAGGATGAGCGCTAATGGAATAGCCCATAAGGAAAGCTACCCATGGATGAGTGTCATGGATAGAAAATCAGGGATGACTATTGATACTCTCATTGATGAGAAAAATGCGCTCAGGGATGAGCGCCGTTGTATGTCAACGCCCGTATTGAAGCGTCTATTAGGCCGGCAAGCAACTTTCAAGCGAATAAAAACCAAATCAGTGACTAACTGAAAGTCTAGTTGTGAAAACAATTGGTCAGCACTAACATCCTCTCGGCAATTCTACATTGATCTGTTTCTGTAGAGGGAAATTTAAGAATGACTGGGGGGAGAGTATGCTGATAGAGCGAGATGCAGAGCTCGATGTCCTGAACAATCTTGCAAGCCTCGCGGCTAGCGGGCAAGGGCAAATCGCACTGGTTCGTGGTGAAGCAGGTATCGGAAAAACCAGTCTGCTGCGCCAATTCCTCTCTCAAAGCGAACTGCATTATCAATTTTACTGGGGTGGTTGTGACGCTTTGCTGACTCCACGTGTGTTAGGCCCGCTGCACGATATGTGTTCGGAATTCAGCCCTGCTGTGTCTGAGATACTTCATACCGATGCATCAATCACAAAGCTGCTACCCGTAGTTCTGGACAATTTGAAAAGCCAATCGCAGCCAGTCGTCATGGTTTTTGAAGATACACACTGGGCAGACAATGCCACATTGGACTTCTTAAAGTGCCTTGGTCGAAGAATTGCTGCTCTGGACGCTCTGCTGATCATCAGTTACCGGCATGATGAAACCGGCCCACGGCACCTACTTACCAATTTAATCGGTGAGTTTCCCCAGGCAAACACAGTGAGAATAGAACTATCGCCGATTTCACCCCAGGGTACGCGGCAGATGGCGCAAAAAGCGAATCGTAAAATTAGTAATCTGCACGAAATAACTAATGGAAATCCGTTTTTCATTACTGAATTACTGGCTGCAAATGACACCGGTAATAATAGGATTCCAGTCTCAATAAAGGAAGCTATCGGGTCGCGCTTGAACCGCCTAACGCCTACGGAACAAAATTTTCTCGAAACACTAAGTGTTATACCAAACACCATAAGAGCCAGCTTGATTGATCGATTATTTCCTGCGAACGCAGATGAATTGCTGGTTTCATGTGTTGAAAAACAACTGCTAAAGACGGATGACAATAATCTTTTCAGGTTTCGTCATGAGCTTGCGCGTTTGGGTACAAAATCACGAACATCCAGCCTGTGGCAAAAGAACACACACACAAAAATCACTCAAGCTCTGATTGAAGAGGATAGTGAAGAACACATTGAAGAAATTACTTACCACGCATCTGCTGCGAAATTATCCGATCTAGTGCTGGAATATGCGCCTAAAGCGGCAAACATTGCATCACGTTCAGGAGCGCATGGTGAAGCATCTTCGCATCTTGCCCTTGCGCTTGAATTCGCTGATAAGGCTGACCCTGAGCTTAAGGCAACACTTTACGAGAGCTGGTCCTATGAAACAGCACTGGTGAAAATTGATGATAAGGCAATCGCTGCAAGGCATAGTGCTCTTGAGATTTGGCGTGAGCTGGAGAGGTCAGACAAGATTGGTGAAAACCTGCGTTGGTTGTCGAGACTTTATTGGTATCTGGGTGAAGCAAATAAAGCGAACGCGTATGCTGATGAAGCCATTAGTGTTCTTGCATCTACTGATGCTTCCTATCAGAAAGCGATGGCTTTCAGCCTGAAATCGCAATTCTATATGCTAAACGGCCGGAATGAAGAGGCCATATTGTGGGGCAACAAAGCACTTGAAATTGAAGGAAAAGAAGGCAAACACCCTGAAGTCAGAATTCATGCTTTGAACAATGTGGGGTCAGCCATGGTATTCAGCGATGAACTCGCCGGTTTGGACCTTTTGCATGAAAGTCTATCGATGGCACTCAAATTGGATTTTCACGAGCATGCGGCACGTGTGTACACCAATATGGCTGATTTTGCCGTCGGATCGCGGGATTTTGAACTGGCGGAGAAAACCATAAGTGACGGGATTGTGTTCGATTCAAACAACGATCTGGATAGCTGGACTCATTACCTTGTAGGACTGCTTGCACAATTACGAATGAAGCAAGGCAGGCTGGAAGAGGCCGAGACTATATCCGAAGGTGTGCTCGAGCTCGAGTCACAGACTTTGTTGATGAAACTACCGGCTTTGTTGGTATTGGCCAGAGTACAGTCCAGACTGGGCAAGCCTGACGCAAAAGAAACACTCGACAAAGCGCTTGCCGACGCCCTCAGCACTGCTGAAGTTCAGTACTTTCTGCCGGCAAGATTATCGTTAGTCGAGGAAGCCTGGTTGAAAGGCCACCATGAAAAAGCCACAGAACAATTGGAAGAGTTGCTGTCGAGTGATATACAGTACACAGGAACATGGAGAGAGGCTGAGCTTGCGCTGTGGCTTCATCGATATGGTATTGAAAACAAGGTAATGCCTATCGATAAACTTCCCGCCCCTTATCGATGGGAGCTTTGCGGAGAAACTGAGGCTGCTGCGACCGAATGGCAGTCTATCGGCTCACCGTATCCCGCGGCAATGGCACTGTTAACAGCAACAGACAACAAGGATTCTGCCAGGTACACGAAACAGGCAATCAATCTACTTGCAAATATGCGAGCAGCAGGCACATTGAATAAAGCCTTGCTCATCGCGAAACAGCATGGCTTGGAGTGCTGCGGCAAATCACAAAAACGTGTCCGAAGAAAACCTGCAAGACTGCACCCGCTAGGGCTTACCAAAAAAGAGCAGGAGATTATTCCATGGGTCGTTAAAGGGCTAAGCAACAAGGAAATATCTGAAAGGTTTTCAAGATCCGAGAGGACCATAGAGAACCATATAGCGTCTATTTTCAGAAAGCTAAACGTTCATAGCCGACTTGAAGCATTACTGCGTATACAAAACGAACCCTGGATTGTTCCTGAAAGCGATAACATTGGTTATAACGGTGATAGCAACAACTACAAAAACTGGCAAACTGAACAGGTAGTTGCATAGCTTGCGACAAACCCTGCATCCGCAAATTGAGTACCGATGAACTCCAGTTTAGGTACTGCCCCATATAGATTTTCTCTGCACTACCCGCCAGACTAGTACAGCATCAGACGTTTGTGACCGTTACTTGCGGTGGTGAGCTCGCTGTTTCTGATTCGTATTTAGTATGCTAGAAAAATTAGTTGTGAATCGATAACCGCTTTCGTTTTTTTATAACGAATGGACTCAGGTATGTTGCTATTATTGGATCTTCTTGCGACTCTCTGTTTTGCATGCACAGGTGCTTTGATTGCACTTAACGCTCGAATGCGTACATGGCAAGTTCTGCTAGCCGCAATGCTGAGCGCCATCGGTGGTGGTACGACTAGAGATCTTCTTTTAGGGAGTGGCGAGCTGTTCTGGTTAGCTAATCTGAACTACCTTGTAGCAATCGGGCTGGCTATCCCATCTGCAGTGCTACTTTTCAGATTCCAAAGCATTGCTGCCAACACTAGCCGTTCTGGTGCTTTATCACTTATTGCCCGTTGGGTGGATTCAATCTCAACCACCGTTTTCGTTGTTGTAGGTGTTCTGGCTGCCATGCAGTCTGGGTGCAACATGCCCTGTGTTGTCCTTGCGGGTCTGTTCACCGGTGTTGGTGGAGGACTTATCCGTCAACTGCTTCTTGAGACCGAAGTCGTGACGGTCCGTAACGGAATAAACATAACTGCGGCCTTTTCAACAGCGTTATTCTGCGCCCTTGGATTGCAAGCGAATGCCGACTTACTGATAGTTTTGGTGGTGTTAGGAGGGTTTCATTTTACTTCATCCACGTGTTTAACGCGTATAGCCCGGACAATGGCCAAATTTCCCTCCGGCATCGAGCTGCAATTAGCAGCGCCGGGAAAGGGTGGTTTTCAGGCAGCACTCGTTAATAATAAAAAATTCCAAGACTTACCAGAAAATGGTGGCAATTTTACCAATCCCAATCTGGCAAGATTGCAATTAAGACTTCTCCGTAAACGCGATCGTTTTCAACGTTCAAAGCTTGCCATGTAGTGCTTGTGTAGAAAATGAAAATATTAACCGTCTACGCGTTCTTCACCTATGCATGTGGATATGAGGGGTGCTCTTATCTGCGTCAAATTCCAGTCAAAACAGTCTTTACCCGGCTGTAAATTGAGTACTCATACCTACATACTTTCCAGTTTTCCTGTGCCAGCATATCTAGAGTCTTTATCTGTTAGTTCAGGCATATAAAATTATCAGACGCAAGACATTTATCGAATTCAAAAGGAAAGGAAGACATTTTCAGTGTTTTTGCTTAAACAAGGAAGCTACAAACTGATTCTTGGCAGTCTGTTTTTTATTGTCTTGTGGAGCTCGGGGTGGATTGGTTCCAAGTACGGTCAGGAACACGCTGGTACATTCACGCTGCTGGCGTATCGCTATGCATTGGTGGTACTTGTGCTGATCGCAATTGTTTATTTCACACGATCATGGCGTAAGGTCAGCACCTTGCAGCTAGCCAGTCATGGATGCATCGGGGTTCTGTCGCACGCCGTCTACCTTGGCTCAGCAAATTCTGCCATGACGATAGGAGTGAGCGCGGGAACAGTGGCCTTTATCACCGCACTGATGCCTGCGATAACAGCCGTATTGTCCCCCGCAATTGCTGGTGAACGTACTTCACACCGCCAGTGGATCGGGCTGGTTATGGGCTTTTCAGCCGTTCTGTTAGTCATCTCTGACAAGTTATTACCGGGTGGTTCAGCATATGGGTTCTTACTGCCCTTTGTCGCTTTACTGGCTTTAAGCATTGCTACTGTTTTGGATCGAAAAATCTCTCTTAAGCAACGAGCTGCCCGTAGCGAGCTCGTTCCACTACCATTGATTTGCCTGATTCATTGCTCGAGTGCCTTGTTGGTGCTTGTTCCAACTGCAGGCATATTGGAAGGTTATAGGATTCAGTGGGGAGTCGAAGTCATATTTTCAATTTTCTGGCTCGCTATTCTGGTTTCTCTTTTCGCTTACGGATTGATGTTTTATCTGTTGCGGCAGCTTTCCGCTACCAGGGTTGCGAGTCTGGAATATTTGGCTCCTCCAACCACCATGTTGATGGCCTTTTATATATTTGGTGAATATCTGACTATGACAGACTTACTCGGGCTGCTGCTTGCTGCATTCGCAGTTTGGCTGATAGTTTCCGAGTCAGGGAATTCCGTAAGAAAACGGCAGTCGTCTGAAACCCGATTGCCTAGCATACGCTCAACGATGCATGCCGGTAAACAGATCGATAGTTCACCACAACGCTTATTGCCAGTCCGAGGTATTGACCGTGATACCTCGACCGCAGCAGCTAGCAGCACTTTATACACGCAAAGTCGAAAATACAGGGCAAAGGTCAGTCGATTTAACCGCGGCCGTGAACCGCATCTCGAAAACCTGAAAGTAAGGCGTGCCACCGCAGTTTGAGCCAGAGTCAGGAAACACTATGTGCAGGTAATACTGCATTGAGGAGCTTATTTATCACATCTACTCTTAAATGCTATGCTCGCCAGCGAGCCGCATACTACACCGGAGTGGAATAAGTATGAAACTTTCTCACGTTATCACAGTGGATAAGCCGTTACAGAAGACTTGGGATTATAGTAATAACCCGGAAAATCTCAGCAAATGGTTGAATGATTTTCTGCGCTACGAGCAGGTTACTGGTGATGTCACTGCTCCTAAAGTAGGTGACAAATCAAACCACACCTACAAAGAAGGTAAAAGTGAGTTCACCATGGAAGAGACAATCACTGTGTATGACCCACCTAATAGAATAGAGTTGTTTATGACATCAAAGTACTTTGATATGGAAATAGTCAATACTTTTGAGGAAGTTGAACCTGGAAAAACCCGGTTGCTGGCATCTGCAGATTTTGTTCGAGTCGGTTGGATGATGAAAATTATATTTTTGTTCAGTTCTAAATCTAAGATGCAGGCAGACCACGAAAGACAAATAGCCAGACTTAAGGAGTTGATAGAAAGTGAAGGCTGAAATTGCTCGAACTGGTATTGGAAAAATCAGTCTGCTGCGACATGTCCTTGATCAAACCGAATGGTTTTGTCATTCTTTCTTGGGAGGCTGCGAAGTGTTACAGAACTCGAATGTGTTGCGCACGCTGGACGATGCAACATCGGAGTTCATTCCTGATCTGTCCTCAATGCATCTAAGCGATGCAATTTCTGTAAAACTGTTTCCTTTTCACATGCACTGTTCATATTGGTTGTTCAAGAGCGAATATAAGTAGAGGTAACGATATGACATCAACAATCTTGCTGCTTATGTTGATGGTGTTTGCCGGAGGTATAGCTGCAGCTCAATCTGCTATAAATGCGCAATTATCTGCCTACCTTGGTAATCCAATTGGTGCATCGTTTTTATCTTTTCTTGTGGGAACAATTGTTCTTGGTATTCTTCTATTAGCGAGCAAGCAAAAACTACCTGGCCTGACTGAAATCATCAATGTGCCTCCTCGGTACCTGCTAGGTGGGATTTGTGGCAGTATTTTTATAACTTCTGCAATTTATCTGGTTCCAAAAATCGGTGTGGTACATGTACTTTTTCTTGGGCTTGCCGGGCAAGTCATAGTGTCTTTGGCGATAGACAGCTTTGGTCTTTTTGACATAAATCAACAGTCAATTACCCGGGTCAAAGTGGCTGGGCTGTGTTTAATATTGGCCGGTATTGTAGTTTCGAAATCAGGGTTTCAACCGGCTAAGGCTCAACCGAAAAACCCTGTGGAAGTGCTCTACCAGACCGATAATTTATGTAGAAAATTGGAAGATTTCAGAAAAAAGCGCCATTCAAAAATTCTGGTTAAAAAACTGAGAGTGCGTAAGTTAGCTATGAGTAAAACCTACCAGAGCGCTCCTAAAACTCGAACCTACGTGTAATATTGAATTATGCGTGCTTTAAGCGTAGCGAAACGCCAAACCACTGAATGTTTTGAAAATGTAACTTCAAACAATTCTCCATTCGTTTTGTGCATAGATCAAAATATTTTCCTCTACACCGTAAATTCGGTATCACTGGGGCGCCATAGAATTTCATTGGTTTTGTGACCCAACACACGGGCAAGCTACAGTGAATGTACCTGCCTGGTGCATACGCTGATACTTGACAGATATCGGCTCATAAGCTGATTCTCCGCTGTAAGATGTGTTCATGGATATTTCAAAACACGCTAAAAAACACACCCAATCATGCATGCCGCTGATTGCCTTGAAAGCCCTTTTGTTGGTATTGGGTATTAGTATCAGCAATAGCCTGTTTGCCGGAAACCTGGCCAGATTGGGTAAACTCACTGAATGGACATCGATGTATTTTGGGGTTACTCACAGTCAGTCAAGTGGCCTGGGAAGTAGAAATATCAACGATCTTTCACTGAATCATGATGACTATGCAGAAGCAGGCAAAGGACTGGTGCTTGGCACTGCATGGTTTGACAGATTCAGTACCGAATTCAGGATACTCGATCTGGCAAATTATTCAGACTCCAGCATTGCTGATCTAAACGATAGCCAAACAGTTCAACCGGACTTTCGTATGGCGGAAGTCAGCGCTCTCTATTATATGGGACAGGATGGTTCGCTTGATCACTATTCGAAACGCAATTCCGTTAGCCCCTTTGTGCGCCTGGGTTTGGCCAGTGTCAGCCCCGATACCCTTGAGTTTGGCTTGGGCACCAGTGGTAATGATTATTTAAGTATCGGAGCTGGAGTTGATTTGATGGTTCTTGGCCTGCTGGGCATCAGGGCTGAGGTGCAGACACTGCATGCAGATTATGTGTTCGGGGCAGTGTCGTTGTTTATTAACTTCGATTGACACTGGACTGACATAACTTGTCCTCGATTTACTTATCAGATATTGAGTGCATAATCCCCGTATTTTTTGCCGAACTAGTAAATCAGGTGGTAGAGCTAGATCAATTGATTATTTTTATCGCGCTCTGATTCTGAGCCTAAGGCCAGATTGTTTT
>CALLOA010000199.1 GCA_938005265.1 uncultured Granulosicoccaceae bacterium
AGCCCTGAGCAGCTTGCAGCAAAAAGGAATTGAGCAAGAGTACTTCACTATGCGTTTTATATCTCTACTAATCGCCGTTGTCGTCGTTGTGGCAGGCGCTGCCGGCGCTGGCTACTACTTTCTGACCAATCAGAACAAAGCCGAACTTGATACTCGCTGGGCAACATCTGCCGAAAACAGCGAGACGACAATTGATCACAGCCAGTGGCAGTTGCTACTGGACGATTACCTCGTTACTGATACGGATTCCGGTGTCAATTTATTCGACTACGCGGGCTTACTGGACGATGGCCGTGAAGATCTTGACGAGTACATCGATTCGCTGGTTTCGATAAACCCGCTTGAACATAACCGGCAAGAGCAAAAAGCCTACTGGATCAATCTTTATAATGCATTGACCGTGCAACTGATTCTCGATAACTACCCGCTTACCTCCATTACCAACCTTGGCTCCAACAAACTGGAGTTCGGCCCCTGGAATGATAATTCGACTACGGTCAATGGTATCGAACTGAGTCTCAACGATATTGAGCACCGGATCATACGGCCGCTCTACAATGACTATCGCATCCATTTTGCCGTGAACTGCGCAAGTATTGGCTGCCCCAATCTGGCTGCAGACGCTTTTACTTCCGAATCCATGGACCAGCAGCTTGACGATGCGGCAGCTGAATACCTTGAGCACCCGCGCGGGCTCAGCCTGCAGGATGGTGAGCTGCACCTTTCTTCATTGTTCGAGTGGTATGCAGATGATTTCGGTGCTAACCAAAGTGAAGTACTGGCAACACTCGGCAAGCACTTAAGCACGGACATTGCCGCCAGACTTTCAAATTTCAAGGGAGACCCCGTTCATTCTTATGATTGGGGACTCAATGGCTATTGCAGCATTGACAATGAGTGTGGCGAATGAATGCCGTGCGCAAGTAAGAGGCTACACTTAATTGCTTACCAACTTATTAACTGAGAAACTATTTCAATGAAAAAGCTCTGCGCTATAGTCATGCTGGCCGGCGTCTCACAATTAGCTTTAGCGGATGGCTCGCCCTGGCTGCCATCCGATGGCACAACGCGGCTTGGCATTGACGTTACTCGAGGCAGTACGGACGAGTTCTTTATCGGTGACGTAAGCACACCTCTGGGAAATGATCTGGAAGGTACATTTCTGTGGCTAACTGCAAGTTATGGCTATGATGATATCTGGGCATTTGATCTTCGCACCGGCTATGCCAGCTCGCAGTTCGCCAACGATCCCGAGCAGGAAGATATCACGGATACGAGCATCGGCGTCAGCTACCAGTTTATAAACGAATTCGAAGCCGACAATGGGTTTCCCACTATCTCGGCACGCATCGGTTACACAGCCGGTGGAGACTACGAAGAAACGCTGTTGGAATCTCTCGGAGACGGTGCATCCGGGCTTGACGCCAGCTTGCTGGTTGGCAAATCTCTGTCCCCGGCATTCGCAGTTTTTGGTGATTTATCTTACAGGCAGCGCGATGGCGGTGTAGCCAATGGTATTAAATACCTGCTTAGTGTGTTTTACACCTCACCCATAGCAGGCCTCGGGTTTCAAGTAGCTGCTGCCGGTATAAGAACAGACAGTGATATTAATATCGACCCCGATATTGGCGACCGTTTTGCGCAAACAGATCGTGATAGTGACCTCCTTATTTTTGGGGCGAACTACGGCTTTGCTAACGGCATTGGCCTGGGATTTTCCTATTCCTCATTGTTATCGGGAAAGAACATCGCTGATACTGATATCGCAACTTTCAGCTTAAGTTATAGCTACTAGCGGCGATCATATTAGACATTCTGCGTGGCTTAATCAGCGTGACTTAAGCAGCGTGATTTAAGCATCGTCTGTAAAAACAGTAAGCACTAGTTAACAAAGAAGATAAGAGATCGCAAAAGCATAACGATTCAAACATTTAATTTTATTCGAATAGCAACATTTACAATTAATCCTCAGTAAGCAACATTAGCTAGAACAACTATTGCTAACATAACAACAACGTTGTTACTGACCAACGTAGAAAAAATATCAGGCATATCCTATGAAATACTTTCAGCTAATAGCACTGTGTACAGCAGCAGCTACCATAACCGCTTGTAGTAGCAGCGGCACCTCGGACCCCGTAACTGATGACTCTGGCGCGACACTCACCGGGCGATTCCTTGATGCAGCAGTAGCCGGGCTAGCGTACGAAACAGCTACACAATCAGGCTTCACAGGATCTGATGGTTCATTCAGCTATCTGGCAAACGAGTCCGTGACTTTTTCACTGGGCGACATCGTGCTTCCGGCGGTAACCGGCTCAGACATAGTCACGCCGCTCAGCATTTTCTCCTCACAGACCATTGAAGATATCCGTGTTCAGAATCTGTTGCGTTTACTGCAAACACTGGATGTTGATGCCAATCCGGATAACGGTATTGTCCTGTCTGATGCAGCGAGTCTGAGTGCTACCGGTTTGAGCGTGGATTTTGCCTCGCCCTCTTTCGACAACCAGGTAGTCAATCTTGTTGCCAACAGTGGCTCGAGCAATACCTCACTGATTGACACGGAAAGTGCGCTGGAGCACTTCATGTCAACTCTTATTGCGGAAGGTGTTGCACTGGAGACAGATTCACCCGAGCCTACCGTAGCCGGTGGTTCAGAAACTGAAACACCCACCGAGACACCCACTGAGGCGACGGGAAATGATAGCACCCATCCATTGGTCGGCAGGAGTGCTGAATTTGAAGAAAGTAGTATCTATGGTATTAGCGGTACCCTGACCGTACTTGATAATCGAACACTGCAAGTAAGCAACTTTAACTACACGGGAGCTGGCCCTTCTGTGTTTTTCTACACAGGTCTCGATGGTAACTATGACACGGGACGTGGCGGCCAGCGCATAGGGCCGCGACTGAATGGGACACGCTGGGAAGATGACACCATCACTCTGGATTTGCCTGAGGGGCTTACATTGGATGATCTGGACGGTGTGAGTGTCTGGTGTGACATCTTTTTTATTAACTTCAGTGCTGCTGTTTTTCAGTGATGCTGTTTTGATAAGTTAAATTAGCTACAGACAAACAATAAACCCGGCATATGCCGGGTTTACTGTTTGCGAAATTCTTTATTAGCGAAACTCGAAACCAGCCTCGAAACCAGCTATTCCAACAAACCGGCAGACTCCTTACTAACTCGCTGCAAACGGAAATTGCTGCATACAATCCATCTCTTCACAGGCACGACGAACCATAAATTCTGTAATCTCTGTTTCGCGAAGCTGCCTGTCAACCAGCGCCGCATAGGTCAATCGTTTAGGTAATGCACAGAGTTTGCGTCGGACCCCAGGGCCTGCGCTATTGTTCTGCACGGAACTAGGGTTGCGTGAAAGGCTGCCTTGGTTATTGTCTGAAGGGTACTTGTTGTCTGAAGGGCACATCTTATAATTCTCGACCATTGACTTGGGTCTTTTTTCCCAAGTGTGACTTTAACGAATTTAATCCCTGCTGAACATACTACATCACATTACTTAACAATCTGGTAAATTTTCGCTCATTCGTCCATAAGTGCTTGTTTATATTGATCAAATCTTTGAATTTCTTCAAGTTTCTGATCTGGGTAGGTCAGTGGCAGGGACGCTAGTTCCTGTTTCACCAAACGTGCCACTGCCAGACGCATCCAGGGCTTGTTATCAGCCGGGATCGCATACCAAGGCGCTTCAACAGTCGATGTGGCATTGAGTGCCTGTTGAAAAGCCTGCATGTAATCCGGCCACAGCTGGCGTGACGCAAGATCGCTTTTGGAGAATTTCCAATGCTTCTCAGGATTGGTCAGGCGCTCCATAAAACGCTTCTTCTGCTCATCCTTGGAAACATTAAGCCAGAACTTCAGAATACGGGTTCCATTTCGGGCTAGGTGCGCTTCCTGATCACGAATAGACTGGTAACGTGATTCCCAGATATCATCTACATCCGCAAAGGGCAAACGCTGCGCTGCCAAATATTCCGGGTGCACCTTTACCGCGAGCACCTCTTCATAATAGCTACGATTGAATATTCCAATAATGCCCCGTTCAGGCAAATCACAGCTGGTACGCCAGAGAAAATCATGATCAAGTTCTTCACTGGAAGGTGCTTTGAACGAAGACACCTGGCAACCAGCCGGATTAACACCACTCATTACAGCGCGGATGGTGCCATCCTTACCGGCAGCATCCAGTGCCTGGACAATGATAAGCAAGGAAAAGCGATTATCTGCATAAAGCTTTCTCTGCAATTCGCTAATTTGCTTTACTTCATCTTTCAGTAACGAACGCAGTTCCTTTTTACCAGGCACTTTATCCAAGGGATCACTAGCACAATCAGCAACCGAGAAACTGCCATCGAAGGGCACGCGGTAAGGGCTATCCGGATATTCAATCATGGCTCATTTCACTCTATCAGTCAGGAAATTGAACAGGCCACCCCGGTGCCTTGCATATTGCAGTAGCCACCGGGATTCTTGATCAGGTATTGCTGATGGTAGTCTTCAGCATAATAAAATCGGGGAGCTTCAATAATCTCGGTAGTTACCTCGCTATACCCCTTCGCTGCCAGCAGAGTCTGATACTGCGCAAGCGATTGTGTTGCTAACTCCTGTTGTTGAACGCTAGTGGTATAGACACCTGAACGATACTGGGTACCCCTGTCATTACCCTGCCTCATGCCCTGGGTTGGATCGTGATTTTCCCAAAACAACGTCAACAAGTCCGAATAGCTTATTTCAGCAGGCAGAAATACAACCTGCACAACTTCATTATGGCCGGTTGCACCGGTACAGACTTCTTCGTAATAAGGGTTTTCAGTGTAGCCACCGATATAGCCAACTGCAGTTGAATACACACCGGCTTGCATCCAGAACAACCGCTCAATTCCCCAAAAGCACCCCATGCCAAAAACGGCGATCTCTGAATCGGCGGGCCAGGGGCCCTGCATCGGATTACCACTGTGCAAATGAGTGGCAGCAATCTTTATGGCCTCGCTTCGACCCTTTAATGCGGTCTCGGCGCTGGGCATTTCGGCTTTCGTGCCGACAGACAAACCAAACATAGTTTACTCCGAAATATTAATCAGCCACGCACACTTTTACATATGAGTGGTCAGTCATTGTGGGGCATCACAATCAGTCTAACAGGCTGTTGAAAAAGTCTGTGATTAGGTAACAATAGCAAAAACATCTTAGAATTGACCATGCGCGGTGAAATCGGCAGCTGGGTAAGATTTTTAGCGCTGAATGGCTTTATTGACAGAAATATTCTCACAGCACAGCTGTTACGACAAGATTTGTTGACTAATTCAACAACCTGCTAATAGAACAAGATCTGTCCGGACAAGAAAATGAAGAACCCTGAGGCAACACCAATGTCTGACGCCATGAAACTTTTAGCTATCATCACAACTGCTGCGAACCACCGACTCTGTAAACCCCACAGCAGGCCTGCCAACCTTTGAGGCATTCGATTACGCAATCGGTGATTCCGGCTATTTCGAAACCACCGCAAGCAATTACTCAATCACAGCCACTGACGCTAATGGTCAAACTCAACTGATACCAACAACCGAAGCGATTACACCAGCACCGGGTAGTTCGACAACAATGATTATTGTTGATGACCCGACCGGAGTTGCGGGAGTGGATGTTGAGTTTATTATTATGAATGATGGTGACAAGGACGGGTTTGCCGGAGCTGTAAGCCCTGCCACAACAATTAACCAGTGAAAGCACCCGAACAGCGTAGGCGGTGGCTTTAACCGCTGGGTCGTCAAATTCGGACCCACCCTTTCACACCACATCAGGAAACCACACTATTCTCGCAATATGCTGTGGCGCGTTGGTGAAACCGAGACCTTCGCCTGCTACAGGTAATTTGATCAACTAAAAATACTGATCAGAAAATTAGTGTTCGTGCACGGGCAGTATAAAGCTCATTCAAACGCTCTGCATACTCATCTGCCTGTATTCGCACGTGCTCTATCACATAACGCAGTCGATCTGCATGCTTCGCCAGGAATTCGGTTTGTTGATCATTCGTCACGTGATCAAAATGATTTGAATGTGGAAGTTGGGTGGAATTACCGCATATCCCAAGAAACTGATCGAGAAGTTGTTTGTTTTTGGCATTTTCTCCATTACATACATTTATTACCAGCACATCATCATCAAGCTTCAGCTGAGTAAAGTAATCAAGTGCCAGCTGGTGGAAACGATGCGTTTTTTCAATACGGCCGATAACTGCTACTTCATCAACATCTGAAAAATTAAATGGCAAACCCAATTCGGTATTCAGTGCCAAGTGCTTGCACAAGCTTCTAATGTAGCTATCAAGCTCCCTGAAATTTAATACAAATTTAGAGTCTGGATAGCTTTGCACAAGCTTATCCAGCTCACGAGTATCTTCCTGGAATTCAGCGAAATGATCACTGAAACAATCATGGCTGTCGATCACTGCCGGGTTATTTTTCCAGAACTGCCCGTGCACAGAGCGAAATCCTAGCGCGAGAAAGTAATTGTG
>CALLOA010000200.1 GCA_938005265.1 uncultured Granulosicoccaceae bacterium
TCGGTTGGCATCCGCTTTCGACAGAACACGACTATGTTGCCGTAGTCGAGCGTATCAAATCGACTGTATTTGCTGAGGAACAACATGCTTGCGAAAGCGCTAGGTGATTACGCCATCAATTTTTAAACCATTCATTTCCAATGCACACGGTAACGCGCAGCTTCAATGGATGAACGGATCGATTAGCGTACTTCACCTAAACACTAATTTATCATCTTACTAACAAAACAATGGCTACGTGTTTGCACGTAAAAACACACCTTTGTAAAGCTTACCAACCTAATATAAATGGGGCTCAACATGCCAATCTTCAATGACCAGCGCCGGAAACTGCTCACACTGCTTTTGGCTGCACCAGCACTATTTGCCATAGCACCTGCCTATGCGCAATCAGCAGAGGAAAAAGGGCTGGAAATAGCAAAAGAAATGGACAGACGAAATGAAGGCTTTGTCGATACAACATCTAACATGAAAATGATTCTGCGTAACCGTGCCGGCAAGGAAAGTCTACGTGAGATGCGATCCATGGTTCTGGAAGTACAAGGCGACGGTGACAAAAGCCTCACCGTCTTCAATCAGCCTAAAGATGTGAAGGGAACGGCATCATTGACTTTTTCGCACGCAACGACTGCTGACGAACAGTGGCTTTACTTACCGGCACTAAAACGAGTCAAGCGAATATCTTCAAAAAACAAGTCGGGTCCGTTCATGGGGAGTGAATTTGCTTTTGAGGATATAAGCTCTCAGGAGGTGGATAAGTACACTTACAAATTCCTGCGTGAAGAGGATCTGGATGGGCGGGCGACCTTTGTTATTGAAAGCGTACCCACGTACTCAAACTCCGGGTATACACGCCTAATAAACTGGGTAGACAAAAACGAATATTATCCAGTGAAAACCGAATTCTATGATCGCAAAAATTCTCTGTTGAAAACGCTGGAACAAAAGGGTTACCAACAATACCTCGGGAAATACTGGCGTGCCAGCGAGATGTTTATGCAAAATCAGCAGACTGGTAAAAGTACCACACTGTTATGGGAAGATTTCAAATTCCAGACCGGACTGAGTGAAAAAGACTTTAACAGTAAAGCCTTGACTCGCTTTCGCTAGATACCACTAGGTTAATCGCTGTGAAGTTCTTTATCGGGCACTGTACAAGCATTGGTAAATCGGCCCTTTGCGGGCAAAAGTCTCCAGTGGCATCGTTAGCTTCATTGTCTGCAATGAAAATTGCACTACTGTGCGTTTTTTTGTTGCCAGGCAACAAGGCTAGCGCCACTGATGACGTCGATGAGAGTAATCCCTCGCAAGAACTACAGAGCGAAGCAGCTGAAGAAGCCAGCCAGGCGGTTCCTACAGCTCTGGAAAAGCTCCTTGAAACCTTAGAATACCGCGGCAATGTTTCACTTGAACTCACAGGATTTTTAGCCTCTGCCGATCACGTGGCAGACCAATCATTCAGCTCGTCCCTGTCGGGTGAAGTAGAACTCTATTTTCCTTTATCTTCTGGCAATAGCAGTATTGTAGCTACCCCGTTCGCACGCCTCGATCAACATGACGCGGAAAGAACACATTTTGATTTCCGAGAGTTTTTGTACCAACGCAACTCTGACAATTGGGAATTTCGTATAGGCCTGGGCAAAATATTCTGGGGAGTCGCTGAATCAAGGAATCCGGTAGATATTATTAACCAACGAGACGCTGTAGAAGGATTTACCGTTGATGAAAAACTTGGCCAGCCACTTCTACAATTCAGCTGGTTCAAAGATCTGGGCAGCATTGATTTTTTCGTGCTACCCGGCTTTCGTGAGCAAACTTTTGCCGGTGTTGATGGTCGCCCTCGTTTTTCAACACCTATCAGTCAGAATGCCTTGTATGAATCCGATTCTGAAGATCGACACATAGATTTTGCTTTGCGTTACAGCACCGCCATTGAAGAATGGGATCTGGGATTTTCGGCATTTCGTGGCACCGCCAGGGACCCGCTGCTACTCCCCATTTTCGGCACAAGTTTTACCGACGTGTCACTGCAACCATTTTATTATCAGATTTCGCAAATCGGCTTTGATGCCCAGGCAACACTTGAAAGCTGGCTACTAAAATTTGAATGGATCCACCAGCAAGCTGATGTTATTGCAAACCATACAGAATCGGTGATCGGATTTGAATACAGCTTCTTCGGCATTGCCGAAAGTGATGCAGACCTGGGAGTGATCGCTGAGTATCTGCATGACAACAGAGGGGAAGCTTCAACCCAACCCTTCCAGAACGATTTGTTAGTAGGTTTCAGACTGGCACTAAACGATGAGGCTTCCACCGAAGCTCTATTAGGCTCTTTTATAGACCTCGACACTGATGCCATCATTGTGACACTCGAAGCCAATCGTAGAATCGGGAATTCATTTAAAGTCTCACTGGAAGCAGTTTCCTACCTGAATACAGCGAATGATCCGGGCCTGAATCAACTGCGCAACGAAGATTACCTGCAAGCTGAAATCGCCTGGTTTTTTTAAACTATTACCATTCCCTCGGCCCGCGCATTTTGCGCTTTTTTACACATTTACCTGCATTTACAGACTTTTGTCACGACCTGAGTACAGCGCTTGTACAAATGAGTATTAATAGCGAGATTACGCACACTTCCATGCCTTATAAGAAGCTATTATCAATGTATGCCTTGTAAATATTATCGGGGCGCTCCGCACAATGCGTTGCTCCCTTGTCATCAGGCAATGTAGCAATCAGTTATAAAATAGTACGCTTGACCGGAAGTCGCGATGGACCTTTGTTACTATCCTTGGTTTCTAAGTTGCCTTCCGGTCCAGGCTATAGCTGTAATCCTTATATGGAAATGATACAAAAATCAGACAACTTGCCAAGACCAGGTGAGCAAAGTGCTGACGAGCAAAGCTCCGGCAATCAGGCACCGCTAAAAGTAATATGCCTGCTGTCTTTAGCCGTACTACTGGGTGCTTGTACTGATCAAGGCCAGAATGACGGCTCTTCTGCGGTCACAACCCAAAGCTTGGATGATGAACCGGGGCCGCTTGTTGCCGAGCAAGATGCTGATACAGCTTCGTCGCAAGAAGATGCGACCACCCTGGGCAATGAATCCAATAACCAGAATACTGACCAGAATACTGACAACGCCACCGTAGCAGCCAATGACGGATCTGCCGAGACTGAGAACGCAACAAACCCTGATCCCGCGACTCCACCTGTTACAACTCCGCAGCCGCCGGCAGTAGCAGAACCACAGCAAACGCAGACTCCAGAAACTGATAACACCGGAAACCCGGCCAACCCGCTGGAGAATCAAACAACTGACACCAACGTCACTTTTTCGGGAACTGCCTTAGGTGCTTTTGTACCTGCAGGTGCACCGTTTGCCTCAACATCTCCAGCTCCCAATCAGCCTGTTATCAACGAACCTGTGGCCAACGAGAATTCTCCTCCCATACCCACAGTTACAGTTGCACCACCCGGATTTGATCAAAGCAGTAACAACGCGCCACACTTTGAGAATCTTAACGATACTGTGGTGTTTGCGGGACAAACGTTACGCTTGCGCGTGATCCCGAGAGATGCAGATCAGAATCTTCCTGGAATGTTTACCGGCCCTCTTCCGCAAGGCGCTCAATTTGTTGACAATTTTGACGGAACAAAAAACATAGAGTGGCGGCCCTTAGAGCCAGATGTAGGCTTGCACACTATAGACATAACGGCGGTGGACGCGGTCGAACCGAACTACCGTACCACCAGAACCGTGCGCATTTTTGTGCGCTTACCCGATGACCTCTCGACCATCGTTAACTTGCCGCCAGCTATCGATCAGGTGTTGCCACATCGTGCTCGTGCAGGTGATCTGGTCACAATACTGGTAAAAGGTACTGACCCGAATGGACATGTTCCGCGCCTTGAAATTTTGAACCCGCCTTCCAATTCAAGTTTTGAACAGTTTCCTGAAGACGATAATATTATGGCTTTCCGGTGGCAGACCGGTAGCGCTGATGAAGGCAATCACACACTGAATTTCCGCGTAACAGACGCTCGCGATCCATCAATGACAGCCGAGCGCTCGATCGACCTGACCTTGTCCAACCCCAATGCGTTTATTCGACCCGGCCCGCGTTTGCGCACATTGGCAGAAAATCGCGATTTCCATATCGGTTATGCCATGCTGCTAGGCTGGAACTACCGCCCTGATGCAGGAATTTATGAGCATACTGCAGCCAGCGAATACAGCCTGATGACAACCGAAAATTCATTGAAATGGGGGCAACTAAATCCTGAACCCAATGTATGGCGCTGGGACGCTTTCGATCGTGAAATGCAATTTGCTCATCGCAGCAATCAATTGGTGCATGGCCATACACTGGTATGGCACAGACAACTCCCGGCATGGATACTATCCTTGCCAACACAGAACGTCGAAGGAGTAATGCTGGATTTCATTTCCCATGTTGTGAGCCGTTATGGTGCCCATGTACCGTTGTGGGATGTTGTCAATGAATCATTTGAAGATGACGGAACCTTTCGCCGTTCCGTATGGTACAACGCCATGGGCGAAGGCTATATAGAAAAGGCGTTTCGTCAGGCTCGTATAAATTCACCACTATCACGGCTCATTTACAATGACTACGACGTAGCCTTTGAAGGCCCGAAAGCCGATGCCATGTACAACCTGGTAAGCCGTTTAGTGGCAGATGGCGTGCCGATAGACGGAGTCGGTTTTCAAATGCACCTGGATACGTCTTTTGATCGTTTTGATAGTGTCAGACGAAATTTCGAGCGGTTTGCAGATCTTGGACTGGAAATTTATATCACCGAACTCGACGTCTCACAGTTCAACGGTATCGACGAACAACGGCAAGCATCAATCTATCGCGACGTGTTATCAGTTTGTCTTGAGCAAAGCGCCTGCAAAGCAGTGCAAGTGTGGGGACTGACAGACCGCTATTCGTGGAGAAGGAATTTCGACCCACTACCTTTGGATGGTGATTACAACGCCAAGCCGGCTTATTTCTCTTTGCAACAACGGTTGTCAGAATAAAACCCTGATTTCGATACTGGAGTTTGCTCGCATCTTGTATTGTATTGCACAACCCAACTATCAAGGGACTGAAACCCGCCCATACATTAACCCATAAAGAAACTATCGATAAACCAGTCATTGTCATATCCGACAGCTGTTCAGATATGACTCATGACAGATTGCGCTCACTATTTGATACCTGATTTCCAAACCGGGTTTTCAGCCAGACCCCATCAAGCTCACAAGCAGTAGTATTAATGACGCCAGAACTGGTTGCCTGAGCAAACACCGGATTCCACCCGATACTGTATTTTTCTGCAAAAACTGCTGAAGTTGCTCCATTTTTATCTGCAAAGCCGACATATTGCCGATATTCCGGCGAGCAATTGGACTAGAACACTCGTAATAGACCGCCAGTTACATCTTGTTACAAACGGATGCATCACTGAAAAGAAATATCGGCTTAACGTGACGATAATAAATTTGGGACAGCGCAGAAACGCCCACCCATAATTTTCTAACGCATCTTACGTTTACAAAAATACAGGACAACAAAGCATGAACAAACTTACCGTTATTATCACAGCCGCTACTCTGGTGCTTGGTACTACTGCCGGAACTATTGCTTACGCTCATAAAGACAAGGGCAAGGGAGAGGGACGCTTTGAGCGGATGGTTGAACGCGTAACCGAAAAGCTTGAACTCGATGTCAACCAACAACAGGCGCTCGAGAATTTAAAGAATGAATTTATCGGCCAACGCATGCAAGTCAAAGAGCAGATGTCAGATGCTCGAGAGGAAATGCTGCAAATGGTTACCGCCGCAGATTTTGACGAAGCCCATGCTCTGGAACTGGTCAACCAGCGGGCTCTGGCCATTCAAGCCGGTGCACCAGACGTCGTCAACGCGATGGGACTGTTTCTGGATACACTGAACACAGAGCAGAAAGCGGAAGTTCAGCAAATGATCGAAAAATTTAAAGATCATCGCAAGAACCGCCGTAAGGCACAGTAATACAACGTAAATGACAGGCATATGCCGGTCACTTGCACGATTAACAACAGCATCGGTACATGGGTATCGGTGCTGTTCATTATCGATAGTGGCGCGCAGAGTCACGTATACTGCATCTCATTCACCTATGTTCCAGCAACTTTCAAGATTCCATGATCCGTACGCTCCTTATTGATGATGATAAGAAACTCGCTGCCCTGCTGAGCGAATACACCGGGGGCTACGGTATATCAATTCAGTCCGAGCTCCACCCCAAAGACGCATTAAATCTCCTGAAGGAGAAGACATTCGACTGTGTCATCCTTGATGTCATGTTGCCCGATATGGATGGATTTGAAGTGCTTAAACACATCCGTAGTACCAGTAACATCCCGGTGGTCATGTTAACGGCACGCGGCGAAGTCACTGACCGGGTAGTCGGCCTTGAAATGGGTGCGGATGACTACCTGCCGAAACCGTTTGACCCTCGTGAGCTAGTTGCGCGGATAAACACAGTGGTAAAACGACGACTATCATCCACCGATGGGCCCGCGACCGACGAAAGAACTAACACGTTAAATTTGTTGCGATCAGGCGATATACGCATTGATACAAATACCCGAACGGTAACCTGCGCAAACAATGAAGTCAGTTTGACTACAATGGAATACCAACTGTTACTGCTGCTGGCTTCTTCGCCGGGTAAAGATTTTAGCCGCGATGAAATATTGTCTGAACTGAAAGGCACTGACAATGAACTCTTCAGTCGCTCGGTTGACATCCTTGTGAGTCGACTGCGTGCCAAGCTAAAACCCGCAAAACCAATACAGACGGTGCACGGGTACGGATACTGCTGGCTGCAGTCGACACCACCGACAGGCACTGTGAACAGTTAGCCTGCACATGTTCACCAAATTCAGCCAATCACTTTCTACTCGCCTTATTCTTGTATTTGTACTCGCAGGAATAATACTGGCAGGCGCTGTGCTCGCGACTGTCTACCACGGATTTGCAGCACAGTGGCGCAGCAATATGCGTCCGCATGTGCGTCAGTATCTTGAGTACGTGAACCAGGATCTTGGCCATCCACCGGATACCCGTCGCGCCTCGGAACTCACTGCACGGCTGCCTATAGATATTTACATTACCGGTCCGGATCTCAATTACTCGAGTAGCGGGAAACCCATAGACACTGACCGGCTGGAATTGCGCATGCCACAGCATCACCGCAATGATCTCAAAAAACCTGCAAATATACCGGAATCTGATAATCGTAGAAATAAAGATCACAGGCTCGCACCCGACCAGCAATTACGTCTGGCTGATCTTGATGACAGAACGTTTCTGGTCAACACGGTGGATGAGTACCAGATTGTCTACGAACTGCGTCACCGACACAGAAATCGTGATCGCAATCGTCTGATACCGTGGTTTCTGCTGATACCACTGGGCCTGATCGCCGGTTTGTACTGGTTGATTAACCGGATGTTGAAACCGGTGCATCAAATCAAAGCAGGTGTTGAACGCATGGGGCAGGGAGAATTGTCTCATCGCGTATCTGTCAAAACCAAAAACGATCTTGGCGCTTTGGCCGGCAGTATCAATATTATGGCGTCAGACATTGAAAACATGCTCGACGCCAAGCGACAACTGTTGTTAGGTGCGTCACACGAACTACGGACACCGTTGACCCGCGTTCGGGTTGCTCTGGGTTTGATGGAAGCCAGCCCGTACCGCGACAGTGTGGAAGACGACATTGACGAAATGGAACACCTGATTGCTAATCTGCTTGAAACCGAACGCATAAAAGACGGCCATGCGGCACTGACTCGAGAACCGGTTTTACTACAGTCACTGGTCAGGCAGACACTGACAGATATACAGGCAGAAGATATTGTTGTACAGATGGATGACCCGGCCCTCCCCTTAATGCTCGACAATGCACGTATTGAACTGCTGTTGCGCAACCTGATAGGCAACGCCCGCACACATGCACATAATCCGGAAAAACCTGCTGAGCTTTCCATCACACATCAAACCGATTCGGTAACGATATCCATGCGCGACTATGGCGCAGGTATACCTGAGAACCTGATCGCCAAAGTCACCCAACCGTTCTACCGCGCTGATAGTTCCCGGACACCACAGCAGGGGCAAGGCGGTTCCGGTCTCGGCTTATATTTGATTAAGCTGATTGCTGAAGCACATGGTGGCAACTTAACGATTGATTCTGTGACTGCAGCTACCCATGGCGAGCTTTCAGGTACAACATTTACGGTAAATTTACCTGTGTAAATCATAGAGATCCATTCTATTGAAAGGATGTCCACGAATCGCGCACTTATTTAGCTTACCCAAACCACCTCTATTGTTCACCAACCAGTATATTGGTCACTCCCCACTTCCAACCACTGGCTCGAGACTGACGAACTTCCAATGTGTTGCTCGCCAACTGAGCCGCTACTGGTATCGTGAAACTGTCACCGTCGTTAAATCCGTTATTGGTTCCTCTTGACAAGTAACCCAGCTGAGTTCCATTCAGCCAAACCGACACCTCATCGTTGGTATCAATATCGTACCCCATCATGGTCAGTGTGAGATCTGAATCGGTGCCAGGGAACTCGCCAACCGCTGCATCTCTATGCGCAAACGATCCCCACTGCCATCCATACTCTCCGGTTTCAGGAGCGCCCAATTCCAAACTGAAATCGTTAGCAGGTAGATTACTCGGTACGCTAATTTGAATATCAGTCACGCCCCACTTCCAACCACTGCTTCGAGATTGCCGAACTTCCAATGTATTGGCAGCCAACTGTACCGCGACCGGTATGGTGAAACTGTCTCCCCCGTTAAAACCGTTGTTTGAGCCTCTAGACAAATACCCCAACTGTGTTCCATTCAACCAGACCGAAACCTCATCGTTGGTATCAACGTCATAACCTGTCATTGTCAGGGTTAGTTCTGAATCAGTGCCGGCGAACTCTCCAATCACCGCATCTCTGTGCGCGAACGTTCCCCATTGCCAACCATATTCTCCTGTCTCAGGAGTGCCCAATACCAGACTGAAATCATAAGCTGATGGAGCACTCTCCGGACTAATTTGAATATCAGTAACACCCCATTTCCAACCACTGCTTCGAGACTGGCGAACTTCCAATACGTTGCTCGCCAATTGCGCTGCTACTGGAATCGTGAAACTGTCACCGCCGTTAAAACCGTTGTTTGAGCCTCTCGACAAATACCCTAACTGTGTTCCATTTAGCCAGACTGACACTTCATCATTAGTGTCAACGTCGTAGCCTGTCATTGTGAGGGTTATATCCGTATCCGTACCGGAGAACTCTCCAACCGCTACATCTCTGTGCGCAAACGATCCCCACTGCCATCCGTACTCTCCGGTCTCAGGAGTGTCTAACACCAGACTGTAGTCAACCGGGCTGGCAGAAGGACCTGATTTTTCATTGCCAAGCTGGTAAATTCTTATGTAGTCAATAAGAAAGCTCTTGGGAAATATCGAATCATCTACCTCTCCCACGAAATTTCCACCCACTGCGAGATTCAGCAGTACGTACATGTTCTGCGTTGAAACGCTCGGCCCGGTATGTGATTGCACCTTGACGCCATCGATATACCAATCGAGCTTCCCTGGCTCCCAGGCTATTCCATACGTGTGATAATCATTTGTAAACCCACCCGCCTCTCCGGAAACCGACGTCCAGGAATAAGAAGGAGGACCATCATCTTTGGGTGACAGGTGATAGGAATGAACCAGCTCATTCGGGTTCTCGCCTCGCAACTCAATCACATCAATTTCAGGTTGTTGGTCAACGTAGTAACCATTAAGAAGCCAAAACGCTGGCCATAAGCCATCACCTTGGGGCAATTTCGCCCTGATCTGCGCATACCCATGAGTAAATTTGAACGAATCATAGGTGGTAACTATTCCAGAGGTATATTCAGGAAGAAATGGTTCCGCCGCCTGCGAAGCATCGTTGTCAGAATTTTGGTAATTGGGATTGTTGTAAGCGCTGCTGTGCCTCCACTCGCGATGGCTCTGAAAATCAGCACTTGTAATTGCTGGCATGGCAGGCAGGTCGCTTGAATCAACAGCGTCGGCCGTAATGCTGAGTACGCCATTACTTACTGCAACAGGTTGTGAATTAAAAGCCACTCCAGCATGGGTATCACTAATATCCGGATAAAACTGTTCTTCGTTATTGATTTGCCAGTAAGGTCCCCATAGATGATGCGTATTCCATTTTGATGTATCCAGCGAGTTACCATCAAAATTATCTTCGAACATCAAGTGATAATCTTCATTCAAAGTTGCCTGAGTAATAGTGTCAGGTGCTTCCTTTTGATAAACACGAATGTAA
>CALLOA010000201.1 GCA_938005265.1 uncultured Granulosicoccaceae bacterium
ATTGATGGCTTCAGTGTTGCCAGCTTTACACTGGCGCCGGACTCCGCAGTTGGCTTAACGCAACACCTGGGCTTATGTCCACGGTGGCTGGATAATATTCCGATGGGTGGTGCCAGCGCATCCGTTGCATTACGTAGAGCCGCAAGAGCTATTCAGGCAGGAGATGCCAACATAGTTGCATGCGTGGCAGGGGATACCAATCATATTGATAGTTTCCGCAATATGCTGTCCAGCTTTTCACGCTTTGCCATGGATGCATCGTATCCCTATGGCTATGGTGGCCCCAACGCCAATTTTGCCTTGCTGACTGATCGCTATATGCAAACCTATGGTGCGACGCGTGAGGATTTCGGCCGCATTTGTGTCGCCCAGCGCAGCAATGCCTTGTTGAATCCCAATGCTCTGATGAAAAAGGCGTTATCACTTGATGACTATATGAATGCACGGCCAATCTCCGACCCTATCGCATTGTTTGATTGCGTAATGCCGTGTGCAGGTTCCGAGTGTTTTCTGATGATGTCTGAAGAAGAAGCGGTGCAGCGCAAATTACCTTACGCGACGATCAGTTCAGCTATTGAACGCCATAACGCACACAAGAAAGATGATATTCAATTACGTGGCGGCTGGACGCTTGATATTGATGAGCTCTACGAGATGGCTCAATGTACGCCTGATGATATTGACCTTCTGCAAACCTATGATGATTACCCGGTTATCTCGATGATGCAGATTGAAGATCTCGGGTTTTGTGCCAAAGGAGAAGCACCTGCGTTTGTACGTTCACACGACTTGACGGTGAGCGGTGATTTTCCGCACAACACCTCAGGTGGCCAACTCTCGGCGGGCCAGGCAGGTGCTGCTGGTGGATTTATTGGCATGGTTGAAGCCATTCGACAGGTAATGGGTACTGCAGGTCCCACGCAAGTTAGTGACGCAAAAACCGCCATGGTTTCAGGCTTCGGCATGATCAACTACGACCGTGGCGTTTGCTCCAGTGCTTCAATTATAAAGACCGGAGTACGCGCATGACTCAAGAGCTACAGCGTCCGCCGAAAAAGAATCCACAAAAACGCACGGTAAGTCCCACACGTCCGCCAGAGTCCCGTTCACGAGCCTCACTGGGTTTAAGTGCAGCGGCTGCAGAAGGCCGGTTTGCATTGCAAGTCTGTGCCGAGTGCAAAACCGTGCAATACCCCCCACGGGATGCTTGTTCTAACTGTATTGGCAGCGACCTGTCATGGCAGGACATAGCACCTACCGGGCAGTTGTTAGCCGAAACGGTTATTCAAACATCATCCAGACTTTACTTTCGGGAACGCACACCATGGCGCATGGGTTCGGTTAAGTTAGATGCAGGCCCCGTTGTTCTTTGCCATATCCACAATGACTGTGAGAGAAACAGTCAAGTCACCATGCTTAATCGGCTCGATGCCTCGGGCCAGGGTGTGTTGCTGGCTATACCGACTACCAGGACCAATTATATGGAAGACGATCCGCAGCTTCGTGCGCTCTCGGCTGATCCCAAGCATCGCCGCATACTGATAACCGATGCCTGGAATCCAAATACACCGACGCTGGCAAAAGCTTTACTGGAAGCCGGTGCCGCAACAATTTTTATTGGTGAAGCTGAAAGCTGGCGACCACATCCGAATCGTAAGGCTCTTGGAGAGTTGGCAGATAGGGTTAATCGGGAAAATTCAGGAGAAGTTAATGTGCTTCCCCTGGATGTAACCGACACAGCCTCAGTTGAAAAGCTGGCTGGTGAGATAGGCGGTAAAACCGATATTCTAATCAACAACGCACGCTTTATCCGCCCCGGTGGTGTTCTGGACCGCGGCGATACCGCGTTTGCAAAAAACGAGATGGAAGTTAACTACCTTGGTTTGATGCGTCTTGCGCAAGCCTTCGGTCCGGGCATGATGGGGCGAACGGCTGATGGCGTAAATGCAGCTGTTGCATGGGTGAATATTCTGTCGGTTAACGCCTTGTCCAACTCGCCAGACTACGGTTGTTTCTCAGCGTCCAATGCGGCTGCCTATTCACTAAGCCAATCACTTAGAGGCGAATTCCGTGGTGCCGGGCTTCGTGTTATGAATGTGTTTGTCGGTCCCACTGATGATGACTGGTATCAACCCTTGCCACCACCCAAAGTGTTACCCGCAGCTCTTGCGCGTGCAGTTGTTGGTGGTTTGCAAGACGGGCTGGAAGATGTCTGGTGTGGAGATATAGCCAAAGATGTACGAGATCGTTGGCGACAGGATGCCAAGGTGCTGGAACGTGAGATGACCTTGGGTGGAGAAGGGGCATGAGTAAGCTGGAAGCATTGGCTGCCGACATCGCCACAGGGGCAGTACAAATCGTGGATCTGACCCACACGCTGGACCCTGATTTTCCGGTGATTATTCTGCCACCTGAATTCGGGCAATGCGCGCGTTTCCGTATGGAAGAGGTTAGTGCTTATGATCACCGCGGGCCTGCGTGGAAATGGCATAACATCTCAATGTCAGAACACACAGGTACCCACTTTGATGCGCCATCGCACTGGATTTCAGGCCGCGATGTTCCTAATGGTTCGGTTGACGAAATACCGGTTGATGCCTTTGTCGGCCCGGCTGTTGTGATCGATTGTTCTGAAGGTGCTTCACAGGATGCTGATTTTGAACTTACTCCGGACGTAATAAATAAATGGGAAGCCGAGCACGGTGAAATACCAGCGGACTCCTGGGTACTGATGCGTACAGACTGGTCCAAGCGGTCCGGCGAGGCTTATCTGAATATGCATGAAGATGGCCCGCACTCGCCAGGGCCAACACCGGAAGGTATCCGCTTTCTTATCGATGAACGTAATATCCGAGGGTTTGGTACCGAGACTGTCGGCACTGATGCCGGGCAGGGCAGTCACTACACGCCGCCGTATCCTGCACATTATTTTTTACACGGAGCAGGTAAGTATGGATTGCAATGCCTTGCGAATTTAGATCAATTGCCAGCGACAGGTGCGGTGCTTCTGGCCGCACCTTTAAAGATCAAAAACGGTACGGGTAGTCCGCTGCGGGTATTGGCAATGGTGACGAAATGAGTGAATTCACTAAAGAACAAGCCGGGGCAAATCAATTCGACGCAAGTCAGTTTACAGCAGTTATCACCGGCGGCAATCAGGGCATTGGTGCGGACCTGGCTGATCGTCTTCTGGAACAAGGTTACACCGTAGTTTCAGTGGCACGAAAAGCACCGGAGAAATGCCACGCAAACCTGCATTCATTAAAGGTGGATCTTCTAGACCAGGCAGCAGTGTCAGTGGCTGCCGAAGAAATAAAAAAATCCTTCAATGTCACGCACCTTGTTCACAACGCCGGATTGATCTGGCCCAACTTGCTTGAAGAAGCAAAGCCTGAAGATATCACCGGTCTTGCACAGCTGCATCTGGGTTCGGCACTGACTCTGTTACAGGCAACGCTTCCCGGAATGAAAGAGCGTCAGTTCGGGCGAGTGATGTTTAACGCCTCGCGTGCCGCACTAGGCGCGCCCACTCGCACAGCTTATAGCGCCAGTAAGGCCGGCATGATCGGTATGGCGCGTACCTGGGCATTAGAACTTGCACAGCATGGGATTACCGTGAATGTAGTGGCTCCGGGCCCGATACTGACGGACAACTTCTGGGGCATCATTGAAAAAGACAGCCCTCAGCAAGAAGCTCTGGCGAAACGAATACCGGTTGGCAGGATTGGCACGGTAAAGGATGTTACCAATGCCTTCCTGTTTTTTTGCAACCCCGAGAACAGCTTCGTCACCGGGCAGACACTTTATGTTTGTGGTGGTGCAAGTGTCGGAACACTAACCCTGTAACTCTCAAGCAACTCTCATATAACCTTGCCCGTATAACGGGGAAAAAACCGTAACATGGCGTTAGGCTGATGTAGCGACCTTTTTGGGGCAAAATCCATTAAAAATCATGATTTTCTTACGTTTAGCTAGCGTTAAACGGCAAAATTATGAATAATTGAGTCCGAGACCTTTGAGCTTCATAAGTGGCAGTGTCAATGTATTAGAACCGGCCTGATGAAACAAAGGACACCTTAATATTTGGCGCTTGGAGAAGTAGGATATGTTTAAAAATCTAGTATCGTTGGCACTGGGTACCGCTGCCTTGGGCCTGTCTGCGGTGAGTTTTGCAGAACCGGCGGTTCTGTACGACCTCGGCGGCAAGTTCGACAAATCGTTCAACGAATCAGCTTATAACGGAGCAAAACGCTGGGAAGAAGAAACCGGTGGCAAATTTGCTGAAGTCGAATTGCAATCCGACGCACAGCGTGAACAGGCACTGCGTCGATTTGCGGAGTCCGGTGCCAACCCCATAGTCATGGCCGGTTTTGCGTTCGCAACCTCACTTGAGGAAGTGGCTACGGACTACCCTGATACCAAATTTGTCATTATCGATATGGTTGTTGACAAGCCTAATGTTCGCTCGGTCGTTTTCAACGAACACGAAGGCTCTTATCTTGTTGGCATGATGGCAGCACTCGCCTCAAAGACAGATACAGTTTCATTTATTGGCGGCATGGATATACCGCTGATTCGCAAGTTTGCCTGTGGCTATGCCCAAGGCGCAAAAGCTGTCGATGCAAACGTAAATGTTATTGCCAATATGACGGGTACAACAGGAGCGGCCTGGAACGATCCGGTAAAAGGGTCAGAACTAACCATTGCGCAGATCAACCAGGGTTCAGATGTTGTATTTGCTGCAGCAGGTGGTACGGGTCTGGGTGTTCTGCAAACCGCAGCTGACAAAGACATACTCTCAATCGGTGTTGATGCCAACCAGAACTATCTGCACCCTGGAAAGGTCCTGACCTCCATGCTCAAGCGCGTAGACAATGCTGTGTACGAAGCATTCAAGGCTGGTGTAGATGTCGAGGCCGGTATAAATGCCATGGGTCTGGAAAATGGCGGCGTCGGTTATGCTATTGACGAGCACAACAAAGCGCTGATAAGTGATGAAATGATGGCTCAGGTTGATGCTGCAATGGCAAAAATATCTTCAGGAGAGCTTTCAGTCCATGACTACACAAGTGATGAATCTTGCCCAGCACTTGAATTCTGAATCAGTCCAAATCCAGTTACAACAGCCAGGGCATGGAAAAACTACACCACTACCCGTGGTGTAGTTTTTTTTGGGGCTAATTTATGTCAAATTCAGTACCTGCATTAGATTCAGTACCTGCAATAGAACTTGTCGGGATTTCCAAAGCGTTCGGGCCGGTTCAGGCCAATAAAGATATTTCAATTCGCGTAATGCCGGGAACGATCCACGGGATCATTGGCGAAAACGGCGCCGGTAAATCGACGCTTATGTCGATTCTCTACGGGTTCTACAAAGCAGATGCCGGTGAAATATTTATTGCAGGCAAGAAAAACCTCATACCCGATAGCCAGGCCGCAATTTCAGCTGGTATTGGCATGGTTTTCCAGCACTTCAAGTTGGTTGAGAATTTTACTGTCCTTGAGAATGTTGTGTTGGGTGTAGAGGACGGGTTCATGTTGCGTAGCTCGATCTCCAAGGCCCGTAGAGTGCTTCGGGAATTGTCGGAAGACTACGGTCTGAAAGTCGATCCTGATGCACGAATTGAAGATATCGGTGTGGGCATGCAGCAGCGAGTAGAAATTCTCAAAGCGCTCTATCGTCAAGCTGATATCCTGATTCTCGATGAACCTACAGGTACCCTGACACCTGCAGAAGCTGATCAGCTATTTCGCATTCTGGACCGGCTCAAAGAAGAAGGTAAAACGATTGTTCTGATCACGCACAAGTTACGTGAAATAATGGACGTCACTGATACCGTGAGCGTCATGCGTGCAGGAGAAATAGTCACAACCGTGACAACCTCGGATGTATCACCACCTGAACTGGCTGAATTGATGGTTGGACGAAAGGTGTTACTGAGTGTTGAGAAAACTCCAGCCAAACCGGGCCCCAAACTGCTGCAAGTTCGAGACCTGAGGGTTGAGGATGATAAGGGCGTTGAACGACTGAAAGGTGCTACTTTTGATGTTCATGCCGGTGAAATTCTGGGTATAGCGGGTGTTGCCGGTAATGGACAATCAGAATTACTTGAAGCCCTGGCCGGTTATAGAAAGGCCAAAGGTAATGTAATATTCAAGAACAAAGAAATGAACCTGTCGGGGCTTGCATCCAATGGCCGGGATCGTCGTGAAATCGGTATGGCCCACGTTCCGGAAGATCGGCAATCCGAAGGGCTTATAATGGACTTTAAAGCCTGGGAAAACACAGCTTTGGGTTATCATCTCGCATCGGTGTATAAACAACAGGTACTGATCAACAATGGCGCCATAAAGGAGGATACGAGGCAGAAAATGCAGCGCTTTGATGTCAGGCCGCAAGCACCGCACCTGGAAGCAAAAAATTTCTCTGGTGGTAATCAACAGAAAATTGTTTTGGCTCGCGAGATCGAGCGAAATCCTGATTTGTTGCTAATAGGGCAACCAACGCGTGGTGTTGACATTGGTGCGATTGAGTTTATTCACAAACAGATCGTTGCGCTTCGTGACCAGGGCAAGGCAATCCTCTTAGTGTCGGTGGAACTTGATGAAATCATGTCACTCAGTGATCGAATCGCCGTGATGTTTGATGGAAGTATTATGGGTGAACGGCTCCCTGACGAAACTGATGAAGCGGAATTGGGTTTGATGATGGCCGGTATGTCCAGAGACGCAGCCTAGTGAAGGAATTACCCAAGTGGGCCGAGATCACGCTGGTTCCATTGATAAGCTTGTTTCTGGCCGCTTTCTTTTCAGCGTTAGTTATACTGGCGATTGGTGAAAGTCCTGTAAAAGCATTGCAGCTGATGATTCAAGGCGCGCTTGGATCAACCTATGGCTGGGGTTATACGCTTTACTACGCTACCAATTTTATTTTCACGGGTCTGGCTGTTGCCGTGGCATTCCATGCTCGCTTGTTTAATATCGGTGGGGAAGGGCAAGCGACCCTGGGTGGCCTCGGTGTGGCTCTGGTCTGTCAGTACATCGCCTGGCCGCATTGGTCGATTGCTCTGCTAGCGGCGACATTGGGTGCGGCTCTATTGGGCGCTGCATGGGCGACTATCCCGGCATTTCTTCAGGCGAAACGTGGTAGTCACATCGTGATCACAACGATCATGTTTAACTTCATCGCGGCAGCGCTACTAAATTACCTGCTGATTGGTTTACTCAAACCTGCGGGTTCCATGGAACCTGCCTCTGCCAAGTTTCCGGCAACAACACACCTGCCTTCGTTTCAGGACATTTTTTCAACGGCAGACAACGTGCTCTTTCGAGGAGCACCAGCTAACGTCAGCTTTTTCGTTGCGCTACTCGCCTGTCTGTTAATCTGGATACTACTGTGGCATACGCGTTTGGGTTTTGAGATTCGCGCGTTCGGTCATTCAGAGTCAGCGGCAAAATATGCGGGAATAGCACCCACAAAAATTATCATG
>CALLOA010000202.1 GCA_938005265.1 uncultured Granulosicoccaceae bacterium
TTTAAGTAAAAATCAATATGGAAAATATCTTTCCAGTTTGTTGGAAAATGGACAGATGCCGGAAGCACCCTCTCTTTACCTGGTAGGTGAGGATGACGAAATTCGAAAGAGTGCCTGATTTTCTATTTGATCTGCATTCCGTAGTTCTGGTCGTGCCCATAAAGCACCAATAACAAATTTCTTATATTCCTTATTGACAATTGATGACTTTGTCATGCTGGCTGCCTGTCTTGAAAAGACAGCTCTCATTGAAGTTGTCATGGTCGAAACTGCTAGTGCTCAGCCCTACTAATTGTAGAGAAACGCGGTCAGTAATAGGCGTGTTTCTTAGCTGTGATTGACACAATATTACAGTTGCGATGTTGGTAATATAAATCAATTTTCCGGTACAAATTCTGCATTGTTGTACCACAAATAATTCCCCACAACAGTTAGAACGGAACCTGACTGTTCGTGGCAACCGATAAATCGAGGATGTTACTTGTCCATTTTAACCCCAATAATGGTTCGAACCTTTGGTCGTACAGGCTCGACTCTGCTGATGCAGATACTCGGCTCTAGCGATCATATCCTGTTCGAGAAAGAGTATCCATTTGAACACCGCTACCTTACTTACGTCTACAACATGGCGAGGCTTGTGGGTGGTTCACCGCGAGCAGACGATGTATGGAACAACGATACGTTATTCGAGTGTCGTGCTCCTCATGTAGGTAGCCTGCCTTACGGAGTAACCAATGCAATTGACAAGGAAAAGCTTGCACAGTACACGTTTGTTTCAATGTGGGAGCAGTTTTCTAAGTCAATGCTGGAAACAGCTCGTGCAGAACACGGTGGTGAATATTTTTATGCCGAGAAAGTTCCGGCTGAGTGTGCAGATTATGCCAACGAATATCTGAAGGGAAGAAATATTTTCCTGTTGCGTGATCCTCGCGATGAAATGGTGTCAATAAAGAGTTTTAACGAGAAGAGGGGTTTTTCTTCGTTTGGTTGGACGGACAAAGACACGGATATATCTTATGCAAAAAAGATGTGCAAGAATCGACGATTTTTCATGCAACACATGTATAAAGCCCAAGACAGCAAACGACGTATCAATATCAGGTATGAGGATTTGATTAGTAAAGGTCAACAGGAAGTTGAGCGCCTTTCAGACTGGGCGGGAGTCGAGATGAGTTTTGATAAAGCAATGAGCAATAATGAAATTCGCAATCGACATATGACCAGTAAAGACTCTGCTTCATCTGTTGAAAGGTGGCGTAGTGAATTGAGCGATGAGGTTCAAGGAATATTTAGCCGTGAATTGGGAGAAGAGCTTACTAACCTTGGTTATGCGGTTTAAATAGGAATGAATTTCAAGTGAACGCAGCACTACGAAAAAAAATATTTAAAAAGTCCAAGTCTGTTTTAGGTGAAAAACGTACACGGCAATTACAGAACCTGCCGCATCGTGTTATCAATGGAATGAAGCGCCCGCCTTTTATAAAGGTGAGTAATTTTTCTGTTATTGAAGGTTCTGGTTTTTTTCTCACTGGTTGGTTGGTTGATTCAAAAAAGCCTGTAAAGTCAATGCGGGTAGAATTCAGCAATGGACTCAATTGCAATATTGATGAAAGTTTGCAGAGAGTACCAAGAAAGGATATTAAAACACGGTTTGGATTGGCTGGTAATGCAGCACATCCTGGTTTCACAGTCAATTTTAAACAGGATGATTTTAGTGTTAGCAAGAACTGTAGCGCCAAATTGGTTCTATCCTGCTCCGATGGGACGGTCAAACGAATTAGTTTGTCACCATCATTTGCTTCTCAGAATCCATTAGAAGCTATTAAAAAAATTCTAAATGCAGTGCCTTCGAACTCTCCGGAAAAAAGAGATCTCTTTGACAATTCCTACGGTCCTGCAATCGATGCTATCTGGGAACTGAGGAATAAGGAAGAAGTCGGGGTTGATGTTATAAAGTATAACGTAAATCTGCAAGCTTCGAAGCCAACAGTTTCTTTGATCGTACCCATTTATGGTCGATATGATTTTATTGAATATCAGTTAGCACAGTTCGTAAATGATCCATATATGCTTTGCCAGGATTTGGTCTATGTTGTTGACGATCCTCGCATACATGATGAGGTCCGGAGTGTTTGCGAAGCATATGAAAAATTGTATAAATTTCCATTCCGTGTGTTATTTCTGGAACGAAATATGGGTTTTGCGGGAGCTAATAATGTTGGTGTCAAGTATGCCAAAGCACCTGTTCTTCTGTTACTCAACTCTGATGTAATGCCCGCTGCGAACAATTGGTTGTCGCACATAATTGATTGCTGTTCCGGTGATATCGAAACCACCGTATATGGTGTCAGGTTGGTTTATGAAGATGAGTCAATACAGCACGATGGAATGCAATACCACTCCTCACCATTTGTAAACAATTTGTGGACAAATATTCATCCCGGCAAAGGGTTGCCCTCGAATCTTGTCCCTGCGACAAAGGATGATGCGGATGTTGAAGCAGTAACTGGTGCCTGTATGCTGATGACAAAGCTGAATTTCCAGAAAATCGGTGGTTTTGACGAGAATTATATTCTTGGGGACTATGAGGACTCAGATCTTTGTATGCGGTTTCGTAAAGAGGGGCTAAGAATAAAAATGTTCCGGGAGATCAGCTTGTATCATCTTGAACGGCAGTCTCAATCATTAGTTACAGAAGATCGTTGGAAAGCTGAACTGACTTACTACAACTGCTGGTATCACACGCGAAAGTGGGATTCTGAAATCCTTGACTTAAAAAATGATGATAGAACAGAAGATCAGCAACTACGCGTAGCCATGGCCTGATTAACTTGTAAATATCAGTTAATTGGTTCAATGAATAGTTAGCTAACACCAAGTGTAAGAAACAGAATCTGGTACATGCTGTACTGGTTTATAAGAAAATGTCTCTCAGTATGAGTAACGAAAAAAAGAAGATCCTGTACGTATCTCATGGGCACCCGGATATTAACCCGGGTGGAGGCGAGATTGCTGCATACAACTTGTTTTCGGAAATAAAAAATACCGCTGGGTTTGACGCCTGTTTTCTGGCACGCCATGATAAACCCGCTCGGGTTCATGGTGGCACAACCTTTTCAGGGGTTGGGCGGCAGAATGAAATCCTGTTTTATGCACCCATGGCTGACTGGTTTAAGTTTTCACAACCGGACAAGCCAAAAATATGGCGCGACTTTCGCGAAACACTGGAACTCTTCAAACCTGATATCGTTCACTTCCATCACTATGTTCATCTAGGTTTGGAAATGATTCGTGAGGTGAAAAATTTTAATAAAGAGATACCGATAATACTCACATTACACGAGTATTTTGGCATTTGCCATAACCATGGGCAGATGATCAAAACTATGGATGGCGCGCTATGCCATAACTCTACACCGGCAGATTGTGCCCGATGTTTCCCGCAGTACAGCCCGCAGGATTTCTTCCTCAGGAAACAGTTTATACAATCCTATTTTACCTTGGTTGACCATTTTTTGTCACCTAGTGCGTTCTTGCGTAATCGATACATTGAATGGGGTATTCCGGGAAATAAAATTTCAGTAATTGAAAATATTGATTTGTCTGATGATCAGAAAGGATATGACAGCCATGTAGTCGGAATTGCGGGTGGTCATGAAAAAAATGAAAAAAGTAGAGTCACCTTTAGTTTTTTTGGGCAGATTAACTGGTTTAAGGGTATTGATGTTCTCATTGATGCCATCTCTTACTTGCCGCCGAAAGTAAGAAAAAAAATTACTGTAAACATTAATGGTTCCGGACTTGAACATCAACCGGACGAAATGCAAGAGTATGTAAGACAAAGCGTACAAAAATCGGCTGGGATCATTCGTCTAAGGGGCAAATACGAGCGTAATGAATTACCCGATTTGATGAAAAGTTCTGACTGGATTGTTATACCCTCCAAATGGTGGGAAAATTCGCCAATGGTTATTCTGGAAGCTAAGAAGTACGGCGTTCCTGTTATCTGTTCAAACATTGGTGGCATGGCAGAAAAAATAGAGCATGGGAAAACGGGCTTTCATTTTCAGTACGGTCGTGCCGACAGCCTTGCTGAAATTATTGAGTTTGTTGTTAATAACAGAGAACTCCAACCTGAGCTTGCAAATAACATAGCAACAAAGTTTGATGCACAAAGTGATTTTCAAAAACACGTAAATATGTACAACACACTTCTCCGTTCATGCGATACAACACGGGACAACGAGCGAATCATGCCGCCAGAAACAGATGAATTGAAGGTTGCATGAAGCCAATAACACATCCCGGTCCTGGGCTTGTTACGCCAGGATATTGCTGTTGTTGCTATTTGGAAAGCAGTAGAACACACTCGAAAATCCCTCATGCTTTTGTTTGACAAAAACAAAGCGTTTACTTCGGCTAAATTCTACGCTCAACGCCTTTTGGGTATCCGAAAGGAGGTTGATTTTTCCAGCTCTTCATTAGCTACAAGGCAGGTCATGGCGGGCAACGAAGAAATCTTATTGGCCTCTAGACAATCCGCACCAATTTCCTCAGAAAAGTCGGTGCTAGTGAGTCAAAGAACGGAATTTCGTTCATTCATAGAAACAGCCACATCTGATGGTTGGTACATGCTTGAGGTCTTTGGAACGCTACATACCATTGGTGCAAATCTAACCCTGCGTGGGCTGCTTCCTGGTCACGATGAAGAAGTTTGGTCTGAATTAGCCCATGTCCAGATGGGTTCCCACAGAGAAACCAAACGACTGGTACATTTAGATGGGGATGTAGAAGAAATTTGTATTCTGATTGATGCAAATGTCGAATTTGAATCTGCACCATCCATTGTGTTGATACGAGTTACAGAAGCCTTTGCAGCTGATCGAATGTCAAAGAAAATTCACTATGCAAGTTCAAAGAGTGGAACAGTTCTATTAGATTCAGATGAAAAAAGTACAAATAGAGTGATAAACATAGAGCCTCTGTATCGGGATTATCAGGCATTAATGGAACGCCATGTAAATCCTGTTACCTATGATGATTGGCTGGCTCGAAAGAACACTACAGACTGTCCCAGCCACCGTCCCGGTCCCAGTGACATCGGCAGTGATACCTATAGGCAACAGTCGGGCTACCAGGCGTTGGTACCTGAGGTTGATTCCTCTGGTGCTATCGAGTACGAAGCAACTATTGATGTTGGCCGAGCGGAATTGACCGGATTTGCTCGTTCAGGAAAAACCGCTGTGAAATCAGGTTTAATGGCAAATCCGAGCCTGACTTTGTTTCTAGTTGATAGCCTGGATTCAGTTGAAGGTGTAAATGCTGTATTAGCAGCCATCGGTCGTTTACTGGATAAAGTTCAGATTGAGCTTACTCTTGTTGTACCCGATACTTTCAAAGATACACGGTTTCAGGAATTAAGCCAACAATCCCTGTCATTAGTTGAGCTAGTTTATTTTGATCCCGGTGCTGATTGTTCAGTATTGGATGCTCAATTTGATGAACATTCTTCTGATCTGCAGGTCTTTGTTTGTGGAAGCAATGTGATACTTGGTTTGGATTGCTTGCTACAACTTTATACGGCGATTCGTGCAAATCCGGGTGTTGCAATGGTATACACCGACAATGATTGCATAGATGAGTTCGGAAGAAGAAGCCATCCTGTTTTTAAACCTGAATGGAATCCGGAATTGCTCAGGAACGGGAATTACATTGGTTCCGTTATCATACTCGCTCGTCAAATTTATAAAGCTACAGGGGGATGGCAACATAGATTCGAGGACTCGGCTATGTATGACCTGTTGCTACGGGCAGGGGAGCAGATGGCACCAGCCGCGATTATGAGACTTCCAGAGGTGCTTTGGCATACTCGAATTAGTGATTTACGGGAGACTCTATTCTTTGCCAGAGGTAAAAGAGATGCGGAGGTTCTGCACGACTTTCTGGATGGTGCGTCGCACGCAAATGAAAAAGTTACTGTGCCGGCTTCAAGAGATAATAAATTCAATATACGAACTGGTCTTATAAAGTACAGCTTGAAAATAGATCGCCAGCTAGATGGGGCTCTACCCCAAGTTGAGATTTTGATACCAAGTAAGAACAAAGTTGATTTGCTGGAAAGCTGTATAAACTCGATTCTGCGAAAAACATCATATGTGTCTTACAGTATTACGATTATCGACAATGGAAGTGAAGATATCGAAACACTTGAGTACTATCATGAGCTGCAGAAGCAATCTGTAATCAAGCTGTTGCACCACCCTGGGGAGTTTAACTACTCCGCGTTAAATAATTTCGCTGTCTCGCAGAGCGAGGCCGACGTTTTGGTACTGTTAAACAACGATACGGAAGTTATTTCACCAGGATGGTTGGATGAAATGGTCTTGCATGCTATGCAAGACGATGTCGGGTGTGTTGGAGCTAAGCTTTATTACACTAATAATCGAATCCAGCATGGAGGGGTGATAGTCGGGTTGAAAGGAATGGCCGGGCATGCACATCGTTTTCTCCCCGGGAGCTCTGATGGATATTGTGGGCGTTTGAAGCTATCGCAGAATGTATCTGCGGTGACGGCTGCCTGCCTCGCTGTGCGTCGGGATGTTTACCAGCAGGTGGGTGGGCTGGATGAGCACAATTTGAAGGTCGCGTATAACGATGTGGATTTCTGCCTTAAGGTGTTGCAGGCCGGGTTTCGTAATGTCTGGACGCCTTATGCTGAACTCTATCATCATGAATCTGTTTCCCGCGGTTCAGAAGATACAGCACAAAAGAAGCAAAGATTCCAGCAAGAGTTTCATTTCATGTTAAAAAACTGGGCTACAGATAGCTGGGAAGATGCTGCCTATAACCCGAATCTGGCTAAAGATATTGAAGATTTCTCACTTGGCTCCTGAAACATGTATGTACTTTCAGAAAAGTAGTGTTGCAAACAAATTTCTTGTAAAAGTCTAAATATATTTCAGCATGCGGAGCCATGGTTTTGCGGCTGGCGTTAGTTCAATAATGTTATTCGTGTACTTGCCAAGGCTTGAATATGTTCAGATTCCGCAGCCCAGTTATGTCTGGATGAGCGCTTTGCATTATCGCCGTAGTGGTTTCCGGTTAATTTCAACCTGTTGTTTTGCACGTTTTGCACGTTTTGTCTGTTGGTTGTTTTGCTGAAACCGTAGGCGTTAATCTGGCAACTTGTTGCTGCCAATGCCTGCAGGACCAACAGTCCCGACGAAGGTGGAGCCTTGCAGATTTGCACCAGTTCTAACCAGTGACTGTGCTCAGATTCCAATAGAGTTACTCCACTACTGGCGGGTAGTTGTCGCCAATACTTGCTGGCCCTTTTGTAAGGTAAATATCCTGATAACCAGGCGGTTGGGGTGGATTGTTTCGATATGTCATCATGAATATGGTGTCGGGAAAACTTAAAGCCGGGAGTAAAGACCCGGATATCAGTTTTCTTTCCGGTAGAACCCAGAATTTCTGGTTTTATTACGATATTATTGAATCGAATTACGCAGTCTGCTCCATCGATCTCCAGACCATGTTTGCCATCGAGTAGCTGGGGTGCATTGCCTACAACTGCCACTGATTTTATTGCCTTTGAAGCGAGGTACTCAGTCAAACTACTGATGCTGGCATTCAGGTTCTGACTTTGTCTTATTGAATGTGTCAGCGTGCTTTCTGATTGAGCCAGATGTTGTAGTTGTGCAAAAAAATTAAGTACTGTGGGGTAATTTCCCAGAATTCGATGCGGCGCATCCCGATATAACTTTTCAGCAAGTAGCTGAGCCACGCTCTTGTCAGTCTCGACTTTGCAGAGCAGGCAGGTGCACAGCAACGCTGCTAGATGAGTGTCGGCTGCACTCCACCTTTTTTTCAATAGTTGCTCAGGCCAATCCTTAAAAATGGTGTCTGGCAAAAGCGCAAAAGGCGTCGTAGCAAGACAGAATTTCAATAATTTGCATTTATTTTGACTGCTACACTCGCTGGCAATACGAGTCAGAGTACTGTCAATGAAAACAGGATCCCAGCGTCCTTGCTGAAACTTTCTGGAAAGGTGCCAAATTGACAGGCTGCCAGTTGAGCGTCTTTCCATAAGATTTTTAACTTACCTCATAAGAGTGTAGATTTTTCGAGCAAACGGATTGTTGCTATCTTTGAAAAATCGGTTTGGATTCTGCCGCATCTTAGCAAATTTCTTTTTACCAAGACTCAGGGAATTTCGTATTTTGATGCGAGCTGAATCGTGATGCCAGACGCGTGGTTGATCAATAACCGGAGTCGGCATCGAGCTATCATCGATAATACTAGCTGTATCGATAACTACACCGGGTGCCAATTTATGAATAACAGCTGCCATCGCTTCGAGTAGTGCACGTGAATTATTGGGGAGTGTGTGGCCCAGGTAATGTGATTCAACGAGCTTTTCGACCTGTTTACGTTGTGCTTGGTGAACCGCTGCAGGGTTGTAGTCATCAGCAAGTGTTAAAAATGTTTCGTTTAGAGGCTCAACCCCATGTTGCTGACTACGCCATATATAGACTGGAATACCGAGACGAACAGCATCAACATACAGTGAGCTTCCAGCGAATAGAGCGAGATCGCATTTCGACAAAACGGCAAATAGATCACGGTAGTCGCCACGGCGATGTGCAAATACTTTTGTATCGACAGCTAGTGCATCGCGCAAGTAATTTGCTATTTGTTCAACCTTTGGCGCTGTTTCCAACGTATCGGTAACTATGGTTAGCGAACGCAGAGATTCCATATCATGCAAGAGAAGCGCTAGTGTTTTTTTATCGTTGTCGCAGATTTCATCAGTATTTTCACCCGCAGTAAATGACAGGAAAACAAGAGCGTGTTCACGTTCACGGGCGTAGAATTCTGCACTCAGCCTTGCGGGCAGCGGAGAGAATTGCGAATAGAACATATCCGGTTCGAGATATTCTTCTAACTTCGAGATTTCTTCAGCTGAACGGTTCGCTGCGATAATACGTTCGGTAATCCACGCTTTATCTTCTACGTTTCGGCATTCTATGTTGATATCGTTTTGAGCAAATGACCCAGGATAAGTGGGTCTCAGCGTAATCGAGGCACCAGTGTAGTTGTAGAAGTGTGTTTGTGTCTGTTTATCTCCACAAATTTCGATTACCAGATCCGTACCTGCATACAGTGTTTTCAATTCGCTATTATTGAACTGCTGAAGGACGCTATCAGAATATATTTCACTAGCCGAGGAGGAGGCACTATCCGATGAAGCAGAAGTCTCATAGGCGATTTCGCGCACCGTAAAGTTGTGCTCAATCGATGCACTGGTCAACATAGCCTGCATTGTTCGGGACATGCAGGCAAGCTGGTGTTCCAGCCTGGTTTCGCGCCTTGTGACTCCGTCAACCGGCTTGGGATAAAGGAACAGTATCTTCATGTGTTTGATGTTGACTTGCTTGTTCGATGAATGAAAGAAATGCCGGGATAGAAGCTTTTGCCATACACTCCTGGCGAGCATAGTTGCGTAACGCGTCGGAGCATTGATTGTAATAATCTCTGTCGCGGTAGCGGTCTATCTCGGTACTCCATTGATCAGCGGATGTAATAACACTTAATCCTTCTACGTTATGTTGTGCAACATCGGGATTATTGCTGCTGATATGAGGCGTGCCGAAGGCTGCAGATTCTATAAATTTAATATGGGATTTAGACTGATTGAATATGGTTGGAGCGAGTGGTGCAATGGTCAACCAGCTGTTAGCTATCAAGCTTGGCAAGTTGATGTAGTCAGTCCAACTACCTCGTTGGATTTTGCCGTCTGAGAATAGTGATTCATTAAAATCAAGTGCACCTACCACCTGAACTACAGTATGCTCATTGTTGTTGGCTATGTGAGCTAATTGGTTTTCTGCAATTGAGAAATCGTGATCATGGCTTCTGGTACCAGGGAGGTAGCTGATCAAACCACCGCACTGGTCATTGTCACCCACAAGGTTATAGCGAATAGCGTTCGCCTTGTTTACGAAACTGTTGTATTTCAACCAGTAGCTGGACAAACCGTTTGGCATATGCAAAACCTGAGCGCCTGGGTGTTTTTCCTGCATCTGCCAGCATAACTCCTGTGTAGACGTTGTAACATACCTGAAAAGGCTTATTGCGCTCTCGTGCTTGTTGTAGAGCTCAACAATTTGCTCACTAGTTGCCTGACCATTTTTCACCTGAGGTGAAGAATCAGCAAATTCTGTTGAAAAAATAAGATCATCGAAGTCTGCTATAAATACAACGTTGTGTTGCTCACAAAGATTTGCAATTCTGATCAACTTACGGCTCATCGCCGGGCGCAATATCACGACCACGTCATAGCGTGCAATGATATCGGTGTCAATAATATCGATCACACCTACATCAGCCACATGCTGGATTTCCACCAGTGCTTCTGCAAAATGATAACCACGGTAGCGGGTCGAAGCATCCCTGTAGGGCGCGCCAGCGAACCTGGTGTCTGACAGGTATAAAATATTCATCGATCGTTTGCCTGATTTATAGTCGCTGCATTGATACGAACAGTCTGTCTAACGGGTGCAAGTCACAGGCCATACATACGCTGTTTTGGCCGGCCATACTGGCTTTATCCCCCGATTCTTGCATTAGCTCAACTTATCGCGAAACTATCGAATAGTGGCTCAAAATATGCACCATAGGTGGCATTGTGAAATGCGGAGCAATAGTGGCAGCCCCAGCAATACAATCTGATCCGGAAGAACCTTTGACGCCAAAGGGTGGTGCTGATAACCCGATATCTGCGCTCATAAAGGAACTTATCGACATCAACTCAGAAATATTTGAGCTGAAAGAAGATATTGTTGCCAAAGGTATTCCTTACAACACGGCCAATGTTCTGGTTGAGCTATCCAGAGTGGGTAAGCCGGATGAATTGGAAGAGCTGAAAAAAAGTGCATTGCGGACGGCTGTCTCGCAATTTGGAGTAGGCGCAATATCCCCAGAAAAGCTAAATGATGATTTGGTGAAGCTGGTAGAGCTTGAAGAGGATCTTGCGCACCTGCGGGGTGTTGCAAAGGGACGCAATCTTGAGCCTCAGGCAGTTAATCTGCTGACTAATGTGATGCGCCAAAATCCCGGTGACCGTGGTTCTCACATATTGAGCAAGATTTTTGAGTATTCACGTGCTTGTGATGTCCCGATTAAAATGATTGCGCCTGTGGAAACTGCAGAAATTCAGGAACCGGCATCCGTCCTGCCGGATATTCAAATTGACGCGCCCGATACAGTGGGCTGGAAAAAATATCGTGCATTGATGATCGATCTCGCAATAGGTGCTGTGATGGCTTATTGTGCCTTGACGCTACTCACCTGACACTGGTTAGCAACCCGGGTAGCAATGAACAGAAACACTACAGCCTATACGTTCTCTGCTGGCATTCGCCATTTACGCAATATTGATAACTTTCTCGGGGTGTCAAAGGTGGCCCCGCCTGCAGATCTGAAACTACCTGACTCCGAAGCGTTATGTGCTCTGGTATGGGGTAGAAAACAGACAGCACGGCGTACCCTGAAGTGGGCAGATCATCACGCAATACCCGTATGGTATCTGGAAGATGGTTTCATACGAAGCGCATCGGCCAAGCCTCACTCCAGAACCAGTTACTCGCTTATCGTTGACGATAAGGGAGTTTACTATGATGCAACCACACCAAACCTGCTTGAGCATTTCCTGAATCAAAGTGATACGGAATTTTCAAAGAGCTATACCAGAGATATCGAAAAATACTGCAAGGAATGCCTTGAATTGCTATTGCAGAACAACATTACGAAATACAATTTTTGTGTTGATATAACTGCAGATCACTGGTTTGCAAATCTTGAAAAACCGATTGTACTTGTTGTTGACCAGACGCGAGATGATGCCTCCGTCAGATATGGTTGCATGCAGGAGCAGGATTTTGCCGATATGCTTGAGGCTGCCATCGATGAGAATCCGGAATCGCAGATAGTTGTTAAAACTCACCCTGATGTGATCAGTGGACGAAAAAAAGGCTATCTCACCAACACAGCTCAGCGAAAGGGTGTTCCAGTATTGGCTGAGTCTTTCAATTCCCTATCGGTTATAAAACTTGCTGACAAGGTATATTGCGGAACCTCGCAAATGGGTTTTGAGGCGTTATTGTGCGCTAAACCGGTTACGCTATTCGGATTGCCTTTCTATGCTGGCTGGGGATCCACTGATGACAGGAAACGAATTCCGCGCCGTTCGGCCACTCGAACTGTGGAACAGCTGTTTTTTGCATCGTATGACTGGTACTCGCGTTACTGTAATCCTGTTACGGGGCAACGTTGGTCGTTACAACAGTGTCTGCAACATGTCGCTTTGCAAAGGAAATATTTCAAGCTGAATCAAGGTTCATCGCTTTTGCGGGGAATCACGCCTTGGAAAAAGAAGTACATGCACCAATACCTGCGTACGCCGCCCGCCTCTACAACCAACAATTTTCAAAGGGTTAATGATTCCACCAGAACAGTCACCTGGGGTTACCGCATTCCCTCATTGGTGAATGATGAGATGGATGACATGAATCAGAGTCGAAACCTATGGCGTGTGGAAGATGGTTTCTTGCGAGGCCAGGGACTGGGGTCGGATTTTAGTGCGCCTCAATCCTTGGTCTTTGATTCGCGCGGAATGTACTTTAATTCGAGGCGAACTTGTGATCTGGAACACATACTGAACACACTTGATTGCGACTTGGAGAATATCAACCGTGCGAGACACCTGATTTCGCTAATCATTTCGTTGAGATTGTCGAAATATAACGTGGGTAGCAAAAAGTTCAGTCCTGTTTTTGCAGAAAGTCGCAAAACGGCACGTAAACTGTTGGTAGTCGGTCAGGTTGAAAATGATGCATCCCTGAAATACGGCAGCCGCGACGTCCGGGATAACAGTACCCTGTTAGAAGTAGTTAGACAGGCTAATCCGGACGCACAAATTGTATTCAAGCCGCATCCAGATGTGGTGGCCGGTAACCGGCCCGGTTCGGTTGCTACAGAAGTAGTATGCAAATTTGCAGATAGTGAATGTACAGAAATTGACATTATCGAATGCATACAGGAATGCGATGAGCTGCATACGATGACCTCGCTAAGTGGTTTTGAAGCGCTTATCAGAGGCAAGAAGGTAGTTACTTACGGTTTGCCATTTTATGCAGGCTGGGGATTGACAACGGATCGTCACCAACTCGAACGACGAGTCAGGCAAAGGACGCTGGAGGAACTGGTTTATTGCGTTTTAATCGAGTATCCACGTTATGTGGATTTTGATACTGGTGAGTTCATTACTCCCGAAGACCTGGTTGTTAGTCTGGGGGGTAAGGACAGTATGAAGAATAAAAATATGACTTGGGCAAACAGGCAAGTTCTGAAAATAAAAAACGTCTATAAGGGGCTTGCGTATGCGCCGTAATGTGCTGATGTTGCAAGGCCCTGTCGGGCCGTTCTTCTCGCGTTTTTCCCGCGATCTTGAATCGCGCGGATTTAACGTCTTTAAAATAAATTTTAATGGTGGCGACGGTTTGTTCTACCGTCGCAAACGTACCATAAGTTATACAGGGAAGCTTAAAGATTGGGAGTCCTATCTTGAGCGATTGATTCGTAACAAGGGGATTGGTCGTATTTATCTATTTGGTGATTGCCGTGCATACCACCGAATAGCACGCGATGTAGCAACTCGATTGGACGTTCGGATTTTTGTATTTGAAGAAGGGTATATTCGTCCGGATTTCATTACTCTCGAAGAATTTGGCGTCAACGGCAATTCACCGATGATGGATGAAGATATTGAATTCGGTGAGTGGGAGAGCGATGCCAGTTCGCAAGTGTTGCACCCGCAGCGCATATTCCCTCGAACTGCTTTCTACTCCATCGCTTACTATATTGCAGCTGCCTTACAGCGTAGAAAATACCGTTACTACCAACACCACCGCAGTTTCAGTCCGGTCACGGAAGGTACTCGATGGATAGTCTCAGCTTTGCGAAAGGTGCGTTATCGTAAAAAGGAAAAGCGTGTGCTGGCGGAATTGCTTCCGCAATTTGAGGGAAATTACTTCCTTTGCCCATTGCAAGTGCACTGTGATATGCAGGTTTCGTCGCACTCCGACTTCAATTCCATTGAGCACTTTATCGGCGAGGTGATGTCTTCATTTATTGAACATGCGCCAGCCAACAAGGCTATTGTTTTCAAGCATCACCCACTTGATCGTGGTTACACTGATTACAGCGTATTATTTGAAAACCTTATTAGTGAAAACGGACTGCGAGGGCGGGTTTTCTATGTACACGATGTTTGCTTGCCAACGCTTTTAAAGCATGCGCAAGGCACTGTGCTGATCAACAGTACAGTTGGCATGTCGTCTCTATTTCACGGAACGCCAGTTAAGACGCTGGGGCGGGCAATCTACGACAAGGAAGGCCTGACTTTCCAGAAATCGTTAAAGAAGTTCTGGACAGATTCCGGCGAAGTATCACGAGCCGCTTATGATGGCTTCAGAAGCTATCTGATAGAGCGTAACCAGCTCAATGGCAGTTTGTATCGACCATTTTCCGGGATCAACAACGTCGCTGGTCTGATCTGGTCGGGTAACTCACTTTTACGACAGCACAGTTACGAACTTGATCGGCCAGAGCCAGCGCGACCGCAGCTCAAAGTGGTTGGCGGGCGCGATCTCGGTACCGAGACCGTGGAAGCCCCATTTGATTCGGTAGACCAGGAAGAGCTTGAAGAGATTTGGCAGCAGTCCAAATCAGCTTGATCGGTACTTAACGGGTAATGTGATGTTTGCGACGGCAGGGTTGTCGTCGCAAGAAGTTGATTGCAACTTCAGCTTCTATTCAATTTCAAGTTCTATTTGCAACTACTGCATCAGGTTGACAAATATCAGTTTAATGAAACGACACAGCTAAGTTCGTTACTGATCGAGAAACAACGACTTCCTGGTGGGCATGTTTGCCCTGCAGCTAGCGGCGTTGATCCGGTCGGGCAGAGGCTGCCTCTTTCCCCTGTACACCAGCCACCATCTGCTATCTGATAGCAGGCAGCGTCGCCTCCGAGGCAACTTGCGCTGGTTCGAATCGCTTGATCTCCGGCCTTACAGGCTTGAACCGAACTGAATCCGATGCCGCCACGGGAACTTGCTGATTGACTACCGCTGCTGGCGCAGGAAGCGGCTAGTGATAAAAACAGTAATACGGCAATGGAACGGGTAACATTAATGCCGTATAGCACCAACAATCGGTTTGTTGCGGACATAGGATTCAAAACGCTTGTAGCGCCCGGAAATCGGGTTCAATTATTATTGAACGTGATTGTAGCCAATGTTGCTGATATTGCCGGTTACGAAAAGTAAACCGGTTTAACTTCACCAGATTGCAGTTTTCCTCGCCAAATGGCGGGTCCGGAGGTATGTACTGCATCACCTTTGGAATCCACTGCCACAGTAACCGGCATATCAACGACTTCGAACTCGTGTATCGCTTCCATGCCTAAATCTTCAAAAGCCACGACTCTGGATTTTTTGATCGCCTGAGATACCAGGTAGGCAGCCCCACCGACAGCCATGAGATATACAGCGCCATGTTTTTTGATTTCCGCAATCGTGTCTGGTCCGCGTTCGGCTTTACCCACCATGCCCAGCAGTCCGGTTTTTGAGAGCATCAGGTCAGTAAATTTATCCATTCTGGTGGATGTGGTTGGGCCAGCGGGTCCGACCGCTTCATCGCGAACGGCGTCAACTGGCCCTACGTAATAAATAAATCGCCCTTTAAAGTCGACACCGTCGGGAAGCGACTCTCCTGCATCCAGAAGCTGTTGAATGCGACGATGAGCTGCGTCGCGGCCTGTCAAAATTTTGCCATTAAGCAGCAAGGTTTCGCCTGGTTTCCAAGTGGCAACGTCTGCCGCTGTCACAGAATCCATATCCACCCGTCTGGCTCCAGCACCTGCCTCCCAGGCTATTTCCGGCCAATCAGTCAGCTTTGGAGCACTCTGCAAAACTGGCCCGTCACCACGTAGAGTGAAGTGTGCATGACGGGTAGCCGCGCAGTTAGGGATCATGGCAACAGGCAGGGAGGCGGCGTGCGTCGGGTGATCTTTGATCTTGATATCCAGAACAGTCGTCAAGCCACCCAACCCTTGTGCCCCGATGCCCAGTGCGTTTACGCGACTAAATATTTCCAGGCGTAATTCTTCGACTGCATTGTTTGGCCCACGTTTTTGCAGTTCCTGAATGTCGATCGGTTCCATTAGCGACTGTTTTGCCAGCACAGTGGCTTTTTCAGCGGTTCCGCCAATCCCGATGCCAAGCATGCCGGGAGGGCACCAGCCGGCGCCCATGGTGGGTACGGTTTTTTCAACCCAGTCAGCGATGCTGTCACTCGGATTAAGCATCGCAAGTTTGCTCTTGTTTTCGGAACCACCGCCTTTTGCAGCTAATTCAACTTCCACGGTGTTGCCCTCTACGACTTCCATGTGAATGACCGCAGGTGTGTTGTCACCCGTGTTTTTACGTGTACCGGCAGGATCCTGAAGAATGGAGGCTCGTAACACGTTGTCTGGTAGAAGGTAAGCACGCCGAACGCCTTCATTCACCATATCGCTGACGCTCATACTGGCATCCCATTGCACATCCATACCGATTCGAATAAAAATTGTAACGATGCCTGTGTCCTGGCAAATCGGACGCTTTCCCATGGCACACATTCTGGAGTTGATCAGGATTTGTGCGATGGCATCTCGTGCCGCTTGTGATTCCTCTCGCTGGTAGGCCGCATGCATGGCATCGACAAAGTCTTTCGGATGGTAATAGGAAATGAACTGCAGAGCATCCGCTACGCTTTCTATCAGATCGTCCTGTCTAATGGTTGTCATAATCGTTCCTTGTGAGTGTCCTGGTGGCGGGATGGTGGCCCACAAAGGTTGCTGGCATCATCCGGGTTAATGTTATGTCTAGTGCCTATATTATATCAATCCAGGTAAATGTGACCTGTGTAACGGCAGCTTTTGCCACGGTGCTGATTTGTCCTTGAGATCAGAGTTTTTGCCGGTTATCATCAGGGTCATGTATCTTCTCCTCTCGCCATCGGCAGCTCTATACCCGGCCATGCCCGCAAGGGTCGGTCCCCGGGTAGGGCAGAGCCCTTCCATTGACGTGCCACCAGCCGGGTGTGCAAGGCGTGTTGCGCGGATACATGCCCGCCTTTGCAATACCTGGCGTTGGCGACCCTTCCTGCAAAAACTCAATCGATTCTTCAAATAAGTTGCGATTGTATTTGCGGTCACAGTAGGCACAGGTTTGATCAAAGTGACTGCCGTCAGATCGCACAATTGCACGACGATGTAGCTACCGTAGCCACAACTACTATTGCATGAACCTGGTCACCTATGCGCACAGTGTTCGTTAGCGTCGGTTAGCAAAGCAGCTGTTCCAGGTAATGATTATGGATCTTGAAACACTAAAAAATCTGATAGACGAGGGATACAACAAGATTCCGGTCAGTTGTGAAATTGCTGCTGACCTTGAAACTCCGCTGTCTATTTATTTAAAAACTTCTCTGGGTTCTGAGTCAGGAACATTTCTATTTGAATCCATGCAGGGTGGTGAGCGCTGGGGGCGATATTCCATTATTGGTATGCCATGCTCGCAACGGCTGGAAATTCACGGTAACGAGATTCGTATATTCGAAGACGAACAACTGCAGAGCCAACAGCAGCACCGTCAACCATTGCAATGGCTGGAGGAATATCAGCAGCAATACAGAATGCCTGTGGTCGCTGGTTTACCGCGGTTTTGCGGTGGTCTGGTCGGTTACTTTGGCTACGATACGGTACGCCACATAGAGCCTTGTCTGGGAACAAACAGTGCTGAAGATCCGCTGGCAACACCTGATATGCTGTTTCTAGTGTGCGATGAATTCTGTGTGTATGACAATATTTCAGGTGTTGCCACGTTGACTGTTATGGCCGATGTGGTAGCAGGCTCAAACGCCGAAAGCGTCTATGACAGTGCTGTCAAACGCTTGCAATTTTTTCGTGAAAAGCTGTTGTCACCGGTAGTTTTGCCGATGGAAAAGAACAATCGAACCGTATCCGAGTCTGATTTTACCAGTGGATTTTCAGAGCAGTCGTTCAAGCAAGCGGTCAACACCGTCAAAGATTACATAACAGCGGGCGATTGTATGCAAGTTGTTTTGTCACAACGCCTGAGTACGCCGTTCGCATCCCCACCGATTAATCTGTATCGCGCCTTGAGACGACTGAATCCCTCGCCCTACATGTTTTACATTGATGCTGGAGATCACAAGATTGTTGGCGCATCACCGGAAATTCTGGTCAGGCTGGAAGAAGAGCAGGTGGCGGTGCGGCCGATTGCCGGGACCCGGCCACGAGGAGCGACAGCCGAGCTCGATCAACAGCTGGAAATGGAGCTTCTCGCCGATCCCAAGGAATTGGCTGAGCATTTGATGTTAATTGATCTGGGCCGCAATGATATCGGTCGAATTGCAGAAACCGGTAGTGTCAAAGTCACTGAAAAGATGGCGATCGAAAGGTATTCGCATGTGATGCATATCGTATCGAATGTGACGGGTCGCCTGGCAAGCGACCGCACAAATATTGACGTGTTGCGGGCAACTTTTCCTGCCGGCACGCTGTCGGGTGCACCTAAAGTGCGTGCCATGGAAATTATTCAGCAGCTTGAACCGGTCAAGCGCGGTATTTATGGCGGCGCTATCGGCTACCTTTCCTGGAGTGGCAATATGGATACTTGCATTGCTATTCGTACCGCAGTTATCAAGAACGATACGCTGTATGTACAAGCGGGTGCCGGTATCGTCTATGACTCTGATCCGCAGTCCGAGTGGGATGAAACCATGGCAAAAGCCAGAGCAATATTTCGTGCCGTGGCGATGGCCGAGCAGGGAATTGATACTGCCATTCAACAACCCTCGCATGTCGGAGGTGCTGCATGATTGCTGTCATCGACAACTACGATTCATTTACGTTCAACCTGGTGCAGTATCTGGGTGAGCTCGGTGCAGAAACGCGGGTTTATCGCAACGACACACATTCGGTAGAGGATATTGCCGGCTCAGCACCGAGCGCGTTGCTGATTTCCCCCGGCCCGGGTGTACCCGACAAGGCAGGCATATCTTTGGCCGCAATCGGGCACTTCAAAGAGCGTATTCCTATTTTAGGCGTATGTCTCGGGCATCAGAGCATAGGGCAGTACTTTGGCGGTAAAATCACCGGGGCAGCCGCAATAATGCACGGTAAGCTTTCACCGGTTGAACATACGGGAACCGGTGTATTTCGTAACCTGCCAAACCCGTTTACAGCAACCCGGTATCATTCGCTGGTGGTTGAAGCTGCAAGTTTGCCCGACTGTCTCGAAGTCACATCCTGGGTGAATGATGCGAATGCGGCTGGTGGTCGTGAAATTATGGGCTTTCGTCATAAATCCCTGAATATAGAAGGTGTGCAGTTTCACCCTGAATCCATCAGTAGTGAATGTGGCCATGATTTGTTGCGAAATTTTCTGGAACATACACAAAGTGATATGTCATCGTAATCGTTTGACTACAACGGCTAAGAGACCCTTGCAAACATGAATATCCAGCAAGCACTGGCTCAGGTGCTCGAAAGACAGGATCTGCAGCAGTCGCAGATGGAAGCAGTGATGACCCAGATCATGACTGGCGAAGCGACTCCGTCGCAGATTGGTGGCTTTCTTATTGCCTTGCGAATGAAAGGCGAAACTGTTGACGAAGTAGCCGCTGCGGCAACGGTAATGAGAAGGCTTGCATCGACTGTGAAACCGCTTGCCGACAATACTGTCGATATCGTTGGTACGGGTGGTGATACAACCAGTACCTTTAACGTGTCCACGGCCAGTGCGCTGGTTGCTGCCAGCGCTGGCGTCAAGATTGCCAAACACGGCAATCGCTCTGTTTCAAGTAAGTCCGGTGCTGCTGATTTTCTCGAAGCTGCCGGGGTAAATCTGGATCTTGAACCGGAGCAGGTTGCGCAATGTGTTGACCAGGTGGGTGTCGGTTTTATGTTTGCACCCAATTTCCATTCCGCGATGAAGCATGCGGTTGGTCCGCGGCGGGAAATGGGTGTGAGAACCATATTCAATTTATTGGGGCCTCTAACCAATCCTGCCGGTGTGCCTAATCAGGTGTTGGGAGTGTTTGATGCTGCCTGGGTTGTACCGCTGGCACAGGTGCTCAAGAAGCTCGGCAGTCAGCATGTCCTGGTAGTACATAGTGACGATGGCATGGATGAGATCAGTTGTTGTGCGCCGACGAAAGCGGCGGAATTAAAAAACGGTGAAATTACGGAGTTCACCATTGAACCTGCCAGCCTTGGAATATCCGGGCATCAACTATCGGACATTCAGGTTTCCGGTGCTGAGGAGAGTTTCTCGGTTATACAGTCCGTGATGGACAATCAGTCAGGCGCGGCTCTGGATATTGTTCGTTTGAACGCGGGTGCTGCAATCTATGTCGGCGGGCTTGCCGTCAGCTTCGAAGAGGGTGTCGATAAAGCAACACAGGTAATCGCAGACGGTAAAGTACGGCGGACCATGGATTCATTAGTCGAACTAAGTAACTCATTCAAGGAGCCAGCTGATGAGTGACGTGCCGGCTCCACATGTTACAGATGTACCTGATATTCTGAAGAAGATTATTGAGCGTAAGCGGCAGGAAGTTGCTGAGAGATCAGCCAGGCTCAACGAAGCCACGTTACTGAAGCAGGCATCGGTCGCGTCAGCACCGCGAGGCTTTGCCCACAGTGTCCGCCGGCGAATTGAACAGGGTCAGCATGCTGTCATCGCTGAAATTAAAAAGGCCTCGCCCAGCAAGGGTGTGTTAAGAGAAGATTTTCAACCAGCAGCTATCGCCCGATCCTATGAAAACGGTGGAGCGTGCTGCCTGTCAGTGCTCACCGATGCAGATTTTTTTCAGGGTTCGGAAGAGTTTCTGCAACAAGCCAGACAAGCCTGCAACCTGCCGGTTATTCGTAAAGACTTTTTGATTAGCCGTTATCAGGTGGCCGAAGCGCGCGCGATCGGAGCTGATTGTGTATTGCTTATTGTGGCAGCGCTTGATGATGAGACACTGGCTGATCTGAACAGTTATGCTATTGAACTGGGTATGGATGTTCTGGTGGAAGTGCACGATGCAGCCGAGCTACAGCGCGCCAACAAACTCGCACCCGAATTACTTGGAATTAATAACCGCGACCTGCGTACTTTTGATGTTTCCCTGCAGACTACATTTGACCTGCTTGAGAATGTCGACAGTAACTCAATCGTAGTTACCGAAAGCGGTATCTTGCAACCAGAGCATGTTTCTGCAATGCAGCAGCACGATGTCAATGCTTTCCTTATCGGAGAGGCTTTTATGCGCGCCGACGATCCGGGGCTCGCCTTAAAGACATTGTTTGAATAATTTACTGCAGGCAATGCGCAGGATAAATTTCTCTGGCAGGCCAGTCTTATTCCTTAACTACAAACGCAAAAAACCGTCGTCCGGGTAGGGACGACGGTCTGTACTCACCAGAGAGTATGTTTGCGAATATCCTGACTGAATGGATCAGTCAACCATCCGGACTGTTTCAATCCGGCTTGGCTTTAAGTCATCGTTGCTACCAACCTGCCGGTTGGTGCAAGTCGTTTATCGAGTACCGAAGATCACC
>CALLOA010000203.1 GCA_938005265.1 uncultured Granulosicoccaceae bacterium
GCATTCGGCGTATAAGTCAGATTGGGTGCAGTGCCGCTGAGTGTTCCATTGGATGTGGTTTCCAGCACCGTGACAGTTAAGTTGTCGTTCTCAGCATCGGTTGCAGCAAGGGAAAAGGTCAGGGGCTCATCTTCATTCAGCCCATAACTGGCAGCTTCGCCGCTGGGTGGCGTATTGGTTGCGATTAATGGACCCGTACCTGCGATACATTGCACATCAAATTCAGCTGCGTTGAATCCTGCGTCCACAACCTGAATGGCGACGGTAATGGAATCGCCAGCATACAGTTCGGGTTGATATCCCGCGTCCTCATTGGTTACCGCATAGCCGCCATCATCCGCGATAAATCCATGGGTGGTTGACCCGTTGTACGATTGCGTCCAGGCCGTGCCGATTGTGCCCGGGCCCGAGTAGTTAAATTCTATGGTCCAATCCGTGACAGGCCCATTGGCGGTATCCGGATCGGTGATGTCACAACGAAAAGTGGCGTTAAAGCCACCTCCCCAGTTTGGGTTGTACCAATCGTTCACATTGACCAGTGATGAAGCTAGGAGATTACTGGGAAGCGCTGTCAGGTTTAAAAACTGCGGAGCAAAGTCTGCTGCCTGGTAGCCACTACCTGACCCCTGTACACTGAAACGCAGCGTATAGCCAGCTTCAAGTTCAGGCCGGAAGCCGACTCCCTCGGTGGTGATAATGGTTCTACCTGCGCTATCCGGATTTTCAAACCGTATGTTCCCTGAAAACCCGGTCATCCAGGCATTGGTTAGTGTGGCGGACCCGGTGTAGGCAATATCGATTGTCCAGTCCCGAACAACATCAGTGGCTGTGTCATCGGCTGTGATGACATACTCGAAGCTTGCAATAAACCCTGAGCCCCAATCATTCACACTGGTCTCTGTGAATGAATTGGTATGTCCCTTTAGAGGCACAGTCAGCAGTAGCAAAAGCCAACATAGCGCGTGGACAGGGTGTCGGAAAGTAACACGGAGCAGATGTGTATTGAGCATTGTTTCGTCGACTTAAGGGTAAGTGAGAACTGTTGTGCTTTTTTGTTTGGTGGGTTTGCGAGTCAAGTAGTTTGAAGCTTGGTTTTGATTCATAGAAGCAACATGATCCTTTACTGATCGTTTTGGAATGATCTATTTAAGCATCTCGCGGTAACCTGTAAAAAATTGTCCAATAGTTGTCTTTTTGATCATGTAGGTGACCAAATCACGGGCGTTAAACTATCACGTAAAAGTAGTAGTGGGCAAATTTTTAAAATGCCCTCAAATTATTTTGTAACGGATTGGGAGGGGGCAGGTTTGTTGTCAAACACAGCCACTGGTAGTTCCGAAATAGGTGTGAGTTCTATGTATAGCCGCAGCTTAGAAGCGGCAGTTTGTGGTAAATATCACATTGAAACAGTTATATCTAAAAATGTTGTTTTGGTATGTTGAATATTTGTACCAATGGTGTGCCTAAACTTTCAAACACCAAAGCTCACCACAGACGTGCAACGATAACCAGGAAGTTTATTCTTAAATAAATATTATATTTTTATGAAATTACACCCGCAATCTATCTCGTTCTTGGGTGCAATGGATAAGATGATTTGGGACTTGTGGTAGTCAGTAAGTAGCGGAAACGTTATGGCACTGGATTAAAACTCTCAAATAGCAGATCCAGTAAGAGGGGTTACGTATCCACCCGTGCAGTTCAGGAAGCGATGCAGCTGCCCGAGCGCATGATGGAACCGCCCGGCGCTGGCCCAGCCGTAAGAGCCTCCGAAAATCGCATCGTTGCCATAGTCCTGTCGCACCCTGTCGATTTCAGCTGCAGTGATATCTAAGGCTTCATCCCAGGGAAGCTCAACAAATTCGTCCTGCCCGCGCAGCAGTCTGGAATCTGCATGCCCGGGGCCATGTTCAAGCCAGTTCTTGCGAATTGAGGGGCGCGCTACACGGCTGGAATGATGGACTGCTGCTGGCAGTATGCTGGATATGGACGAGGGTGATGGATCATGCTCGAAGTCGTCGACGGATACGATGCGGCCATCGCGGGTTGTGACATTGAAAGCGCCCCAATGACTGCTGGTGGTTTGAGTACGGGAATCTTTCATGCAATCTAATCCTGCCGGATTGTTAAACAAATAACAGGCTGGTTTGCCAGCATGACTCTGCGTACTGAGCCGGCAAGCATAAGCGGCGTGCTCAGCCAGCAAGCTTAAACGGCAGGCTCAAGCAACGCTGCTAAGGAATGGTTCTGTCGATACCACGCACGATGTTTTTTTCGGCATCAAAAAAAGGCACGCTCACTATGAGGCCGTCATGTGTTGTGCCATCAGGCAAGCGAAGTGTCAGAGTGCGCCCCACCCAATCACCTGGCGTGTTGAACCTTGCGTAACCAATGCCACAGCCCAACGTGGGTGATGGTACACCGGCTGTAACGGTACCTACCACTTCACCGTCATGCAGAATCTCACCACCCGCTGCCGGTGTTTCGGTTTGGCAGGTGATGCCTAACAGCAAGCAACGTTGATCACAGCCTTCAAGCGCTGCCTTGCCTATAAAATCATCCTTATCCATATCGATAAACGGCGCAAGTCCTGCCTCAAACGGTGTCATGCTGGTATCCATGTCGGTGAGGTTGCCAAGGATGCCCGCTTCAATACGCCGAATGGTCATGGCCCGGGTTGAGGAAAATTCCATACCAAGGGGTTCACCCTTGGCCATCAAGTGATCCCACAGTGCCAGATGATCCGTATTTGCACCGTCACAATAAATTTCAAAACCCAGTTCACCGGTAAAGCCGGTGCGGGAGACATATAACTGTTGCCCGCCGATACTGAAAAACCCCGATCTGAAGTAACGCATGTCTTCGGTGATCGCGCCATCTGATGCCGCCGTCATGATGTCGATAGATGCAGGCCCCTGAATTTGCAAGACACGCGATTGCGGATCAGAAATCGTCACATCGAATCCGCCACTATGTGCAAGCAACCAGGTCTCAAACGCGCCGTCGGCCTGCACGTACCAGTACCGCTCAGGGCCTAGTTTAAACAGAACACCGTCCATGAATACGCCACCTTGTGGCGTACAGGCTATGGCATAAAGCCCACGGCCTTCCTGCAGAGGCGCTACCTTGCGCGAGAGTACTTTTTCCAGGAACGGCAAGCTGTCCTTGCCGCTAATTTCAACGGGTTTCTCCGGAACATCAAAGATCAGCGCCTTGCGCCGCAGGGTCCAGTATTTCTCGAGCGGGTCTTCACCCATAAAGATCGGGAAATACCGGCCGGCATAGACACCACGCACCATATCCGAGTGATCAGTGCGTTCTATAAAAGGTGATTCTTCGTAACGCCGCGCACTGATACGGATGGTATTGGTAAGGTCTGAGGCTTCCTGTAGATTTTTCATGAGCTAGTATGATTGCCTTCTGTGTTTGCCATTTCTGCGATTGCCATATAGGGTCATATCAGTTTTCCAGGCCTAGCTGGGCGCTGCGTTTTTTACTCCAGGCTTGCGTTGTGCGATCTGCAATGATGGCAATGATTGCCATGCACAACCCCGCGGTCATACCAACCCCGAAGTTACCATCGCTCAATCCGATATACACGGATTGCTCAAGACCATTGGTGCCCACCAAAGCGGTAATGACAAGCATGGCGATACCGAACATGATGGTCTGGTTAAGGCCCAGCATCATGACCGGCATTGCCAATGGTACTTTGACCTGCCAGAGCAATTGTCGTTTGGTGCAGCCAATCATTCGTGCAGCTTCAATGACATCATCCGGTAGATTGCGCAAACCGTGCTCGGCGTAGCGAATGGCTGGTACGAAGGCATAGGCGATGATCGCCAGCAGCGCTGTGAAGTCGCCAATCTTGAAGATCATCACGAAGGGAATAAGAATGACAAACAGAGGCATGGTTTGCAGCGTGTCATTGATGGGGCGTACAAACGCTGAAACTGTATCGTTGCTTGATGCCCAGATGCCGAGGCTGGTGCCAAGGAGGAAGGAAATCAAAACACCGATAGTACACAGATAGACCGAGAGCATGGCTTGTGGCCAGTTACCGGCGGCCACGATAAAACCCAAGCCTAGCAATGTACCCAAGGCGAGCTTTACCCCACCGATTCGCCAGGCGGCAAAACCGCTAACCAGCAGCACAGCAGGCCAGGGCATATTGGTCAAGCCGAAATAGATGAAGATGGCAAGCAGGATAAATGCAATTCCTGCCCGGCTGCCCCAGCGAAAAGCTGCTAATAACCCAATCAGAGCGACAACTATGGCATAGCCGATTTTATGTATTTGGGTCAGCTCAAAACCCCAGGTGAACGGACTGACTGCTTCCTGCAAACCAATTTTGGTTGGCAACATCACATAGAAAAACGCGAATTTTTTTATTGTGTCTATTTCACTGCGATAGTTGGCGACAATAAAGGTCAAGCCATCATTCATCGCCTTTGCCGGGTTAAGCTCCATCGCAGCTGGCCAGTTTTTAAGCCAGTCAAATACCAGTGACAGCACAAAAACCACTGCTGCACCCACGGCTGCGATAATCCAGTAACGGTATTGCTGCAAAGCACTCTTTTTACCCGGATTATAGTCAGGCCTTGCGGCAAGACCGTGGGTAATCCGGTCTATCACCATAGCCATCAGTGCGATCACCATTCCGGCCAGCAGGCTTTCACCGAACTGAGCCTTGCGGATGGTAGTCAAAACTTCCCAGCCTATATCCTCGGTACCACCAATAATCGAAGCAATGATGACCATGCTCAGTGATGCCATGGTTGCCTGATTGACACCGAGCAATAATTGTTTCAACGCTGAAGGCACGCGCACCTGCCAGAAGAGTTGCTTGGGACTGGCACCTGACATCAAGCCTGATTCTATGATTTCGGCGGGTACACCACGCAGGCCAACGATAGTGTTTCTAACCATGGGTGGAAAGGAATAGAGCACACTGGCTACCAGGCCGACAACAGTACCAAAGCCGAACAACAATAGAATGGGCAACAAATAAGCGAATACCGGTACCGTCTGCAGCATATCAAGCGTCGGCATGATGAGGCGCTCGGCACGGCGCGAGTAAAACCCCCAAACACCGAACACAAACCCGGTCAGTATGGCAAACGGTACAGAGATCGCGACCAGCGAAAGCGTGTTCATGCTTTCACTCCAGTAGCCAATCACCACCATGTACAACACGGACAGCAGTGCAAACAAAGCCAGCCGCCAACCAGAAGTTGCAAAGGCGACCAGACAAATCAGAAAACCGGTAACCCCCCACGGTAAAGCTTGCAACACAGCGCGTACACCCTTGATGGGCCATTCCAAAAACCAGGATATGCTGCGAAAAAACCAGCCCAGGTATTCAATCATCCAGTCCATGATCGCGTTTAGCCAGCCGGCAAAAGGCAGTTGCCAGCTTTCCGGAAACGCTTTCATCCATGGCCATTGATTCTGGTAGGCAATGCAAAGCAGTGTCAGTACGATCACACCTAACCACTGCCATGCTCCGCGATCAAACCTGGTGGGCATTTGCGGCTATTCCTCTGCGGCAAGCTGATTGGTGCAGCCTGCAGCAAGTGCGCCTAACACGCCACTTGACGTGGCTACACCCAGAACCTCACCGTTTTCATCCTCAACCACCAGACCTTCGGGGTGTTCAGAAAGATACTCGAGCAGGCCGTCGATCAGCGTATCGCCAGCAACTCTTCGAACGCCGTCAACAGGTCCTTGCAGAGGGCGTACGATATCAGCTGCACGCAACACACCTTCCCAGGGAACGTCTGTGGTGAAGTCACGAACATAATCATCAGCAGGGTTGAGAATAAGATCAACCGGTCTACCGATTTGAACAATTTCGCCGTCACGCATAATGGCCATGCGATCAGCAAGGCGAAGCGCTTCGTGAAAATCGTGAGTGATAAAAACGATGGATTTATTCAGCAGCGATTGGATGCGCAGAAATTCATCCTGCATTTGTTTCCTTATTAACGGATCAAGTGCGGAAAAAGGCTCGTCCAGTAACCAGACTTCAGGTTCTACCGCCAGTGAACGTGCAATGCCCACGCGTTGCTGTTGTCCACCGGACAATTCATTCGGGTAGTTTGATTCGCGCCCCTGCAAACCGACCAGCTCGATAACACGTTCAGCTTGAGCATAACGCTGTTCTTCATTCACGCCCTGCAGTTTTAGAGGGAAAGCAATATTATCGATGACATTCAAATGAGGCATCAGACCAAAGCTCTGGAACACCATACCCATCTGGTGACGCCGGATTTCAATGAGTTCGGTTTCGGTTTTTTTCAGTAGATCTTCGCCATCGAGTAGTACTTCACCAGCTGTCGGTTCGACCAGGCGAGACAGGCAGCGCACAATCGTTGATTTGCCGGAGCCTGAAAGCCCCATGATGACAAATATCTCACCCACATGAACATCAAAACTGACGTCCGCATTGGCTACAATTTGTCCGGCACTTCGCAGGGCCTCGGCTTTTTCCAGTGAATCGGCGAACTGATCCTTTGATCCACCGAAGAAGGGTTTAATTTGTTCGCCGTAAACTTTCCAGATATTGCGGCAGGACAGTTTTACCTGTCTTGTTACGTCTTGCTGCTGATTCTGGCTCTGCATGCAGTGCTCTCGCCGAATTTAGCTGGTTAGCTTGTCACCAACCAGACTGGCCACTAATAAAATAAAAAAGGGCAGCGAATCTTATTCGCCGCCCTTATTTCAAACGTGTTGCTTCAAACAGATTGCTCACTCATGTGTGAACAGTAAGTTTCGACACGAGCAATTACAAGGCACCGTCAATCCAGGGCTGCCACGTGCCTTTGTTGTTTGCAATCCACTCGGCAACCACTTCATCAAGATCACGCCCGTTAACATCAATCTCCAGGATGGCCTGATTTTCGTCATCGTTAGAAAGCTGCAGACTTGTCAGCATTTTAAAAGCTGCTGGCCATTTTTCTTCAAAACCACCCCAGGCCACTTTATCAACTGATGCTTGAGAAAAACCACAGGCTGTATCTTTTTCCTGAGTTTCCTCGACACATTCGCCATCGGCCTCGTTCCATTCCACCCAGTTGAAATCAAGTTCGGCGAACAGTGAATGAGGTTGCCAGAACATCATGATGACGGGTTCCTCGGCCGCGTAGGCAGACTTCAGTTCAGCAACCATAGCGCCTTCACTGCCACCGGGTATAGCCTCGAACGGCATGTCAATACTGGCTACAACATCGCGAGAACGCGTGCCCCAATCAGCAGGGTAGGTTATCAGGCGGCCTTTGGGAAAAGTATCAGCTGATGCAAAAGCCTGAGTACATTCATAAAGCGCCTGATAGCTTGGCAAGCCCGGGCATTTTTCTTCCATGTAAGGCGGATAGATCCAGCCTTCTTTAGGTTCCAGACCCAGTTGTCCAAGAACTACGATATCGCCAGCTTCTACTGCATTGGGGTAGAGGTCGCCTACATTGTTAGTCCACACTTCGGTCTGGAAATGCAGGTTGCCTTGAGCAATACCGGCATGCTGGGGCAGGGCACCGGCACTGACGTACTCGATGTTGTATCCCATTTCCTGTAGCAGCGAGCCGGCGACCTTGGTTGAAAAGTGCTGGCCCGTCCAGTCATTCAGGATGACTTTGATCGGGTCTTCAGATTCAGGGACGGCTGCAGTGGCGACACCGCTTGCGGCCATTGAGCCGGCTACTAGCAGGGCTGCTGCTGTGGTTTTTCTGATCATGTACTTCCTCCGGTTTCGGCGATTTTCTAGATTTTCTATCTTGGTGCCTGGGCTTTAATTTCGCACTGCAATTGTATTGAACGTCCCTGAACAGCATTCGCACAGATACGTTCAACTAGCTGCATTTTACATCGGGCAGGCGGGCCAGAGCGTATTTTTAGTATCTTTTCTATCTATAAACTTACCATTAGTAAGTTTTTAGAGTCAATGGTAAGCTTATTTACTACTTTTACCGCAATTCAATACGAGTTCTGCTTGTCCGCATTATTGCCACTAAAAGCCAAAAAAACGAGTTCCATCCGTGAAATTCGTCGCGATCAGTTGTCCAGAGCCGCCTTTGAGGCTGTAGCTCGTTATGGCTTGCGCAGGACAACATTTGAGAAGGTCGGTGAACTGGCAGGCGTCTCAAAGGGAGTCGTGTTACACCATTTCCCGGATAAGACCGTGTTGCTGGAAGCGGTATTCCGGCGTTCCAATTCTCTGCTGAGCGAAACACTGGTCGAACTCTACCGACATGCTACGACTCCCTGCGAACGATTGTGGGCTATTGTGATTGCTAATTTTTTTGAAACAATTTTCAATCAGCGTGTTTGTCAGGCTTGGGTGTCATTGGCCTCGGAAATTCCTCACAGCGCCCAGTGCCAACGCATACAGTCTGCCTGTAACGCCCGCATCGACAGTAATTTGCGTCATGCTCTCAAGCATTTTTTAAGCACTGAGGATGCTCACCATGCAGCGCGTCAATTGGGTCTGCTGATTGACGGTATTTGGGTCCGTGGGGGCTTGCAGTCGGGAGCTCTTTCAAGCAAGGCCGCGATTGATGAGATGGAGTTTGCGCTTCTGAAACTATTGCCCAGCGATGAGGGGAGTGTCAGGCAACATCGACAAGCCCGAAAGAAAATCGAGAAGGTCGCAGGAATAGCGCTAGGCTCCAGAGCATACCAGGACAGAGTTCTGCAATTGTGAAGGCTGTTTTTTAATGGGTGAATGGGTGAATGGATCAGCGGATGCAGTTTGACTACATTATTGTCGGGGCTGGTTCTGCCGGTTGTGTGCTTGCCAATCGGTTAAGTACTGATAACACCAAATCGGTACTTTTACTGGAAGCTGGGCCGGAAAACACAGCTCTATCGTTAAAAATACCTGCAGCCGTTCTGAGTAACCTCAACAGTACGAAACACAATTGGGCATACCAGGGCGAACCCGAGCCACAGCTGGGCGCGCGCCGCCTTAAACACGATCGTGGCAAAACGCTGGGTGGCTCCTCCTCTATCAATGGCATGGTATTTATCCGTGGCCATGCGCTGGACTTTGAGGGCTGGCGCCAGGCCGGTTGTGATGGCTGGAGTTATGCTGATGTATTGCCTTATTTCAAACGTATGGAAACGTATGCCGGTGGTGAAGATGATTACCGCGGAGGCGATGGACCTATGCGTGTTCATCGGCCCGCACCCGAAGATCCTATCACTCTGGCATTTCTTGCCGCGGGTGAACAAGCCGGGCATCCGGTTACCGATGACATTTGCGGTTATCAGCAGGAAGGTTTTGGCTTGCTTGATAGTAGTGTGCATAAAGGTGTCCGCTGGAGTTGTGCCACCGCCTACCTGGATCCTGCACGTGAGCGAAGTAATCTGACCATCAAGACGAATACCCATGTTCAGCAGGTCGTGTTTGCGCATGGCAATGCGACTGGAGTGGTTTACATCGATGAAAATGGTTTGCGGCAAAACGCTGAGGTTGATCGGAACGCCGGCGGTGAAGTGATACTCAGTGCTGGTGCTGTTGCTAGTCCGCAACTGCTGATGCTATCCGGAATCGGCCCCGCTGAACATCTTCGCGAAATGAATATAGAGGTAATCAAGGATGTTCCTGGCGTAGGGCAGAACCTCAATGACCACCCGGACTTTGTGCTTAAATTCAAATGCAAAGAGCCGGTGTCCATCTGGCCAAAAACCAGGCTGTTTGCCCGAACCCTCGAAGGTATTCGCTGGTTGATCAAAAAGGACGGTGTCTGCGCCTCCAATCATTTTGATACGGTGGCCTGTTTGCGTAGCGGGCCGGAATTTGAACACCCGGATATTCAACTGACAATTTCACCGGTTGCTGTTGATGATCAAACCTGGCAACCCTTGCCCATGCATGCGTTTCAGATTCATGTCGGCTTAATGCAGGCCTACAGCCGCGGCCAGATAACCTTACGCAGCAACGACCCGTCAGAGGCTCCGCGCATACTGGTGAACTACCTGCAAGACCCGCGCGATCTGGAACTGTTGCGCCGGGGTGTGCATATCGTACGTGAACTGGTCGCGCAAGCCGCCTTTGCTGACATCTGTGGTGACGAAATTTACCCCGGTAGTGACAAGACTAGCAATGAGGAGCTGGATCGTTGCCTGGTTGAAAAAACCTGCTCACAATGGCACTTGTCAGGAACCGCACGCATGGGTTCGGCGACCGATAAAGGAGCGGTGGTCGACCCTGCCGGGCGTGTTTATGGTGTGAATGGTTTGCGTGTAGTCGATGCTTCCATAATGCCGGTGGTCACCAATGGCAATACTAATTCGCCAACCATCATGATCGCTGAAAAATTAAGTGATGCCATTCTTGGTATGGCACCCTTACCGCGAATTGATGCGAAAGTCTGGCAGCAGCAATCCCACTGATGCAGGGAAGGTATAAACCGTCCTGCATCTATGCTCACTCCGGAACAGAATGAGCGGCAACCGTCTGTGGCCAATCAAACTGCATTGCTTACCAAGCGGATGCTGACGTTCCGGGTAGCGGGCCTTCAGACCAGAAGCGTGGCGTAATCAGCGACATATCGACAATTTGTCGAAGTACGCGGTCGTCGCTCTCCAGTGAGACAGCTTCAAGCCACAAGATCAACTGCCCGGCTTTAGTTTCTTCCCAGAACCATTTCCCAAGTAGTTCTATATCGTCAATACTGTCCCTGTGAGTGCGCGTTTCGGTGTAATAGGCTGTCAGATCTTCAACCACCAGTTTTAATAAGGGTATCGGTGGAACTCCTTTCCTGGGGCTTGAAGGTTTTTCACCTTTAACAAAGACAGCTATGTAAGGTGCCAGGTCTGCCAAAGCAACTTCACTTGCACCCACTGTTGTTCGCCCGCGAGCAATGCATGCCGACTCATAGTCGCAAGCCAGGCCGGCGATCTCTTCCTGTACCTCAACCAGTAATGAATCTACATCACCGATTTCGTCTTTTGAAACGACCAGATCAACTGGCAAGGCATAACCCATACGACCGTCCTGTACCGCAATGGTGTCGTTAAAGTCTTCAAGCTGCGGCCCCGAACTGGCATCCAGCAAGTCGAAAGCTGAGCGGATAATTCTTTTTTGATAGTCAGGATCGCCCGGCTTACCCAGCGGGCGTCCCATAGGAAAATCCAGCCACAACGCTCTGGGTGGCGTGAGTGCTTCCATATGTTCGCGCACAAACCCGACCAGTACCGTGCTGAATCCCTGCGATTCGAAATACTGTGCAAGCACGCACACGGCGCGCGTACAAAATGGTCAAACAGGTATCAGAAAGACAGTGTTGACATTGTCCTGCTTCATTCGAGCAGCCACTTCAAGAGCAGACTTTTCCATATCACGCGGATCGGCAGCACCCATAAATGCATAATGCTCATCAGCCACTGAACCAAATTCACCTGCGCTTGCCATTTCTTCAAGGCGCTCGAAAGGTAAAATCGTGTTTAGATCTTGTTGCCAGGCTGTACGATCGTATTCGACCGCAACATGTGTCATGACAAGATCCCGGTCATTCTTGTTAATTGCCCGATAGTCCTTGGCGAGCCAGCTGAACGGCTTCTCGCCGCGCCTGGAAACAGCCGCTGTCGACACGATTGATACTCTGCGTTGTGCCGGGGGCAGGGCATCCACCCAGGCTTGCTGCTCGAACTCCGGCATTTCAAGTTCAGAGATGAATTTTCGCCCGACAGCAGGCATTTCGGCCAGTTTGACCATCCTTCTACTCCTCATTTATCGATCAATTGTGGGCTTCAACCCACTTTGACAGAACATAACACAACAATAGTTTGAAATGATGCTCTTAAGGTCTTCACTTTCAGGACGAAATGATAGACATGGGATCTTATATAGAAAAACTGCAGTCAAGCCGGTTTACCAAATCTATTAACACCGCTTTCATCGTGGTACTGATAGTATTGTTTATCCTTAATTTTTCCTTACCCTTTCTGGTTGATCTGCCTGCCATACAGGTGTGGGTGTTAAAAGGGGTGAAACTGGTTGCAGTGGTACTCCTGGTGCTTGCCATTTTGCACTTGTTCCCACTGTTCAAGCATATTAACAATGTTAAAAACGGTGCCCCACTGTTTCCGGTATCACAGAGTATTAAACGCTATCGACCGTGGCCTGCTCACTCGCACCCTATAGCTCGCAAGGCCGGATGGGGGCCGGTTGAACAGAAGAATGAAGTTTACGGTAAGAAGACACGCCTTGTTATCGTATCAAAGATGTTGTTAAAACAGAAGCCGGGCATTCTTCGAATTGTAATGGTAGTCTTTATGTTCCTCACGGGGGTGTCGCTTGGATTGTTTCCCATTGTCACAGCGTCGCTGGTTTATGAGATTACACCACCAGAGATAGCCGCATTGCAACGTGTAGCATCTGAAATGCAAATGTTGTTTTTTTCAATTTCGATTATTCTTCTGGCAGCTGCGATGATTAGCTTTTGCTCGCAAATCCGTTTGGCGGCTTTTGATAGATCAGGTGGCAAATGCCACATAACTACCTCCCGATGCTTCGGTCTATTGGACCGGTTTTTGAAACCAGAGCGAATTGTGTTTAACGCGGTAGATGTGGCAGGGTTACAAATTGCGCACCATGTAACTAAAAATCTCAAAAGAAATAAACGTCGTATCGATCAATACGAACTAATTGTGGTACTTTCCGACACTAGCAGGCATATGCTGACCAAAGGCAGCCGTCACAAGAACATTTTAAATGATGCTATCAAGTTGGCTAAGTTTATGGGCGTTCCCGTCTGGGACCGTTCAAACAATTATCAAGCTGATCTACCAAGCATCGTCTCACCAGTCGATCCCGTGGTTCAATCACTATAGTAGAAAACACAACCGTATTACTGTCAGAAAATCTGTCAGAAAAATCTGCGCTGTTTTACCTATACATGGAGTGCAATTTTTCCGGCCCCAATCCCGACTTGAGGCATTGAGTCTGTGAACGAAGGACTAATTCCTTTGCTGATAGTGTTGGTAGGCTTGGCTGCCGGTGTCATTCGAGGTTTTGCAGGCTTTGGCGGACCTGCATTTATTATTGCCGTGCTTACATGGTTTATTTCACCCGTTGAAGTTATCGATAAGGTGCTGGTGCTGGAATTTTTTGTTGGCACTTACCTTGTCTGGGATGTACGAAACCAAATCGACTGGAAGACGACTGCGTCAATAACCCTACCTGCACTGATTGGTATGCCTTTCGGTCACTGGTTGCTGTTGCATACTGACGCTGAATTGATGCGACGCGTTATTGCAGCTTTTATTCTGCTGGCAACCATCATCATGCTATGCAATATCCGCTTCAAAACCCGATATTCTGTACCGGTTTTGATCGCTATCGGCCTGGTTGCTGGGGTCATAATCGGTGCAAGCTACATTGCACTGGTTTTGGTGTCGATACTGCTTATGGCTCCTTATGACCGCAATGAAACGCGCACACTACTAATTGGTTCGGTTTTTATTCTTGCTGGCTGGTTTCTGATTCTGTCGATCTACCGTGACCAAACATCAGTCGAGAAGGTCATCGCTGCTATCCCGATAACACTTTCCTATTTAGCAGGTTCCTGGTTCGGGACACGATTGTTTGCGGGTTCTACCGAAAAAGGCTATCGCCGTTATGTTCTGTTTTTGTTAGGCAGTTTGGCGATTGTTGGATTGTTGCGTTAGCTAATTGAAAATTATCTGCACCAGGCTGCGGTTACAAGGTTTTAAATCCCCGGTGCAAGTCTGATCAGCGGTACAGTCTGGTCGTAACTTTTATCGTGGTATCAAAGTAATACGCGTCCAGCAGGTTGAACAAGTAGTATGAGAGGTTGCGTTCATAGGGGCTGGCTTTGCTAAACCTGTTGGCGTTAGCGTGACGTTTTTTGAACAGCTTTCCGCCGTTTTTGGCTATGTGATACTTTTGTGATGTTTAAGTTAACGCCCTCAACAGAAACCGATAGTCCGGCACAGTAGAATTTGGTATCTTGGCAAGTTCCGGAAGAAACGTTTTACAACAGGTATTTATCGCCAAAAGCGGTCAATATCTCAACCATACCGCTACCACGGCGTGCAGTTGTTGACAGTTCCGGAAAAAAAAAGTACCCACCGGTGAACCTTGGTTCACCGGACAACAGTGTCTCCAGGATGTATTTTCAATCCCGAATTTATTTCCGGACACACATAGGAGAAAAAATATGCGTTTACGCTATTTTTCTGTAATGGGTGCAGCTCTCCTTTTGTCACTGGGCTCGTTAACAGCCAGTGCTAAAGAGGTTGTACCAATGTTGGGTGGGGTGATCATCGACGGCTACGATTTTGCAAAAGATATCGGGCCCAAGGGGAGCATCACATTCGATACTGATACTGGTGAGGCCATAGGTGCATACTCGGCTCTCAAGATGCCTGAAGGCAGAAGAGCAATCTTCGCCTGGGTCCATGATACGAAGAATCAAACTTCTGAGTACATTGGCCCTGTTGGATGGCTGAAAACCGGTTCTGCAGGAAAAGACAAAGGTCGATTTCGTATCAAGTTACCGGAGAAGTTCAAATCCGGTGATTTCGGTTCGAATGAGATCATTGGCTTTACGTCTGAAAAAACCGACTACATCAATGGTAAAGGTGAGGCGGTTACTACACCTACTGAACCATCAGGTAGTGATATTCAGAAAGGTCTGAAACCTGCATTTTACCTGTACGCGGCTTTGCCCGGAGCGGATACTGACCTCCACTATTGTGGTCATGGTCAGGATTTTTTCTATGCAAAAGCGCCTGATGAACAGGTTTGCTATGACTGACTGTGCTCTCAGAAGTACTCTAGCTGCATTCAAGCGGGCTTAGAAGCTCATTAGAATCGCTGCAAGGAGTATTTCATCCCGATCCGTGTGATTGGTGGAGCTCAGAAGTAGTGTGTGAGACGGTGAACTCTGCCGTCTCGCACTTATTTGCCAGAATGTTGTCTAACCAGAATACTGCCAACCCTTGTACTTTACGGAAAACCCTGCCGACCGGAAGAAAGTGATGAAAAAAATTAAGCAAATGGCATTGGTTGTACTTTGCGCCGTGCTTATACCTGCCTTTTCTGCTTGGGCACACGACCCGAGTCTGCACGGATTCAAGTTAACCACTTTCGATCCGCCATTTCCCTCACCAGCATTTGATCTTCCAACCATGAGAGATGGGAAGTCGACTCTTGATGACTATAAAGGCAAGTATGTCATGCTAAATTTCTGGGCAACCTGGTGCCCGCCCTGCCTTGAAGAAATGCCCTCCATGGAAACGGTTCACCAACGGTATAAAGACAAAGGGTTTACCGTGGTTGCCATATCGAGTGATGAAGGCGGCAAATCTGATGTTATTCCCTTTATCGAAAAATTGGGGGTAACGTTTCCCATTTTATTAGACAGTGATAAAGCGGTATCCAGTGTCTTTGGCGCTAACAATCTGCCTTTGACTTTTATTCTTGATAGAGACGGCAATGTTATTGCAGGGGCCGAAGGTGCAAGAGACTGGTCCAGTGAGGAATCACTTTCTGTGCTGGATGAATTGATTGTGGTTAATCAGTAAGCTCACCGCAAGCTTAAGTTCCAAGTCCCATTTTCAATCGAACGTGTGCATGAACAATAATTTTCAATTCGGTTCTTTCTTAACGTCTGTTGTTTTTTTACTGTCGTCATTGTCAGTGGGTGCGACGCCTGCCTATGCGCAGGAAGACCCGGTGGTCGCCATTATCAATGACTACGAAATTCGTGCATCAGACATCAATGCCGAAATTTCCAAGATGCCCTTGGGTGATCAGGTGTCTGTAAGGTCGGACCCGGAGAAATTTGCTGAATCACTGATTCAGGAAGAAGTATTGTTCCAATTTGTATTCAAGAATGGGTTTGCTGATGAACCCGAGTTACGCGCTGAGATCAAAACACTGGCGGTCAATTTCCTGATTGATAAATACGTCACTCAAAAAATGGTTGTGACCGATGAGGAGATCCAGGAATACTATGACGACAACCCGGGTGCAATCAGTGGTGAAACGGTTCAGGTAAACCAGATACTGACTGAGACGCGTGAGGAATGTGAAGCGCTGATGCAACGGCTGGAGTCCGGAGAGAACTTTGCCGAACTCGCCAGAAACCATTCGATTCACGAAAACTCGGCCCAGAATAATGGTGTGTTGGGTTCAATTATGAATCACTCGGGGCCTCTTGGATTTGAAGAAGAGTTATTTGCAATTCCACAGAATGAGTACAGGTTGTTTGAAAGTTCCGAGGGCTGCCATATTATCGAAATTACCGGTAGCCAGACGCCACCCATGCCGCCCGTTGAAAATGTCGCCCCGGCAATAAGAAACCTGCTGCTGAGGGAAAAGGAAATAGAAGCAGTGCAGGCATTGATAGAAAATGCTAATCGTGAAGTTAACGTGATCAGGCCATAATCTGGCTAGCAAATAGCGGGTATGGTTTCCCGCTTTGAGCCAAGCGATCAAGCTCTGGACTAATGAATGGATTTCTACCAGCTGTTCTTGGTTGATTAACAACTAACCTTTAATCAGCTAAAGCCCCGGGCCCGGGTATGGCACCTGCCGGGCACTTACCCAGAATAATCATTCCAAGCACTTCATCTTTTGTAACATCTTTGGTTTGCGCCGAACCTACAATGGCACCGTTTTTCATCACGGTGACTCGGTCTGCGAGATCGAATACGTCATGTATGTCGTGGCTGATCAGGAAAATTCCGATACCGTCCTGTTTAAGTTGGTGAATCAATTGGCCCACCTGTTCGGTTTCAGCAGGGCCCAGTGCGGCAGTGGGTTCATCCATGATAAGTATGCGGGCATTGAAGTGGATGGCTCTGGCGATTGCCACTGATTGCCGTTGCCCCCCTGAGAGTTGCTTAACCGGGTCCTTGAAACGTGTAAAGTTCGGATTGAGCCGATTCATCACCTTGCGGGTTTCAGCCTCCATCGCAGCATCGTCCAGCGTACCCCAGCGGGTTAACAGTTCCCGGCCCAAATAAAGATTGGCCGCTGCATCCACGTTGTCAGCCAGCGCCAGCGTCTGGTAGATGGTCTCAATACCGTAGTCTTTGGCGTGCCGTGGATTGTTTATTATGGCTTCCTGGCCGTCGACAAATATCGAGCCGCTGTCGCGTGAGTAAGCACCGGAAAGAATTTTAATCAAGGTAGATTTGCCAGCACCATTGTGCCCGAGAAGGCCAACAACTTCGCCCGGGTAAAGTTCGCAGGATGCTTTATCAACGGCATGCACACCTCCGAACGCAATTGATATATCACGCATCTCAACCAGTGGTGTTTTGCCGGCGTTCGGGTCAGCCGACGGAGCATTTGCAGAGTTGGAATCGCTCATATTAACCCCTCCTAGGCCGAATTCTTACGATAAAGGGTATCGATAAATACGGCGAGTACCAGAACACCACCGACCACCATTTGTTGAATGGCTGCATCAAAGCCGATTAACACCATGCCGGACTGCAGTGACTGCATCACCAGCGCACCGAGTATGGCACCATAGATTGTGCCGATACCACCGGCGAAGGAGGTGCCGCCGATTACCGCAGCCGCGATAACATAGAGTTCGTCAAACTGCCCGAGTGCCAGTGTTGCTGACTTTAAACGAGCGCTGGCTATAACAGCCGATATTCCGGTCAAAGCACCCATCAACGCAAAGATCAGCAAGGTCATTTTTTTGGTGTTTATGCCTGCCAGTTCAGCAGCTTCAGGATTGCCGCCGATGGCAAAAACGTAGCGTCCGAAACGCGTGCGTGTGGCTAGAAAGGTCATGGCTATGCCCACAGCAATTGCAATCAGTATTGGAATGGCGAAACCGTGCGAGATAAACAGGCCACTTTCAGGGACTTCAATGTTGTTGGCCGCAGCATATTTTTTAACAATTCCTTTAGGCCAGGGATAGGCATTCATAACCAGTACAGAGCCAATCACAAATCCGGTTCCCACCAAACCAATCAGACACTCTGCCCACATGGGGCGCGTTGGGAAACCGAAACGTACACGCTGCCGGCGTCCGTTCCAGAGCATTAGAACAATGGCAATGCAGACGATGATGCCAACGATCCAGGATCCGGTGGCACCGATGGTTCCATAAGGGCCGCCACCTATCAGCGCAAAGGTCGGATCAACGGGTGCGATTGTTTCGCCGCGAGCAACCAGGTAGGACGCACCCCGCCAGATCAGCAATCCGCCCAGCGTCACGATAAAAGCCGGGATACTCAGATAGGCAATCAGAAAACCCTGAAAGGCACCAATCAGTGTGCCAAATGCAACACCCACCAGGATGGTTATGACCCAGATCATCGGGTGCCCGAGACCCAGATATTTTGGTAGTACCCAAACCTGCATGACTCCCATAATCATGGCGGTGAAACCAAGTAGAGAACCGACAGACAGGTCGATATGGCGAGTAACGATAATCAGCACCATGCCGGTTGCCATAACGGCTATGGATGACGTCTGTACCGACAGGTTCCACAAGTTACGTGGCGTCAGGAATGCGCCGAAACCGTTAACGAAGTGGCCATAAAAATGAAAGCCCAGCCAGATCAGAAGCAGGGCGCCGATCATACCCAATAAACGGGTGTCGACCTCGGTGGCACGAAGAAATCTTACCAGCCCGCTTTCCTTGAACTCTTCGGGATGTTCTGACACGTTGCACTCCACACTAATCCAGTCACTGACCGAAATTCCTGGCTGGCAGGAATTGGTGACTGCGCTGCTTGGGTGAAAGGGAAAATAAAACTACCGGGTATAAAAAAGGCCGCATCCTGTATGGCGATGCGGCCCCATGGTACTAAATAGTGCTAATTAACAACCAGCAACACCATCTTGTGCGCCTTCACAGGCTTTATCTTTCTCTATCCAGCCAGCATCAATAACAACATTGATATTGTCTTTAGTGATTGCTGTAGGTTCCAGCAAGATAGATGTTACTTCAACACCGCGCTTGCCGCCGGAGAAAGGAGCAGTGCCAGGTACATCAGTCAAGGCTTTGCCACTAGCCAGCATCAGAGCCGCTTCTGCAGCAACCTTACCGAGTGCACGAGAATCTTTCCATACAGAAACCAGCTGAGTGCCACGGGCAACTCGGTTGATTGCTGCCAGATCACCGTCCTGACCGGTTACAGGTACTGAACCTGCCATGCCCTGAGCTTCCAGTGCTGCAACAGCACCACCCGCCATGCCATCATTTTGTGAAACAACTGCATCAACCTTGTTGTCTTGTGATGTCAGGCACTGTTCCATATTGCGCTGTGCATTTTCAGGCTTCCAACCATCAGTGAACACTTCACAAACGTTGTTGATTTTGCCAGCGTCCATATTTTCCTTGAGCACTTCCATAATGCCTTCAAACAGGAATGTTGCATTCGGGTCGCCCTGATCGCCTTTGATAAAAGCAAAGTTACCTTCGGTCTTGCCGCTTTCGAGCATGGTCTTTGCCATCAGACGGCCAACACCCACGTTGTCGAAAGTGACATACAGCGCATCCGGGTGTTCGATCTGAACGTCATAGGCGATCATGGGTATGCCTTCAGCTGAAGCTTGTTCAACCGCTGGCAGAATGGCTTCGGAATCGAACGGCACAATCATCAGCACATCAGCGCCTTGTGCAATCAATGATTCAACATCAGTCAGCTGCTTGCCCGCAGAACCTTGGGCGTCGGCAGAGATGTACTTGTCGCCGTTGGCTTCAACAATTTCCTTGATAACCGCTTCATCGCGCTTCCAACGCTCTTCCTGGAAAACTTTCCAGGATACGCCGACAGTTTTACCTTCAGCGAATACAGTGCCTGTGAAGGCGGCTCCAAGTACTGCAGCGCCGAGCAGTGTAGATGTTAATTTTTTCATAAAAATTCCTCGTGGTATGACCAATGATTTAAACACAGTACCGGGTTTAGTACCCGTTTTCTGTGGATTCGAGAGTTGCGTTGCATATTTATTTCGATACTCAAAATAAATAGTGACTTGAAACCGGTACCTGTGTCAACATCTGATTGATGATTTTTTCGCTCGACATGATAATAAGGCGTTTAGAACCTTATCCTTCAGTACTTGTAACGGGGTGGCCGGCTTGCTGAAGGCCGCCCGCACCAATGACCTGCGCAGCCAGAACCGCTTGCGAGTACTCGGGGTTGTTCGGCGAGCAGGTGTGGTCTCCAGAACTGAAATAGGAGATCTTACCGGTCTGAGCCCCGCTACGATCTCGGCGATTACCTCGGATCTTCTGCAGGAAGGCGTGCTGATCCCGCCGCGGCCTGAAAAAGTCGCCGGCCAGGGTCGTGGACGGCCGAAAGTCGCACTGCAAATCAACCCGGATGCTGCCATCGTTTGCGCAGTTTATTTCCAGCTGAATCGGGTCTCGGTGGAACTCGTTGATTATTCGGGAAGGTCGCTCGGTGAGTATTCCCGCGAGCTGGAGTCCGGAAAACTCGAACTGGAAGATATCCGGGAGGCACTGTCGGACTGTATCTATTGTGGTTTAAAAGAAAGTGGGCTGACCAAAACTTCCCTTTCGCGTATCGCTCTGGGTTTTCAAGGCGTCACCGATGCCGAAGGATCCACCGTACTCTGGACTCCCATTTGTAGCCAAAAGAACATACCGGTATGCCAGTGGCTGGAACAGGAATTTTTGGTGCCGGCAAAGGTTTCAAACGATTGCGACCGCATCGCCCAGGCATTGAGCTGGCGAGAACCGGAAAAGTACCGCAGCAATTTTGGCGTAGTCCTGCTGGCCCACGGTGTTGGTATGGGATTACATCTTGGCGATGGCATAATTAACGGTATCCGTTCTTCCGGGTTTGAATTCGGTCATATGACTTACAAACCCAATGGTGCCCTTTGCCGCTGTGGCAGGCGTGGTTGTATAGAGGCTTATGCAGGCGACTACGCAATCACGCGGCGTGCACGCGGTGAGTCAGAGCAGACGCCACCGGCCGACTTGCTTGAATCCCCTGATCTGGAAAGTCTGCTGCAAGCTGCCCGTAACCATGACAAGAATACAATCGCTGCTATAGAAGAGGCCGGTGCTGCGATCGGTATCGGGCTGGCAAGCCTGTACACCTTGCTGGACAGGTTCCCGGTCGTACTGGTCGGGCGCGGCACAGTCTTGTTTTCTCTGATGCAGGAATCGATAAAATCGGGTATCGGTAATGCTCCCGGTATGAATGAACCGCTACCTGAAATCCAATGCTTCCCGCAGGAAACGCCATTGGTGCAAGAAGGTGCTGCGATCAGTGCACTGTTACAGCAGGATGATGAATTCGCCAACAATCGCAATCCAGTCGCAGTAGCATCGATGCCGCAAGCCGAGAAACTGATATGAGCGTCGAAAACAAATTAAGTAAACGTTTCAAGACAAGCAGCCGTTTTTTTCCCTTGCATGCATTAGCAGGGTTGTTGTACGTATCCTGGCCAGCCGCTGTTGTCTGGTCTGCGGATGAACCCTGGGCCGAAACGACAGCGGCGATTGGCCAAACCGAAGTCATGCCGGCCGGTATGCTGGGTGAAAAAGAACTGCTGGAACTGATTGAAACCGGAGAGCAGTTGTTCAGCGCAAAATTCACGCGCCCCGATGGAGCTGGCAGACCAGCAGCAACCCAGGCAATTATCCCGACCAAAGTGCGTCACCGCACAGAGCAGGCCTTTGCACGCTTACCGGGCCCTGATGCTCAAGCCTGTTCTTCCTGTCACAATGATCCGGTCATTGGTGGTGCCGGTGATTTTGTCACGAATGTATTTGTTGCCGAAGGTTTTGGTAACGCCAACTTTGATACCAGTGATCCGCAATTCTCCAATGAGCGGGGCACCAATCATTTATTCGGTGCCGGGTTACTCGAATTGCTCGCACGTGAGATGAGTGCTGATCTGGCGATCACCCGGCGTGAAGCGCTGGATAACGCCGCACAGCGGCAAGAACCTGTGAAGGTTGAGCTCCTGACGAAGGGAGTTTCATTCGGTTATCTGACAGCGATGCCTGATGGTCTGGTGGATCTGAAACTGGTTGATGGTGTTGATGACGATCTCATCGTTCGGCCTTTCAGTCAGAAAGGCGTGATGACTTCTCTGCGTCAATTCAGTGTTAATGCCATGAATCATCACCACGGCATGCAAGCAACGGAACGCTTCGGTGCGCGCTGGACAGCGGAACCGGACTTTGATGAAGATACAGTTTCTGATGAACTGACAGCTGCGGATATTTCCGCACTGGTTGCATGGCAGGCAACCCTCGCACCCCCTGTGCAAATACAACCGGATGATGTTAACTGGCAGCAGGCGGCAGCCACAGGAAAGAGTTTGTTTGGTCAATTCGAATGTAGTAGCTGCCACAAAACGTCACTGCCACTGAAATCACTGTCGTTCGCTGATCCGGGTGCACTCGATGTCGCCGGGACGATCAATACAACCCAGGTAGAGTCACCTGCGATTTACGATCTGGCCCTCCTTGGATGGGCTAAAGATCTGCCACGTAATGACAAGGGTGAAATCCTTGTGCCTTTGTTCGGGGATCTCAAACGCCATAAAATGACCGACCGCTCTGTTGCAGCGCTAGGCAATGAATTGTTGTCACAACGTTTTGTCGGCCGCGATATTTTCATGACCTCGGAACTCTGGGGCATTGGTTCCACCGCACCTTACGGCCACCGCAACGATTTCACGACACTTGATGAGATTATCCTGGCTCACGGCGGTGCGGGTAGAGCAGCACGTGATGCCTATCTTGATGCTGATCCTGAGGCTCGCTCGGCATTGATTGCATTTCTCAAGACGCTGGTTATCGAGTAGGGCATGGGTGTGCACTTTTCATTGCGGGTTTGTGTGCCACTACTGTTAGCGGGTAACAATTTGGTTTTTGCAGCTACCGCATCCGATCCGCTTCAGGAAACCCCGGCCACGGCATTTCCCTATGATATTCCGCATATGCAGGAAGAGGCGGTCGCTGCCGGTATTGAACACAGCTACCGTGGTCCCTGGGAGTACTTTGTGGGTGGTGGTGTCGCCAGTTTTGACTGCAATGCTGACCGTATGCCGGATCTTTTTATGGCCGGTGGTGTTGAGCCTGCGCAATTTTTTGTTAACGAATCGAAAAAGGGCGGGCCTCTGAAATTTCGCAAAATCGAACTGCCGGGTTTGTCTGGCAGGGATAAGACCCGGGTGCTCGGCGCTTATCCGATTAATTTCGATAACGATGCTCACACCGATCTGGTGGTTTTGCGTCTTGGGGAGAATCTGATACTCAAAGGTGAGCCGGATTGCTCGTTCAGTAAAGCCAATAATGAGCTTAACTTTGATGGTGGCATCGACTGGTCAACGGCCTTCGCTGCAACCTGGGAAGAAAATTCCATCTTCCCTACCATGGCATTTGGCAACTACGTTGATCGCACAGCACCTGGCTCACCGTGGGGTACCTGTGCTGCCAATATTCTGGCTCGCCCCCTGAACGCTGAAGGTTCACTGCCTGATTACAGTGAGGCCTTGAATCTGGAGCCTGCACACTGTGCCCTGTCTGTACTGTTCACTGACTGGAATAAATCCGGCCAGCCATCGTTACGTGTTACCAATGACCGGCAGTATTACCGCGGTGGGCAGGAACAGCTGTGGAGACTTGAAGCAGGTCGTCCACCGCGACAGTTTTCATCCTCACAGGGTTGGAAGCCACTGCGCATCTGGGGTATGGGGATTGCCGAGGCGGATCTGGATCAGGATGGTTTGCCGGAATATGCCCTGTCGTCCATGGGTGACACCATGCTGCAAACACTGGACCCTGATGCTGATGCGGAACGCCCGACTTACCGTGATGCCGCTTATGAAAAACAGATGACGGCTCACCGCCCGTACACCGGTACAGATCTGAAGCCTTCAACCGGCTGGCACACACAGTTTGCGGACCTTAACAATGATACGCATCTGGACCTTTTTATCGCCAAGGGTAATGTAGAAGCGATGCCGGACTTTGCTGCCTTCGACCCGGATAACCTGCTGATGGGTGATGGTCAGGGTAAGTTTGTTGAGAATGGTGCGAAGGCTGGAATAGCGTTGGATACCAGGGGCCGGGGTGCTGCAGTCGTTGATCTTAATGCTGATGGCATGCAGGATCTGGTAGTGGTTAATCGTGAAGCCAATGCCAGCTTGTTTCGTAATATGGGTGCTCAAACCGAATGGGGGCATCGCCCTATGGGGAACTGGCTAGCGATAGAATTGCGAAATGGTAAAACCAACGTTAACGCGATTGGTGCAAGGATTTCGATCAAGACCGGCAATGTAACTCAATCGCGAATGGTGCAAATCGGTGGAGGCCATGCTTCAGGTCAATTGGGTTTTGCTCACGTGGGTCTTGGAGTTGCCGAGCGTGCAACCATCCGGGTACAGTGGCCGGGTGGTGACTGGAGTCACGAATACCGGGTATTTGCCAACAATTTTGTGCAACTGACCAAGGGGCAGCCCGAAGCACTTTACTGGTATCCTCGCGAGCGATAATCGGGTGACCGGCTAAACGGGGCGACCAGCTAAATAATATATTAAACCGCCCGCAGTAACGAAATTTCACGGCCTTGTCATGAAAAATTTCAAAACACCAGCAGAGGTTCTGAAGGAAACATTTCAATACCCGGCATTCCGTAATGGCCAGCTGGAGGTCATCGAACATCTGTTGAACGGGCGATCAGCAGCTGCAGTTTTTCCAACCGGTGGTGGAAAGTCCATTTGTTATCAGTTGCCAGCGTTGATGCTGGACGGTCTGACGCTGGTTGTATCCCCATTGATCGCTTTAATGAAAGACCAGATTGATGCGCTCACAGCTCGCGGGGTCAATGCACAACGGCTGGATTCATCATTAACTGCGGAAGAGTATCGGCAGGTGATGGAAGATATTCGCAGCGGTTCCTTGAAAATACTTTATGTAGCGCCAGAGCGATTTAACAACGAACGCTTTAGAGCCTCGCTTGCCAACATTCGGATTTCCCTGTTTGCTATTGATGAAGCGCATTGCATCTCCGAATGGGGGCATAATTTCCGTCCGGATTATTTGAAGCTTGCCAACTATGCGAGATCATTAAAGGCCGAGCGGGTTCTGGCCTTAACTGCAACGGCGACAAAGGCGGTGCTGAATGATATTCGTCGGGTGTTTGATATCTCTGAAGAGTGTGTAATCAATACCGGTTTCTATCGCTCGAATCTGCAACTGCTGGTTGAAAGTGTTGTGTCGCAAGATCGCGATCAGCGTTTGCTTGAGCTGATTAAACAAGGCCCGGGTGGTGCAGCGATTGTCTATGTGACACTGCAAAAAACAGCCGAGGCCGTCGCCAAGCTGTTGTCAGATGCGGGTTTGCCCGCTCGCTACTACCATGCGGGTTTAAAAGAAGAGGAGCGTACTGAAGTTCAAAACTGGTTTATCAATTCCGACTCTGCCATCGTGGTTGCAACTATTGCCTTTGGTATGGGAATCGACAAGGCAGATATCCGCTCGGTGTATCACTACAATCTGCCAAAGAGCCTTGAGAATTATTCCCAGGAAATAGGTCGCGCCGGTCGCGACGGCGCTAACTCACAGTGTACCGTGCTGGCTGCCACTGAAGATCTGATTCCTCTCGAAAACTTTGTCTACGGTGATACACCGACGCAAGCTGCGATTGAAAAATTTGTGAACTCGATTTTTTCTAATCACGATGATTTTGATATTTCTCAATATGAGCTGTCAAACCACTGTGACATTCGCCAGCTGGTATTACGTACGTTGCTGACCGGGTTGGAATTAAAAGGGTACCTGACGGCTGGCACGCCTTTCTATGAGAATTATCAGTTCAAATTTCTGCAATCGGAAGCCAGTATACTGGTTAACTTCGACGAACAGCGTAGGTCTTTCTTGCAAGGTGTGTTTGGCTGTGCTGTGCGAAAAAAGACCTGGAATTCGATAGATTTAACAACCTCCGCGCGCGAATTGGGTGAAGAGCGTCAGCGACTGGTCAAGGCGCTCGATTATCTGGAAGAGAAGTCACTGATAGCCGTGAAAGTGGCTGGTGTGCGCTACCGTTACCGGATTGTTAAAAGACCGGAATCAGCCAGGAAACTGATTGACGAGCTCTATGATGAAGCAAGTCAGCGTGAGTTGCGTGAAATCGAGCGTCTGCATCAGGTACTGGAATGGTTGCAGCTGAATGAATGCCAGAGTTCTGCATTGGCGGCACGCTTTGACCAGCCACTGGATAACGAATGCGGGCATTGTTCCTGGTGTGACAATCGCAGCTCAGTAGTTTTGCCCGCCCGCTCTGAACCCGCTATAGCAGCATCCGAACTTGATGCTGCAGTAGAATTGCAAAGGAACAACCCTGGTGCAATGGCGTCGCCAATCGAAGTAACACGGGTGTTGTGCGGAGTGAGTTCCCCCGCGATCAGCAAAGCGAGACTGCAGCGCTCCGATCACTTTGGAAAGCTGGTACATTTGCCATATCTAACGGTTCTCGGTGCCGTTGCTGCCCGTCTCGAGGCGGACTAAATGCTCACTAAACGCTCAAGTTCGCTCAATATTTTTTTGGCACGTGCCAGTCTGTAAGATTTCAGGAAACGTAAGAGATCTATTCTAAGGAAGTTTGATTGTTAAGACATGGCTCGCCACTCAGGTATAGTTAAGGCATGGGAAAGTTTGACTACATAATTATTGGCAGTGGTGCCGCGGGAGCCATTCTTGCCAGGCGGCTTAGTGAATCACTAGGCAACTGCTCAATCTGTGTACTTGAGGCAGGGCCGGCTGTAACTAACTTATATTCAAAAATTCCAGCGGCGTTTTCAAAGAACCTGCAAAATAAAAATTTGATGTGGCAGTTCAAGTCCCAGCCAACTGAGCAATTGGGTGGGCGTTCGGTTTATCTGCCACAGGGGAGATCGCTTGGTGGGTCAACGTCGATCAATGGCCTTGTTTATAACCGCGGCCTGGCATCCGACTATGATCACTGGCAATCTCTCGGTAACGAAGGTTGGGGCTATCAGGATGTGCTGCCATACTTCAGGCGCTCAGAAAACCGTGTAGCCAGAATTACAAAACCCGATAGTGATTCCGGGGGGCAATCCAATAATGATGAAACCGCTACATCGCAATACCGTGGAAATTTAGGCCCACTGAACGTTTCAGATCCTGATGTGTTGCATCCGGTCTGTGATGCTTTCATCGACACCGTTTCAGGCCATGGCTTGCCGGCCCACAATGACTACAATGGCGCATCGCAACGAGGTACTGGTTATTATCAGCGCACGATTTTCAAAGGCCATAGAGTCAGTACGGCTACCGCTTTTCTAGCGCCTGCCAAAAACCATGCAAACCTGACTATTCAGTCTGGCGTTCAAGTCAGCAAAATTCTATTTGAAAACAAACGGGCAGTAGGTGTTGAAACTACGGATGGTCGCGTCTTGCATGCCAGCAGGGAGGTTGTATGTAGTGCCGGCACAGTCAACTCAACACGCCTTCTTCAGCTCTCTGGTATCGGGCCGGGTGCTTTGTTGCAGCAGTTTGGTATTCCTGTGATTCATGATGCACCAGGCGTTGGCGAGAATTTTCAGGACCATTATTTCGTGCGTGTTGCTGCGCGTCTAAAGCCCGGTACGCCCTCATTAAATCTGCAATCGCGAGGGCTGGGGTTAATAAACCAGGTGTTACGTTGGCAGTTGCGTAAACCCAGCATACTGAGCTACAGCCCGTCCATTGCCTATGCGTTTGTTAATTCAACTGACCTGAGCAATGCCAAACCGGATCTACAATTTGTTTTCACGCCCGGCAGTTACAAGCCCGGTGAAGTTTATGTGCTGGACAAATTCGCTGCGGCCACCTGTGGTTTTACCCAGCAACGCCCTGAGAGTACCGGCTATATTCGGATAACTGGTACTGATCCGAATGATGAACCCGAGGTGCAGCCCAATTATCTTGAGCACGAAGTGGATAGAGAAACAGTGGTACG
>CALLOA010000204.1 GCA_938005265.1 uncultured Granulosicoccaceae bacterium
ACTCTACAGTGGCAATCGGATGAGAATTTCCTCGTGTCCAGTGACGGCAGACACAAGCGTGCACGATTACCCGGGCATATTTCCTATTGGTTCGCCTGGGAGAATTTTTTAGGCGTGCAAAGCGAGTTGTACCAGCCCTGATTTTTAAAGCTGTTTTTACAACAAAAATGCGGGTGCTGCGAGTGACTGGCGCGAAATTATCTCAGTGTCAAATGCGACACTGGCAGGATTCCTCTTACCTGAAACCATCTCCAGTAACAGCTTTGCTGCCGCGCGGCCCATATCGATATGTGGAACGCGGACAGTAGTAAGCGCCGGGTAGACCGCGGTGGCGAGATTGATGTCATCAAAACCTGTAATTGAAACCTCTTCAGGTATGTTTATGTCTCGTTGCTGTGCCCGTACCACAGCACCTGCTGCCAGAACATCGTTGCCACAGATAATGACTGTAGGGGGCTGAGTTGAATCCATGAGTTGTGTAAAGGCATCGCCACCGTTTTCCATTGAATAGTCGGCTTCAACAACTTTTAACAACTGGGCATTTTTGCCGAAAGATTTCACCGCTCGTTTAACGCCCAGTATGCGATTTTTAGCGCGATCATTATCTTTGGCTTTGCCTGCTATCATGGCAATTCGCCGATGACCGAGATCCAGTACATGTCTGGTAATTGAGGAGGCGGCAGCAATGTTGTCGAAGCCTGCAAACACGCGATCGGAATCGGATTTGAAACACCAGGAAATCACGTAGGGTATATTTCTCATGGCAAGAAAATCGATTGATTCCTGTGGTCGTTGATCTCCGATCAGCAACAATCCGTCTGCCCCTTGAGCCATCAGGGCTTGAATCTGCTGAAATTCCTCCTCACTGTTGTAGCCTGAGCTGGCAACAAGCAGCGTAACTCCAGCTTTGGCAAGTTCCTGCTGGAATGCCTGCAAACCACTGGCAAACATGGCGTTGGCCATGGTCGGGATTATCGCGCCAACCGTATTGCTGCGATTTGACGCCAGAATACGGCCACCGATATTGGGGGTATATCCCAGTTTCCGGATAACCGTTTGAATTCGTTCACGTGTCGCGTCGGCAACTTTTTCCGGCTCATTGATCGAGCGCGAAATCGTCGCTGTAGATACTTTCGCAGCTACTGCTACATCCTCAAGTGTTGGGCGTTCTATCTTTTTCATTGCATGGGCAGTCAGGACTGGTAGGCGCAGATCGGTTTACCGGGTGATCGTAAAAAAAAAGCCGCTATAGAGATGTTTTCGTCCTCAGTTTACCCTATCAATAAAGAGCAATGTAAGCGCTTGCATGATTTTATGCAAGCGCTTACACTGGAGAGGTAATTCGGCATGGCATCAGGAAGAACAGAATATTGCGATGAGTAGAAAGTATCTGAAAAAAGCTTTTAAGACAGCGTCGAGCGATGCTACTGATGTGGGTGACACGGTGCAGCAGATTCTGTCAGATATCGAGGCTGGCGGTGACGAAGCGGCCAAGCGCTATGCAGCGAAATTTGATCAGTATGAAGGTAATCTGATACTGACCGAGGAGGAAATAGAGGCGGCTTGTGCTGCTGTTCCGCAAAAACTGAAAGACGATATTGCCTTTGCACATGACAATGTGCGGCGCTTTGCCGAAGTGCAGAAGTCGACCATGCAGAATGTCGAGCTTGAAGTCGTTCCGGGCTTCACGCTGGGGCAGAAAACCATTCCCTGCCGTGCAGTGGGGTGCTATGTGCCCGGTGGGCGCTACAGTCACATCGCCAGTGCCATCATGACGGTGACAACCGCCAAAGTGGCTGGTTGCAACCATATCGTTGCCAGCTCTCCACCACGCATCAACGAAGGTATTGCTCCAGCGATTGTCTTTGCAGCCCATCATTGTGGCGCGGATAAAATTCTTGCTATGGGTGGTGTACAAGGTATTGCTGCAATGACCTTTGGCCTGTTTGGTTTGCCTGAGGCTGATATTCTTGTTGGTCCCGGCAATCAGTTTGTCGCGGAAGCCAAGCGGATACTCTATGGTCGTGTGGGCATTGACATGATCGCCGGCCCGACTGACAGCCTGGTACTTGCTGACAAGTCAGCCGAGCCGTTTATCGTGGCAACCGATCTGGTCGGGCAGGCTGAGCATGGTTACAACTCCCCCGTCTGGTTGGTCACAGATGATCAGCCGTTAGCTGAGAAAGTACTGGAATTGGTTCCAGGCCTGATCGCTGACCTGCCGGAGACCAATCGGGTCAACGCCGAGGCTGCCTGGCGTGATTATGCTGAAGTGATAGTCTGCGATAATCGTGAGGAAATGGCGGCGACTTCCGACGACTATGCGCCGGAGCACTTGACCGTACAGGCAGAAGATCTACCATGGTGGCTTGAGCGCTTGCAGTGTTATGGTTCCCTGTTCCTTGGCGAAGAGACTACTGTTGCCTATGGAGACAAAGCGTCGGGCACCAACCATGTGTTACCCACGTCACAGTCGGCGAAGTATACAGGTGGTTTGTCAGTGCATAAGTACATGAAGATAGTTACTTGGCAAAACGCTACCCGGGAAGGTTCCCGTTCAGTAGCCGAAGCCACTGCGCGTATTTCCCGTCTCGAAGGTATGGAAGGGCATGCGCGCACAGCAGATGCCCGGCTTAATAAGTACTTCCCCGGTGAGAGTTTTGATTTGTCGCCTTGACGGGCGGTTTGGTTATTATCCAGTACTGCATTTTTTATCTTGGTAAGAGTGGCAAGCTGTCGCCGGCTAAACAAGCAAAAATTTTTACCGTTTTAAAGTAAATCATGCGTGATGTGTCACGCGTGGCACCCGATTCATCGAATTTTTCGACAGGAGATTTCCACGTGTCAGTGAACGATAAAATTGTCTCTGATCTGGTCGCGAACAACGTTAATTTTGTTACCACCGTGCCATGCAAACAACTTGCAGGTGTGATTGACGCGATCGAGGCTCAGGACAGTATCTACCACATCCCCGCTAACAAGGAAGACGAAGGCATGGGGTTATGTGCGGGTGCATTTATGGGTGGTAAACGGCCCGCGATTATCATGCAAAACACCGCGATTGGCGTCACTATCAATACACTGGTCACGCTCACGCAGTACTATCGCATGCCGCTGCCCATGCTGATCAGTTACCGGGGGGAGTTGGGCGAGCCCGTGGCTTGCCAGGTTGAAATGGCTGTTCATACCAAAGCACTGCTGGCACAGCTTAATATTCCTACCTATCACTTTCATAAACCGGAAGACGTTGAAGAGCTGGACGCCATTCTTAAGCATACGTTTATGTGCAACAAACCGGTCGCCATTCTCACTGATGCATCTTTCTGGCAGGGGTACTGAATATGAATCGTTCTGATATTTTAAAAGACATTGCTCCGATCATTTCCAATGAACTGGTGGTCTGTAACATCGGCTTGCCAAGTCAGGAGCTGCATCTGATTGATGACCAGCCAAGTAACTTTTACATGTTGGGTACCATGGGTCTTTCTTCATCCATCGGTTTGGGTCTGGCTCTGGCACAGGATAAAAAAGTCATTTCGATTGATGGTGATGGTTCGGTGCTGACCAACTTTGGTACCTTGCCAACCATCGCCAATAATGTTGCTGATAACTACATACTGCTGGTTATAGATAATGGCAGCTACGGCTCTACGGGTGATCAGCCGACTTATGCCGGTAAAAAGACTTCCATCACGGCTGTTGCCAAAGCCTGTGGTTGTGAAAATGTGGTTGAGTGCCAGGCTGAAGACACCGCTCAGGTATTGAAAGATGCGCTGGCTGGAAACAAGATGACGATCATCGTTGCGAAGTGCGAATCCGGCAATATTAAAGTCCCGGTGATAACCATGGATCCGGTCGTTATTCGTGCCCGATTTATGGACGCTGTTCAGTCTTAGAAATCTTTAATCGGGAGATGCAACGTGTTTGATCTGCAGGGAAAGGTTGCTCTGGTAACCGGGGCTACTTCCGGCATTGGCAGGCAACAGGCAATAGCCTTATCAGGGGCCGGTGCAAAAGTGGTTGCACTGGGCCGTCGCGCTGATCGGCTGGATGAGACTGTCGGGCAAATAACGGCTGCAGGCGGGCAGGCCGTTGCCTTGTGTGCTGCCTTGTCTGTGGATGACTCGGTCAGCTCTGTGGTTGAGCAAGCTAATGCAGCCTATGGAAACATCGACATCCTTTGTAATACCGCAGGTGTCAATCTGCGCCAGCATGCGGACGATGTGACCTTTGAATCCTGGCGTCAGACGCTGGATCTGAATCTGGCTTTGCCATTTTTTCTTGCCCAGCAGTTGGTGCCGGGCATGAGGCAAAAGGGCTGGGGCCGTATTATCAACATCGCATCCCTGCAATCCACGCGCGCCTTTACCAATGGTATTGCTTATGGCGCGTCCAAAGGCGGTATCAGCCAACTGACCCGGGCAATGGCTGAAGCCTGGTCTGCTGATGGTATTAACTGTAATGCTATCGCTCCCGGTTTTTTTCCGACAGAGCTGACAGCGGCGGTATTCGATGATGCCGCGACTGCGCAGAGATTGGCGGACAGCACGGCTATTGGTCGGAACGGCGAGTTGCAGGACCTTGACGGTGTGACTGTTTTTCTTGCATCCAATGCCTCCAACTATATCACCGGCCAAACGATTCCGGTTGATGGTGGTTTTACTGCCAAGTAGCAAAACCTGCTATCAACAACCGAATTCAGTTTTAAGCGACACCTGGCACTAAGTGGCATAGTACAGCGAGTTTTCACAAGAGAAGTCTGAATGAGTGGTTCAGCTGGATTGACTGAAGTACCAACCATTGCCGCACCGGCACGCGGATTCGAAGAAATCGAATACCGTTCGCGCATGGCCAATGCTCAATCGAAAATGGCCGAGGCAGGTCTTGCCGGTATATTGCTGATGACTGAGCCGGAAGTCCGGTACTTTACCGGTTTTCAAACCTTATTCTGGCAAAGCCCCACACGCCCCTGGTTTGTGTTTCTACCTGTTGAAGGTAAACCCATTGCTGTGATTCCAGAAATAGGCGCGGCGCTTATGCGTCAGAGCTGGCTCGATGATGTACGTACCTGGAGTGCTCCTGCTCCGCACGATGACGGGATCAGTTTATTAACAGAGCTGCTGTCGCCATTGGCAGTTAGCCAGCAAAAGCTGGGTGTCATGAAAGGTCACGAAACCTCGCTGCGTATGCCATTGGCTGATTGGGAGCGTTTGCTGGCAGCGCTCCCCGGATTGGAAATTCAGGATGCAACCGGGCTACTGCAGGGGTTGCGCATGGTCAAGTCGCCGGCTGAAATTGCAAAGCATGCTTATATCTGTTCGATAGGGTCCAGAGCATTTGCCAAGGTGCCGGAATTTGCAGCAATCGGTAGCCCGCTGGAAGAGGTATTTCGTGAATTCAGACGCACAGCGCTGGCGTTGGGTGCTGATGATGCGCCGTATCTGGTCGGTGCTGCAGATCAGGGCGGTTATGCTGATGTCATATCGCCGCCCTCACGTCGTACACTGCAAACCAGTGATGTATTGATGATGGATACCGGTTGTTGCTGGGATGGTTACTTCTGTGATTTCGATCGAAACTGGGCAATTGGCCATGCAGATGATCAGGCTAAACGTGCCTACGATGTATTGTGGCGTGCCACCGAGGCCGGCATCGAGGCTGCACGTCCGGGCAACACCTGCCGCGATCTGTTTCTTGCCATGTCGGCGGTGATTGCTGAAATGGATGAAAGTGGTGGAGATGTGGGCAGGTTAGGGCATGGCCTCGGTATGCAGTTAACCGAACAACCCTCACATGCGGCCTTCGATGAAACACCGATTCAGGAGAATATGGTGCTGACTATTGAGCCGTCTTTGTCGTATGCAGACGGATTGATGATGGTGCACGAAGAAAATATTGTCGTGGGACGCGAGAATGCGCGTCTGCTGACTGAACGCGCAAGCCCAGAACTACCGCTGATCTAGGACTTTTAAAAGCCGGGCCTTTCCCTGTAACTACCTTTCCCTATACTTTTAAGACGCCCATCTGGTCCTCAAGCAACTGCATAACCTGCATCGCTGCCAGCCCTTGTGCAAAACTTGAGTTAGGCTCCCGCTCTTCTTCAATGGCGGCAACAAATTCGCGATCAATCAATTCAATCCCATTGTTTGAAACAGCAATACCTGACAGATCAATCGGCTCTTCCTTGCCGTTATACAAATCATCATAGCGGGCTATGTACGTTCCCGTATCCCCTATGTAACGAAAGAAGGAACCGAATGGCCCATCGTTGTTGAACGAAAGCGAAAGAGTACATAGTTTGCCGGAAGGGGTTTTCAGGCCGATGGTCATGTCCATGGCTATGCCAAGTTCGGGATGCGCCGGGCCTTGCAAGCCCATTACTTCGCTGGGTATTTCACCGGTTTGGTAGAGAAACAAATCAATCGTATGGCAGGCATGATGCCACAGTAGATGATCCGTCCAGCTGCGTGGCTCGCCTTTCGCGTTGGTATTCGTGCGACGAAAGAAATAGGTTTGCGCATCCATTTGCTGGATATTGAATTCACCGGCGTCAATACGTTTTTTTATCCATTGATGTGATGGATTAAAGCGACGAACATGACCCACCATGCCAATAACACCGGACTCTTTCTGCACTGCATCCATCTTTTCGGCGTCAGCGAGACTGTCGGCCATGGGTATTTCAGCAAAGGTGTGTTTGCCGGCTTGCATGGCTTGCACTGATTGTTCGCAATGTAACTGTGTCGGGGTGGAGAGAATGACGGCGTCAATATCCTGCTTGAGGAAATCCGCATAGTCCGAACACGCTTTGGGTATGCCTCGCTCTGAGGCCAATGCTGTTATTTTTCCCTTGTTCGGGCCGAACACGGTGGTGACTTCGGCGTTCCTGATATTGGCCAGTGCATCAAGATGTTTCAGGCCAAATGCGCCGTAAGCGCCCGCTACACCAATCTTGACCATGCTATCTATTCTCCAGTATCAAATGCCCGACGGCAGTGTTCGATGCAGGCACATGATAGAACCTGCGAATTTCTTCTACTTTCTCATTCAGTGCGCCACGCATGACGTACCACATAACCAGCTCTATGCCTTCCGAGCCGGCTTCACGCAAATACTCGATATGTTCGATCTGACAACCTTTTTCAGGTTCGTTGACCAGCAGGTTCATAAAGCGATCGTCCCAATCAGCGTTAACCAGGCCGGCTCGCTGGTGTTGCAGCTGGTGACTCATACCACCAGTGCCAAAGACACAGACTTTCAAATCCTCATCAAATGATTCAATGGCTTTACGAACGGCTTTTCCGAGCGCGTAGCAACGGCTGCCCAGCGGTGCCGGATACTGCACAACATTGACAGCCAACGGTATCACCGGGCAAGGCCAGGCATCGGGTTGGCCGAACAGCATGGTTAAGGGCACGGTAAGGCCGTGATCAACTTCCATTTCGTTCATGATCGTGATGTCGAACGAATCCAGAATCAGCGATTGCGCTATGTGCGCTGATAATGCCTGGTGGCCTTTTACAATCGGAACAGGACGCGGGCCCCAGCCTTCATCCGCAGGTTCATAATGAGCTGCGCAGCCCAACGCAAAGGTCGGAATGACCCGCGCGTCGAATGCGGTGCAGTGATCGTTGTATACCAGGAAAACAAGGTCCGGTTTTTCCTTTTCCATCCATTGCCGTGAAAACTCGAAACCGTCGAATATCGGGCCATAGTAATCATCGCCGGAGATACCGGTATCTGCGGCCACGCCGAGAGCCGGGACGTGGGAGCAGGCAACACCTGAAGAGATAAAAGCCATTATTTATCCTTATCCTGCAATTCTTTATTGTTTTCCTGCAATGCTTTGTTATTTTCTTGCCACTCCGATTTGTAGCGATTGCCTTCAATCGAGCGTCCACCCGCAACCATCATTGCACGGTAATCCTCAGAGCCCATGCCCGTCATCAAGCCGGCCAGTTCCTGAAAATTGATACCATGGAAGGCTGCCAGCTTGGAGGTGTAGTAGATGTTGCCACCGAGTTCCAGCAAGCGGTTCCATTGCTGGTTCAGTGCAGCTTCGCGTTGCTCGGCAGTCATCGGGAACTGATCGATGTAGCCTTCAGGATCGGCTTTAAAGGCGTCGCGGTTATGTTGCAGTCGCAGGGTGATGCAGAACTGGTTCAGATGATAGCCCTTGGCTGCCTGATCGCTATCAAATACCACGGTACCCGGAATGTCGTCGTAGAGCTTTTTGTCAGCCATGGATAAAAATTCTGCAATAAATTATTGAAGTCTCTCATTGCGTAGTCACATACGCAATGTATTCGCAACAGGTCAGTACTTCATGCTACGTTAAAGCGTGCGGTAATTAATATCAGGATTCTGGCCACGAAATATTGAGTCTAACCACCTTTTACACCGGCTATGTTTACATATAAGGCATAAACGGACTGGCTGGCAGCCATAAAAAGCCGGCTGTTAGCTCGCCCCCCAAAACACAGGTTGGCACAGCGTTCGGGTAGTGCGATACGCCCGATGGGTTTGCCGTCAGGTGCAAAGATCATTACCCCGTCCAGCTCATTTGAACCCATGCCCCAACCGCACCAGAGGTTGCCGTCGATATCGACACGAAAGCCGTCCGGTGTGCCGGCGCCGGCATCGATTAGCACGCGTTTGCCACTAATGGATGTTCCATTGCTGGCTACATCGTATTCGAGAATCTTGCGGTTCGGCTCACCTCGTGATTCGACTATGTAGAGTTTTTTCTCATCGGGTGAAAAGGCAAGCCCGTTGGGGCCAAGTATGTCATCAGCTACTATGTCTGCCTGCCTGGTTTCCGGATCAAGGCGGTAGACGTGCTGCCCGAGTTCCGGCTGGCACTTGTAGCCTTCGTAGTTACCCATAATCCCGAAGGGCGGGTCACTAAACCAGATAGAGCCATCGGACATGACAACGAGGTCGTTAGGTGATGACAGTTTCTTGCCTTCAAAACTATTCATCAGAACGGTGAGGGTTCCATCGTACTCTGTTCTGGTGATCTGTCTGCCACCGTGCTGGCAGCTCACCAGCCGGCCTGCGCGGTCCCGTGTGTTTCCATTGGTGAAATTGGATGGTTCACGATAGATTGAAACCCGGCCGTTGGTTTCATCCCATCGCATTATTCGGTTATTGGGAATATCGCTCCATAGCAGACAACGTGCATCACCAAACCAGACAGGGCCTTCACACCAGCGGCATCCGGTGGCCAGGCGTTCAATACCTGCCAGTGGCAGTCTGTACTTGTCGAAAACCGGGTCGATCGAGATAACGGCAGGGTCCGGGTAGCGGGTTGTCGGCTGCCAACCACCTTGTTCCGCGTTGATTTTGTCCGTATCGAAAGTGTTCATTTTCAGCTATCCCTATGGTTGCTGGTGCAATTTTACACAAAGCGGAAAATCACGATTAAAAAGCCTGTAGAACACAGGGTTCATGCATTTTTGTCCTCGTTAATTTCCGCCATCATGATAAGCTTTTGACCTGTTTCGGGACCAACTATACAAGGCTAAACAAACTGATGACCGAGCTTATTAAATCAGAAGCACTGGGGCGAGTGCAGCCGCCGGCGACTATTGCCATCACAGTGCTGGGTCGTGAGTTGAGAGAGCAGGGGCGCAGTATTGTCTCGCTGGGTATTGGTCAGCCGGACTTTGACACCCCGCCACATATTATTGAAGCCGCCAATGAAGCCGCACATCGTGGTGAAACCCGTTACCCACCTATCGGTGGCATTCCTGAATTGCGTGCTGCAGTGATTGCCAAATTCAAACGCGAGAATAGCCTGGACGTGGCATCCGATGAAGTCACCATTAGCAATGGCGGCAAGCAGATACTGTCCAATTGTTTTTTTGCCACATTGAATCATGGCGACGAAGTGATTCTGCCAGCACCGTATTGGCTGGCCTACCAACAGTCTATCGAGCTGTGCAATGCAACGGTAGTTGTTGTTAAAACAACGGCTGAAACTGCGCTGAAGCTGACACCCGAAGCACTGGATGCAGCGATTACTGAGAAAACCAAATGGCTGGTACTGAACAACCCGGGTAACCCGACAGGTGCAGTTTACAATCGCGCCGAGTTAAAAGCCCTGGCTGACGTTTTATTGCGTCATCCTCACGTTTGGGTCATATCCGATGACATGTATGAACACCTCATCTACAGTGATGAAGATTTTTGTACCATGGCGCAGGTGGAGCCCGCTTTACGGGATCGCATACTCACAGTCAATGGCGTGTCAAAAGCCTATGCCATGACCGGTTGGCGAATCGGTTATGCAGCAGGGCCGGCGGAGCTTATCAGGGCGATGGAGCTGGTCCAAAGCCTTTGGTGCGCCGGAACTTGCAGCGTTAGTCAGTGGGCGGCGGTCGCGGCATTGAACGGGCCTCAGGATTCGGTAAAAAGTAATCTCGAGATCTACCGCACGCGACGCGAGTTAGTGGTGAACGCGCTGAATGCGATTGACGGTTTGGAGTGCGTCATGCCGGATGGTGCTTTCTATGCCTATCCATCCTGTGAAGCGTTGCTGGGTGGTGTTACACCTGCCGGGCAAAAAATAGAATCCGATGTTGATTTCTGCATGGCGCTATTACAGGAGCAGGGCGTTGCCACTGTTCACGGTAAGGCGTTTGGCACCAGCCCTAATTTTCGCATCTCGTATGCATCTTCCAATCAGGAGATAGAGGAAGCGATGCGCCGGGTTGCAGATTTTTGTGCATCGATTAAAAAAGACTAAACAAAAGACAGTATCCAATCCCTGACTTTTACAGCGTTGTCAGACAACGGTCTTGAACGCGACCAGACCAGGTAAATCCCACGGCCGGTACGCCAGGCCCAGTCGTCACGTGCCGCAATCAATTTGCGCTCGATCAGATCACTGACAATATGTTGCCAGCCTATGGCAAAACCCTCTCCGGTCTGAACCGCTTGCAGCACCAGCGCATAGTCATTAAGGCGCATCCCCTCAGAGATAGCAACGTCTTCAATGCCGTGGTGTTCAAACCAGTGTTTCCATGTAGGGCGCAGTCGTACAGGTTCTTCCAGATGAATCAACCGTTCATGCAACAAATTGGGAATAGAGCGCAAGTTGGCAGCTGCTGCCATAACTCTAGGGTTAGCAACCGGGAAGATAATTTCATCGGCTATTTTGGCGCTGTGACAATCAGGCCAGTCGCCATCTCCCAGACGCACAGCAATGCTGATATTTTCGATATCAAGATCCGGTTCATGAATGCTGTTCTGTAAACGCAGATCGATTTCGGGGTGCTTTTCCCTGAGTCCGGGCAGTTTTGGCATCATCCAGTAGTAGGAAAAGGCAGACGATGAATTCAGCGTGACATAGTCCGCACGCCCCATACTATGGACCGCTTCGGCCGAACTGCCAATGCTGCGCAATGCCTGGGAAACATCGGCATAAAAACGTGAGCCTGCATTGGTCAGTGTAATGCGACGATGCCCTCGATCAAATAATCGTACCTTCAGTGAACCTTCAAGCTGTTTGATCGCAGCGCTGACGGATGGTTGTTGCATGCCCAGTTCCTCAGCTGCCAGCGTAAAAGACCCGAGGCGAGCTGCTGCTTCGAAGACGAACAGATTGCGTGGTGATGCGATCAGTTTGAGGGTATTTCGCATAGCCTCAGTCTATGCGAATCATCAAAATTTACAAGGGTTACAGCTGCCCGAATCGGGGCTATAGTCTGCTCACAGTCACTCGGAGGCGAGAATCATGGTCCGTCGTACCCGGCGCAAACGCGCAGGTGTTGCTCCAGCCAGTACAGCCCCTGCCTATATCAAACGCAAGCTTGCATTCTTCGACCCGCTGGATGAAGAGCAGCTGGTCAAGATCGACGAACAGGTCGACTGGATGCTCGAGAATATCGGCTTTGCGTTTCGTGATGACCCCGAGTCCCTGAGAATATGGCAAGAGGCCGGTGTGAAGATGGATGGCGACAAGGTCTTCGCTGATGCCGTGTGGGTGCGTGAACAATGCGCCAAAGCCCCGTCAGAATTTACTCAACTGGCTCGCAACCCGGCACGCTCGGTCACCATCGGTGGCAACAACCAGGTTTTTGCACCGATCTACGGAGCCCCTTTTGTGCGCGACCTGGAAGGCGGGCGGCGCTATGCAAGCTTTGATGATTTTGAAAAGCTACTGAAGCTCACCTACATGCACCCGAATCTGCATCACAGCGGATTGGTGATTGCTGAACCGACTGACGTGCCGGTATCCAAGCGTCATCTGGATATGGTTTAC
>CALLOA010000205.1 GCA_938005265.1 uncultured Granulosicoccaceae bacterium
GTGTATGCCGTGCCCGATGAATTCGGATTGGCCATTTGCACATGCCCTTTGTACTCGGGCTTGGTTAAATCTTCCCAGCAAGCAGGTACAGGCAGGTTGTTGGCTTTCAGGACCTCTTCGTTGTAGCCGTAGCCCAGGCCACCTGAATAGATGCCGATAGTTGCATTACCACCTGATTCAGCCTGGCTCAATGCCCAATCGTGCAACTCTCCACGCATGCCGGATTCGTAGACTTCTGTCAGCCCTTCTTCAGCAGCCTGCAAGTGTGGATCACCGGTGCCGCCCCACCAGATATCACCCTTGGGATTATCAGCTTCAGCTTTGATCTGTGCAAAGGTCTCGCCGGATGATTTGCGGGTCATGTTGACCTTGATGCCGGTTGCTTCTTCGAAGCCGTTAGCCATCAGCTGGCACCAGTCTTCCTGAGCGCTGCAATAGTATGTGAGTTTGTCTGCAGCTGAGGCGTGTGTTGAAAGCCCAAGGCTACCAATCACGACCATGGACAACGCCAGCAGGTTGTGTGAACGATATTGCTTTTTGTACATGTTGAGTCTCCTCCTGAATTTACAACAGCTTGTTTTATAAAGATTTAATCGCTTGTTGTCAGCAAGCCGGGACCGCTTGAAGTGCAGCCGTGAAAGCTTTGGTCCAGCGTTCAATATAACAGCAAATCCCGCAGTCTGTTCAATGGTTCGAAAAGGCTGAATGACCGGTATTCCGGAGATATAGAGTTCTTAACCTGCGGTTTTTACGTGGTTCCGGCGTAATTTAGCGGTTGCATGGCGTTACCAGAACTATTGCCGGGTTATCGGGAGTATTCGTTGAAATGAGATTCAATTACACTGCGCCGCACTATCAAAACAGGTAAAAAAGCGACTGCGAGAGCAGTGCTGTCTACAGGTGTCGTCTGCTATGGCATTTTCCATTTCCCCGTCTCCGCGTGTGCGCCGCAGCCCTTTTTTTGAGGCCACGGTAGCCGATGGTGTTGTGTCGTTTACACCGTACAATCATATGTTGATGCCTACCAGCTACGGTGATCCGCAAGCTGAGTACGATCGTTTGATAAACCACGTATCGATGTGGGATGTATCAGTTGAACGGCAGGTTGAAATCAAGGGGCCTGATGCTGGCAAACTGGTGCAGATCCTGACGCCGCGCAAGCTGGAGAAACTGCAGCCGGGTAAGGGTTGGTATGTGGCCCTTTGCGACCACCGTGGCGTGTTGCTGAATGATCCCATTCTGCTTATGCTGGATTCAAATCGCTATTGGCTTTCCATCGCAGATAGTGATGTGCTGTTTTGGGCGCGGGCAGTCGCGGGTGAACGCAAGCTCGACGTGGAGATCTTTGAGCCAGATGTCTCGCCGCTAGCTATACAGGGGCCTAAAGCTGACGATGTAGTGGGTGCATTGTTAGGTGAGGAAGCATTGCAGCTTAAACATTTTGGTTTCCGTGGGATGAATCTTCAGGGAATTCCATTAATGGTAGCCCGATCCGGTTGGTCCAAGCAGGGCGGATTTGAACTTTACCTGATGGATGGTAGTCAGGGCTCGCATTTGTGGGAGCTGGTTAAAGAGGCCGGCCAACCGTTTGGCATCGGGCCGGGTAATCCCAATCCGTCCGAACGTGTTGAGAGTGGTTTGTTGTCGTGGGGCGGTGATACGGATGATCAAACCAATCCCTTTGAAGTTCGTATGGAACGCTATATTGATCTCGACGCACCCGATGATGTTATTGGTATTGATGCTCTGCGTAGAATTCAACAACAAGGTGTCAAGCGCCACCAATTGGGGGTGCTGTTTGACTATGATGAGAAGTTCGGCCTGTATGACCGCACGAGTACAGTGAACTACAAGGGTGATGAGGTGGGTGCTATCACAGCACACGCATGGTCACCTCGGCTACAGCAAAATATCGGTCTTGCGTTGGTGAGCCGTACTGTTGGCGCCGGCGACAGTGTTGACATCATACTGCCCGATGGCATAAAGACCAGTGGCAAACTTTGCGACTTGCCTTTTATTTAATCGAATTTTTATTCGGGATTTAACTCGGGATTATTCGTGCGATATTAAAGCGTGCGAGCTACACGCGTAATTGTTTCATATGCTACATCGATATCCGATTCCTGCATATCGAATTGCCCAGCCACAAAGCGAATAACATAGTTACCGTCATGGTTCGACTGGGTCAGGTAAATCGATCCGTCGTCGTTGATCGCTTCAAGCAGGCGGCTGTTCAGCGTATCCGGGTCGGATTCACCGCTTGGTAAATACCGGAATGAAAATAGCGAGAGAACGGGTTGTGTGACAACTTCAAAATCAATTTCGCCCTCCAGCAATCGGGCAAGCTTTGCGGACCAGCTAATGTGGTTACGGATTCTGGTCTGTAAACCTTCAATGCCATAGGCACGCATCAGAAACCACAACTTCAGAGCCCGAAAGCGGCGACCCAGCTGTATGCCCCATTCACTGTAATTGATGATGCCATCTTTGCCGTGTGTTTTAAGATATTCCGGCTGTATCGCCAAAGTACGCACCAGCGTTTCCGGATTTTTGACAAAGTGTGCCGAGCACTCCATTGGTGCGCCCAACCACTTGTGCGGGTTCCACACGATACTGTCCGCCAGTTCCACTCCATCCCACAGTGCGCGTAACTCCGGGCAGATCATTGCCGCACCTGCCCACGCTGCATCGATATGGGAATACAAGCCTTCCGCAGCGGCAACTTCACAGATTTCGCGTACATTGTCTGTTGCACCGATCGATGTACCTCCGACACAAACAACAACCCCGGCCGGTTGGAAGCCGGCTTCGCGATCCCGCTTGATCGCTTCACGAAGCAGGTCCGCTCGCATGGCATAGTTTTCATCTGTGTCTATTTTGACAAGATTGTCTTGCCCCAAACCGGCAATCCACATGGCTTTGTCTATGGAACTGTGAGTCCTGCCAGATGCATAAACACGCAGTGGTTTGCGGTTAAATAGGCCACTAGTGTTTCCCCCAAATTCCAGCGCAATTTCACGCATGGTGAGAATGGCGCAAAGAGTGGCACTGGAGGCCGTGTCCTGCAATACACCTTTGAAATCTTGCGGCAACCCTGAGGCCTGGCGCAACCAGTCAATCATTCTGGTTTCCAGTTCAGTTGCAGCAGGTGAGGTCTGCCACAACATGCATTGGGAGCTAAAGGCCGTGGCCAGCAGTTCTGCAACTACTGCTGCCGGCGCGCTATTACTGGGGAAGTAGGCGAAGAATCGTGGGTGCTGCCAGTGTGTCATGCCATCGGGAATGACTCGCTCGAAGTCACTGAATATCTGTTCCATTGATTCCGCTTGCTGCGGAGGCTCCGTTGCAATCTGCTCAGCAATTTTGCCGGGTGCAATCTGTGCTCTGACAGGGCGCTCATTCACCGTTTTTCGGTATTCAGCACTCCAGGCTGAAGCCCGTTCAAGCCAGTATTGTAGATCGGTTGCTTGCATCTTTAGGCAGCTGCGGTGGTTGTCCGGAATGTTCCTCAATGCTACATCAGTCACCGGGGTAAAAGTAGCTTGTGATGCAGTCAATTATTGCTTACGCACGGCTCTTCTGGCTGCTTTGTTCTGCCTCTTTGGCTGATGCGTCAACAAGACGCTGATTTTTCTGCCCGGTAGCGATATGATTGCTGTACCGACAACCACTGAGATAGACATATGCCCGTCAGAAACAGGTTAGCTGATATGCACCAGGAAATTACCGGCTGGCGCAGAGAAATTCATTCGCATCCGGAGTTGCAGTTCGATGTTGAACGCACTGCGGGGTTTGTGGCAGACAAATTACGTGAATTCGGGGTGGACGAAGTCGTGGAAGGCATCGGGCGAACCGGTGTCGTCGGTCTTATACACGGTAACAGTAAGGCATCTGGCAGGGTCATCGGTTTGCGGGCTGACATGGATGCATTACCCATTATCGAAGATACGGGATTGCCTTACGCATCCACCGTGTCTGGAAAAATGCATGCCTGCGGCCATGACGGTCATACTGCCATGCTGCTTGGGGCTGCCAGATATCTGGCTGAAACACGTAATTTTAACGGAACCGTTGCCGTAATTTTTCAGCCCGCCGAAGAAGGCGGTGGTGGTGGCCGTGAAATGGTTAACGATGGCATGATGGAACGCTTTGGTATTCAACAGGTGTATGGGATGCACAACATGCCAGGAATGGCGGTGGGGCAGTTTGCCACTCGCATCGGTCCTCTCATGGCGTCTACCGCTGAATTTGAAATTCACATAGAAGGCAAGGGCGGGCATGCTGCCATGCCACATATGGCTGTGGACACGACATTGGTTGCAGCCCATATAATGACCGCCTTGCAGTCAGTAGCGTCACGTAATCTTGATCCCAAAGAATCACTGGTCGTGTCGGTAACCACGTTGCATACAGAAGGTGATTCCTTCAACGTGTTGCCGCAGAAAGCCAAAATGAAAGGCACTGTTCGAGCACTTAAAAACGAAATGCGTGATATGGCTGAAAAGCACATTGGTATGATCACAGAAAATATCGCTGCTTCGTTTGGTGCAAAAGCAACAATGGATTTTCGTCGCGGTTATCCTGTCACCGTAACAACGGAAGCTGAAACAAACCTGTCTGTTGCTGTCGCGAAATCACTGGTTGGAGACGATCGTGTTGATGGCGATACCAAGCCTCTCATGGGAGCGGAAGACTTCTCTTATATGCTGGAGGCACGCCCGGGTTCGTTTATTTTTATAGGTAATGGGGACACTGCAAGTGTTCACCATCCGAAATACGATTTTAATGATGAAGCTATACCATATGGGTGTAGCTATTGGGCGGACCTCGTCGAGGAGTCAATGCCGGCCTGATTTTCCGACCAAACAGGCTGGGCAACTTGCCGTTGCAACTGCCCGTATTCAGTCAATGCGGGCCATTGGAGTCAATGCGGTCTTTCGGAGTCAATGCGGTCTTTAATAAATTCTGTCCTTTAATGAGTCGGTAAGATCCCTTAAATGATCGGCATCGTGATTAGTGAAAACACGTTCTGCTCTTTGCAGCGCCCTTACTGCATCCTTCATTTGGTCGTTTGAAGTATAAAGCAGTGCTATGACACCGGTCTGGCGCCGATGCATGGCTCTTTTGGAAACGCCGTCAAGCGATTCTCGGGATTTTAATCGAAACTGCCAGGCACGTACCGGGTCTCCTTCGTTAATGTAGTGATGGTAGAGCTGCTGGTAGTTTCGCGCGCTGCCGATTTGCTGTATGCCTTGTTCATAGTCAGCTTGCAATCCGCGTAATTCCTGTTGCAGCGCTTGGCGACTGGCATCGTCAATACCAAATTCATCCAGCCTTTCAAGATAAGAGCTGGCTTTGAGTGGGCGCCCGGATGCTGCGTGAAGTTTGGCCGCCTCGATGGCAGCATTCGTGGCTTCAGAGTCCAGTCCGTTTTTCTGATAGCCGCGGAACAACGCATCATAACCTGCAGCTGCTGCACCGTAGCGGTTCAAATCCAGATTACTTTGAATGGTTTGTTGAAGTGCTGATTCAGCTTCCGCAAAACGACCTTTGGCAATTTTCCAACCTGCAATCAGCATTTTGTCATAGGCATAGGCGGCTTCCCGCGCTTGCCACCGCTTTTCAATATTCAATTGCCCGCGTAATAACTCAACACCGGCTATACCCAATTCATCCTCTTCCAGTTCAAAAATTTCCAGAGCTTCTTCAAGATAGACGCTGGCACTTTCTGTATCACGTTGCAGCAGTGTGACGCTGCCTAATAAGGCGATGGTTCTACCCAGTTCTGCGTACTCGCCATTGCTAACAGCAGCAGACGCTTTTTGCAGCAAAGCGTTTGTTACCTCATCGGTGTTGCCTTTAGTCAGGGAATTCTGCAGTTCATCGTCGAGTGTAAAGGGTAGTTGTTCGACAATCGTGGATGAGGGCAATCGCTCGTGCTTTGATGCGACTTGGCTGTTTTGAAGCAGGCCATCTGCCTGGTTGGTGACAAATTGAGCCGAATCAGCTTCCTGCACAGCGGATGTTGTGTCAGCCGACTGCGATGCGGCAGTTTTTTTGTCGCCTGCCAATTTGGCTTCCAGAAGTACAACCACAGCAATGGAGAGTATGGTTGCAAACAGATATTCCAGGTTTCTTCTACGAAGTAGTCGCCTGAATGCAGTGTGTACCTTTGTTGCCTGTATAGTCACAGGAATCCTCCGGTTCAAAGGCCTGACCTGGATAGCTGACTCTATAAGCTAAGCTGTATGTCCCAGTTTGCGCTGAATGTCCCGCTTGAGTCTGTACCTGTTGTGCAAGCTGGCTTCAAAAATCAGACATGCTGGTAAAGTATGCAAGTAAGGTGCGAAAGTCAGGCCCGGTCTTGTGGCTTCACCCACATAGTATCATGCCTGCTTTAGTGGCCTGTTTCTTGAAATCTTCCCTATACTGAGCGTAATACCGCAATCTGCGCGTGGTTTTGACATCAGTAACTATAATTTGCCCTGGTTTATCCTCTACTACAACGCAAACTAATTCATGTCCAATATATCAGCTGCCGGATTTGCCGGTCTATTTCTGAAAGGTCTGGCAATGGGCGCGGCCAACGTAATACCGGGTGTTTCGGGTGGCACTATTGCCTTGATCACCGGTATCTACGAACGGCTGATTGATGCCATCAAATCGTTTGACCATAAAGTGCTGGCACTGCTGTTAAAGCGGCAATTCCGCGAGGCGTGGCGGGTCGTTGATGGAACGTTCCTAAGCGCTGTGCTGCTCGGCGTGGTCATCAGTATTGTTTCGCTGGCAAAACTACTGGAGTTTCTGCTTGAGCATCATGAGCTGCTCACCATGGCCTTCTTTTTCGGCTTGATTCTGTTGTCGGTATATTTTGTCGGTAAAACGGTACGCCAATGGGGTTTGCTGGCTATAACCATGTTGGTTTTAGGGACCGCAATTGCGGTTTCAATTGCCATGCTTGCACCTGCAACCGAAAACGCTTCGTTTTTCTATGTGTTTTTGTGCGGTATTGTTGCGATATGCAGTATGATTTTGCCAGGTCTATCCGGTTCTTTTGTTCTGATTATAATGGGTAATTACGCCTTGATTCTTGGTGCCATCGGGCGTGCAGACCTTGGCGTGTTGCTGCCTCTTCTACTCGGTTGCGCTTTTGGTCTTATTGCTTTTTCCCATATTCTTTCATGGGTATTCAAGCACTTTCATGATGCCACGCTGGCACTGATGACGGGATTCATATTGGGCTCACTCGCCATCATATGGCCATGGAAAACTACGTTGATTGAAACTATTCAGCGTGAAGGAAAACCTGCAAAAGAGGTTGTTGCCGGGTACGAATGGTTCTTGCCATCCTTGTTGGACGCGAGTAATTGGCTCGCTGTCTTGCTTGCATTCGCAGGTGGTGTGTCGATTTATCTGATGGAAAAGGTTGCGGGTAAAGGGCAGCCCTCTTCATCGTCTTCGCCAGCTTGATGGGTTCGCTGTGGCTCAGCAGCAGCGGCATTTTTTAGCAGGCGTCGTCAAATTATTGCCGAGGTTGAATGGCATTAAAAAGCACAGGGAATCGTGTGTGGACGTTTAATGGTATAGCTGTGAAAAGATAAAGCTGTAACAGGAATGCGATAAAAATAGGAATGCGATAAAAGTTAGATAGAGATGGAACATTGAGAGGGGAACACCGGAGCCGCCAATTGCTGCTGGCGGTCCGGTGATAAAAAGGTTTCAGCTTAAGGGTTTGCTGAGCGTGGGTTTTGCTGAATTACATCTGGTTGTTTGAGGTTCTTGCAGATGGTCTGAGAAGAACCTAACAACGTCCGTTTAGTATTAACCCAACTAAGATATTGGGCCAACTAAGTCAGGCTGGCTCCAGTTCCGGTTTTGCTGTGGCAGATTTACTCTTTGTGCTCTCCAGCGTCTTCTGTTCAGCCGTCCAGTTTTCCTGAATACGACGATAGATTTCTTCACGATGCACGGCCACTTCTTTGGGGGCATTGACACCAATCCGGACTTGATTACCTTTAACTCCCAAAACAGTGACGGTAACTTCATCACCAATGTTAATTGTTTCACCCACACGCCTTGTAAGTATCAACATAAAATTACTCTCTACATCTAGATCAATTAAGAAACGTCAATATAGATGTGCCAGACAAAGAGTGAAACCGTTCATGTAACCAAATTACAACTATTCACAATGTTGTAACCAAAGTGCCGATTTTTACACAAACTATTACTAAAATAAGGCAAATGGCGGAGAAATCGCTATTCTCAATTGTTATTTGCGACGCTTTCAGACTGCATTGCCGCACACAAAATGTTGTTTGCCGATGCTATTGCCTGCGCAACTTCACATTATTAATGAGTTGGCAATAGCCTGGTATTTTTAGCTTAAAAGCTTGTCCACCAGTGGTGAAGTTGGCAGAGCCAGACTTTCGATTACATCAAAGTGGTTTTTTGCAGGTTCGGCTATCGCTTCAATAGGTATACCGAATCCTCGCCAGATGTTCGCCAGCAGTGATGACTGGCGTTGCAATTCCGGTAGTTCATTACCACCGACCCAGCATGTTACGGGTAAGTGCGAGATCGGAGACAGTAAGGCAGGACTTTCTTTGGTAGCGGTTTCGCGGTCGAGTAACAGTACCTCATTCATCGAGGTGTTAATTAACGGGCGAAGATCATGCAATCCACTAACACTGACTACCCGTTTTATATTTTTTATCAGTGATCTGTTTATACCTTTCCTTTGCATCGGGTCACCGGGATTTTCAGAACTGCTGAACGCCTGGCTTACCAGTCTTGTAACAAGATGCCCGCCCGCAGAATGCCCGAGCAGACGAATGGGTTTGTTCTCGCCACCGGTTTGTTCAACGGCTGATTCCAGCGCCTGTGCCATTTGCTCAACAATATCGGGAATGCCCACATCGGGACACAGATCATAGCTGGGTATCGCGACACTCCAACCTCTCGTCACCGGGCCATTGGCCAGATGCGAAAATACCTCCCGACCCAATCGCTGCCAGTAGCCGCCGTGCACGAACATCACCAGGCCAAGTGAATCAGCATCGTTTTCCGGAAGAAACAGATCAAAACAGTGGCGTGGCCCTTGTGCGTAGGAAATATCCGGCAGGAAACGATTTTCTGAACGGGTTCGTTGCCTGAACTGCTCAGCAGATGTGTTCCAGGCCTCAAGAAGCTGCCCAGACCCACCTACTGCTTTGCTGTTGTCGTAGGCATCATCCCAGTATTGCTTATTGCCATGTACAGGTTCGATCATAATGTCAGCAGGGTTGCCAGAAAACTCGTTAGTTGGTAGCAAATGCCCTGTTCAGGCTTGCCTATCGTTTGGGTTGCGAGTAGCGTTGCATGGAAGCTGATTCGCAAAGCCAGCATGCAACTTTCATATTAACCACAACATGTTTGGGCATACTGACTGTGTGCTTAAAAGTTTACGCGATTGACAGCGTTTCCAGTACTTAAAACCCAAGGCTTACCCAATGGTAGATGACAAAGCACAGACTCGCTGCCCGGCTTTTCGAAGCCGCATGCTGTCGCGAGACATTCTCGGTGGTACGTTTCTGAAAACACCGGCTTATGAATTGATCGAGGTGCTGGCTTTATCGGGGCTCGATTTCATCTGCCTGGATGCTGAACATGCTCCTTTTGACCGGGCCCGGCTTGATGCCTGTCTCGCACTCACCAATGCCCTTGATTTCCCTGCTCTGGTGAGGGTGCCGTCGGCTGAACCGCAATATTTGCTGGCGGCCCTGGACTCAGGCGCGACCGGAGTGGTGGTGCCTCATATCGACACGGTTGAAAAAGCAAAAGCTATTGCGCGAGCCGGTCGGTTCGGACATGGCGGGCGTGGCTATGCTGGCTCTACCCGCTGGGCCGGCTTCGCCAGTCGCACAATGCCTGACGTGTTGGAAAAGTCATCTGAGACCGTTGTCATTGCCCAAATCGAGGAGCCCGAGGGCGTAGATGCCGCAGCCGACATCGCAGCAATCGATGGCATAGATGGCCTGTTCGTCGGGCCAGCCGATCTTGCGGTCTGTCTGGGCAAAACCAGCATGGCTGATGCAGCCGTTCGTGAGGCGATACGGCTGACTGCCGATGCAGCGAATCATGCGGACAAGGCCTGTATGACCTTTGTACCTGATATGGCCGTGGCTGCTGAACTCAGAGAGTTGGGTATTAGCATGTTTTTCGTCGGGTCGGAGCATTCGTTCATGCTTTCAGGTGCCCGACAAACTGTTGATGGTATGCAGGCGCTAGCTGCGGCAAAATAAGCACATTCTGCAAATCAAAACCAATTCAGGAATTTATGAACAAAATACTTCTATCCCTGCCAGTGGGAGATCGGGTCGGTATTGCCTTTTCCGGTGGTCTGGATACCTCTGCGGCGATTGCCTGGATGCGCCAACGGGGGGCCGTGCCCTGCGCTTATACAGCCAATCTGGGGCAGCCTGACGAAGACGATTTTGACGATATCGGGCGCCGTGCAAAAGAGTATGGTGCCGAGATTGCGCGAACCGTGGATTGCCGTGAAGTGCTGGTGCATGAGGGGCTGGTAGCACTGATGTGCGGGGCTTTCCATATCGAGAGTGGAGGCAAGCGGTATTTTAATACTACGCCGCTGGGGCGGGCTGTCACTGGTACCTTGCTGGTGAAAGCAATGCAGGAGGATGATGTCAATATCTGGGGTGATGGATCCACCTACAAGGGAAATGATATCGAGCGCTTCTATCGCTATGGCTTGATGGCCAATGCCGGTCTGCGCATATATAAGCCCTGGCTCGACCGGGACTTTGTTGATGAGCTGGGCGGGCGCGATGAGATGAGTGAGTATCTGAAAACTCACAACTTGCCTTATCGTGATAGCAAGGAAAAAGCCTACTCAACCGATGCCAATATGCTCGGTGCTACCCATGAGGCAAAGGATCTGGAATTTCTCCATACCGGGATTGATATCGTTCAGCCCATTATGGGTGTTCGGTTCTGGGACTCCTCAGTTGAAATCGCAGAGGAGGAGGTCAGCGTGACATTCGAGGCTGGAATGCCCGTGAAGCTCAATGGTGCCAGCTTTGCAAGCGATGTTGAATTATTCGATGAAGCCAACCGCATCGGTGGGCGTCACGGTCTGGGTATGTGCGACCAGATCGAGAATCGGATTATTGAAGCCAAGAGTCGCGGTATCTATGAAGCCCCCGGTATGGCGTTATTGCATATAACTTACGAACGTTTGCTCGCCGGGATTCATAACGAAGACAGTATTGATAATTATCGCCAGCTGGGTCGACGCCTGGGCACCTTACTCTATCAGGGTCGTTGGTTTGACCCGCAAAGTATGATGTTGC
>CALLOA010000206.1 GCA_938005265.1 uncultured Granulosicoccaceae bacterium
TCATCCTGGGAATTCTCTCTGTCCTTTTTATTGACTGAACATTTGTCGAGTATTCGGGACGGGATCGTATTCTCGGTCAAATCATACAATCGTTCAAAGCGCTCGCGGCCACGCGTTGTAATTTCACCAGTCCAGAATAGATATTCCAGAGCTTGTTTAGTATCGCTCCATTGCCACATGCCGGGGCCCCGTTTTGAGCTTTCAAGTTCGCGTGAAGCCATTGGGCCATTGCTGGCAATCGCTGATTTGATCTGTTTGATAAAGGCCGGTCGGTTAACGGCAAGATCTACACACTGCTTGTACAGACCTTTGTGTTCCCGTGCATTCTGCATACGCCAGTAGATTAGCGGATAGTCTTCGATTGGCATGACTGAGCATTCGTGGCCCCAGTACTCGAAAAATTTTCGTTTGCTGCTGGTTTGCAATGTCGGTTCAAACAAGTGCTTGTCGAGTGTGCCTCTGTCATAGTTGCCATGCCTGGAATAGAGCGGCATGTAATGTGTACGAATGATGGTATTGATGGCATCAAGCTGAAGTGCCCGCATGTTGAGCAGTGTGGGTTTGATTTGTTGCCAGCTGCTGTCCGAATCTCTGCGATTGTTGGCAGTTGCCGTGTTGGCGGAAAATCCCTGTGCGTTCAGCACAACACAACGTGCCTGTTGAATTGATAAGGAACGCATGGCTCTGTTGCTCGATTGCAAAACGGCTGTATCTCAATTAACGCGAAATTTTTCGATAACGTCGCGGTTCACATTGATACCGAGCCCCGGTTTCGTACTGATTTTAACGAGATTGTTATCTCGCGTGATGGGATGCTCAACCAGTTCGGTACGAAACGGGTGGGATGACGTATCGAACTCCAGTACTGGCTGATTGGCAAAAAGATTGTGGTTTGTGACGGGCAGGGCTGCCAGTAGTTGTAAGGAAGCTGCTTGCGCTACGGCTGACCCCCAAACATGTGGATTTACCCTTACACCGTGGGCTTGTGCCATAGCGACGATATGTCTCGCCGCACTGAAACCGCCGCAGGAGCCCAAATCGGGTTGTGCTATATCCAGTGCATTGTTACTAAACCAGTCGCGAAATCCATAGGCGCTGTGTTCGTTTTCACCACCGGCAATCGGCATCACCAGTTTTTCTTTTAGTTCGCGATAACCGCCCTTGTCCTCTGGTACCACTGGTTCTTCATACCAAAGTAAATCGAACTCTTCGATGGCCTCGCCAAGTGCAAGTGCATCGTGCCTGCCGTAGGCATGATTGGTGTCGACCATCAACCGTACCTCGGTTCCTTGTAGTGCACTGGCGATTGCGTGCATTACTTCCACGTCGTCGTCTACGCCAAATCCGAGTTTGACTTTCATCAGACTGAAACCATTCTCCCGGTGTTGTATCGCCTCCTCGGCAAGTCTGTCGCACTCTCCCTGGCCATCTATGCGATAGAAACCTGTTGCGTAAGGCTGCACGTGTGAACGAAAGTATCCGCCCAGTAGTTGGGCGACTGGTTGCTGCAGGAACTGACCGGCGATATCCCACAGCGCCATATCCACACCACTAATGGCGGACATAACAGACCCCGTGCGGCCAAAATCACGAGTCTTGTTATAGAGTTCGTGCCAAAGTACCTCAGTATCAAGTGGGTTGCGTCCCAGCAGTTCGGGCTTCAATGCAAATTCGATAGCTGCGGCGGCAATCTGTGGAGGCTCAAGCCCTTGTGAAAAAGCTTCGCCCCAACCGGTGATACCATTATCAGTAGTAATCTCAAGCAGTGTGGCCGATCGCGATTTGACCCAGCCCTGTGAGAATGCAAATGGCGTTTCTAGTGGGCACTCAAGCACATGAACCCGGATATTCTGTATTTTCATAATGTGAGGTGTCGGACTGCAAATTCAGCCAGACATTGCGATGTGTTTTATGTGCTATCTATATTGACGAATATAGATGATGGCGGCAATGCTTTTCTAAAACTTCGGTGGCATGGCTGTAGCAGTGTTTATTCAGCTATTACTCAGCATCGCAGGTGCATTATTCAAGGTGTTGGCACATTATTGTTTCTCTGGATGACTTTCATGCTACGTGTGATTATGAATAAATATTTGTATCTATTTGCCATTAGGCGAGCAAACACGCGGTGGTTACTGATTGTGTCACTGTCCCTTGCTCTGCCAGCGTTTTCAAACAATGTATTGGCCACTTCAGTGGCTGGTGAGCAAGGCGAATCCAGTTCCAATGAGTGCGTTGTAGCATTGCATGGTCTGGCCCGAAGTGCTGCTTCAATGAAAAAGCTGGCTGAGAAGCTTGAACAGACAGGGTACACGGTTGCCAATATTGATTACCCCTCGCGTAAATACTCATTGCCTGAGCTGGCTGAGTCGGCCGTTGCCCGCGGTCTGGAATCTTGCGAGCGGCAGGGGGCCGGAATTGTGCATTTTGTCAGTCACTCCATGGGTGGCATACTCATCAGGCAATATCTTCAGAACACTCCGATAGAAAACCTGGGACGTGTTGTGATGCTGGCTCCGCCGAATCAGGGTAGTGAGGTAGTTGACGCATTACGCGATACGCCGGGTTTTGAATTGCTGAATGGTCCTGCCGGATTAAAGTTGGGAACTGATGCTGCCAGCATACCGCGCAGTCTAGGGCCGGCGACGTTTGACCTTGGTGTGGTTGCCGGCACTCGTAGTATCAATTTGCTGTTGTCGACCTACCTGCCAGATCCTGACGACGGCAAGGTATCCGTTGCCAGCGCACAGCTGCAGGGTATGTGTGACTTTATAACTGTTGCGGTTTCGCATCCATTTATAATGCGTGATGAAGCAGTAATATTACAGGTGATTCATTACCTGTCTAAAGGGCGTTTCTCAAAAGAGTCAGATACTGAGATCAACCAGTGGCAAGGTGATGAGTTACCATCACACTGCACACCGGCGCGATGATTCGCAAAAAATTTCCTTTTCTTTTTTGGTGGCTTGTAGGTAATAGCATCGCCAATCTGTTTTCAAAACCCAGCTTTGAAATTTTTATTTTTACACCCCTTTTGATTTTGATGGCTATCTGTTGCTACAAAATCAGATAGAGTAGCGAGCGCAACAACTTCTAGGAAGCCGAGAATTCTTTCCTGATTGCATCACTGTGTTCGCCACATCGGGGTGCGCGTCGGTTGAGATTCGGATTTTCTGCAACAGGTGATACCGGTAGTTCAAGTTTTTCACCTTTGCTATTACTCAAACTCGTGGTTTTCAGAGCACGATGACTCAGTAAATCGTCGGTAGTGTTAATCGCTCCATAAGCAATTTTGGCAGCGCCGAGTTTTTTGCGAAATTCAGCCGCTGACAGGCCAGACAGGATGTCATTGATGCGCTGGTCCAACTGTTTGCGGTTGGCAACTCTCAAGTTATTGGTGCGGAACAATTCGTGGTTTGCAAACGTCTCGTCGGTGAAAACATCGCCACACAGACGTTGCCACTCACGTTCATTCTGGATGGATATCAATGTTCTTGTCTTATCGCCGGTCTGGTATGCACCATAGGGCGCGATTGACGGGTGGTGCAAACCACTGCGTACAGGTGCGCCATTACCGTACTTGGCATGAATAAACGGTACACTCATCCATTCCGCAGCGACATCGAACAATGAGATTTTTAGTGCTCGTCCTTTGCCGCTTATCGCGCGAGCAATCAGAGCTTCCAGTATTGCTGCATGGGCAGACATACCGGCGCCGATATCACATACGGAAATGCCGATACGGCCGGCTTCTCCAGCGCTACCCGATACTTCGATAAGACCTGATTCGGCTTGCACCAGCAGATCATAGGCA
>CALLOA010000207.1 GCA_938005265.1 uncultured Granulosicoccaceae bacterium
TGATTAATCAACCGACAGAATTGAGCTGATAGCCGTATGAGCAAACAAGACCCCATAGTGATTGTCGATTTGTCGCGCACACCCATGGGTGGATTCCAGGGTGCCTTGGCTGACACCACTGCTGCTGAGCTGGGTGCTGCAGCGATCAGTGATGCACTGAGGCGTAGTGGCCTTGCCAACGACGATGTGCAGGAAGTACTGATGGGCTGCGTGCTACCCGCCGGACAAGGTCAAGCACCGGCACGTCAGGCAGCACTGGGTGCTGACCTATCGCTCAATTGTGGCTGTACCACGATCAACAAAATGTGCGGCTCCGGTATGAAGGCCGTGATGATGGCGCACGACCTGCTGAGTGCCGGCACTAACACCGTCATGGTGGCAGGTGGCATGGAGAGCATGACCAACGCCCCCTATCTGGCACCACGAGTACGTGCCGGCCTGCGTATGGGCCATGCAGCACTGCAGGACCATATGTTTCTCGACGGTCTTGAAGATGCTTACGACAAAGGCAAGTTGATGGGTGTTTTCGCCGAAGCCACCGCCACTCGTTACTCGTTCAGCCGTGAAGCACAGGATGAATTCGCCATCAGGTCTCTGAATCGTGCGAAGAGCGCGATAGACAACGGCAGCTTTGCCAAAGAACTCACCCCGATTACGCTCAAGGGTCGCAAGGGCGATACGGTTGTCGACACGGACGAGCAACCACCAAAAGCCAATCTCGAAAAAATACCCACACTGCGCCCGGCATTCGCCAAGGACGGAACAGTCACAGCCGCCAACTCCTCATCAATTTCTGATGGCGCAGCAGCACTGGTCATGATGCGCCGATCCGAAGCCGAGAAACGTGGAGTCAAATGGGTTGCCACCATACTTGCACACGAATCACATGCGCATGAACCTCAATGGTTCACGACAGCCCCGGTTGATGCCGTAAAACGCTTGCTTGGCAAAATCAACAAGAAGGCAGACGAAATTGACCTGTACGAAATCAACGAAGCATTTGCCGTTGTTACGATGGCGGCCATCCACGACCTGGAACTCGATGTCGAACGGGTGAATATTCATGGCGGGGCTTGCGCACTGGGTCATCCGATTGGAGCATCAGGCGCACGCATACTCGTGACATTGATCAATGCACTACGCGTTCACAACATGAAAACCGGTGTCGCGGCCCTTTGCATTGGTGGCGGTGAAGCTACAGCTATGGCTGTAGAGCTAACGGACTGACAGCCTGTAGAGCGAAATTATGGAATTCAGTGATGAACAACTGATGATTCGCGATATGGCGCGAGACTTTGCACGCGCCGAACTTGCACCTAACGCCGCAGACTGGGATCGCAACGCAAACTTCCCGAAAACAGCAATACAGCAAATGGGTGAACTGGGTTTGCTCGGTATGCTGGTGCCTGAAAAATTTGGCGGTAGCAATGTTGACAATGTTGCCTACTCAATGGCGCTGGAAGAAATAGCCAGCGGCGATGGAGCATGCTCAACTATCATGAGCGTACATAATTCTGTCGCCTGTCTGCCTATTCTCAAATTTGGCACTGAAGAGCAGAAAAACGATTTCCTGCGCCCCTTGGCCAGCGGTGAGAAACTCGGCGCATTCTGTCTTACGGAACCACAGGCCGGCTCAGATGCATCGGCGCTAAAATGCCGCGCAGAGATGCAAGGTAATCAATGGGTTTTGAACGGCACAAAACAGTTCATCACCTCAGGTAGCACAGCAGAAATCGCCATTGTTTTTGCTGTAACGGATCCACAGGCTGGCAAACGTGGCATTTCGGCTTTTATCGTTCCCACTGATACGCAAGGCTACGAAGTCGCCAGCACCGAACACAAAATGGGGCAACGTGCCTCTGACACCTGCCAGATTGTTTTCAATGACTGTCATATCCCGGCTGGCAACCTGCTGGGCGAAGAAGGCCAAGGCTACAAAATCGCACTGGCCAATCTCGAAGGTGGCCGTATCGGCATAGCATCACAGGCCATTGGTATGGCACGTGCCGCCTACGAAGCAGCTCTGACCTATGCCAGCGAACGCGAAGCATTTGGCAAGCCTGTATTCGAACAGCAATCCATCGCCTTTATGCTGGCTGATATGGCAACCAGCATCGATGCAGCACGCCTGTTGACCCATCGTGCAGCTCGCTTACGTGATTCAGGCAAGGACTGCCTCACAGAAGCCTCAATGGCAAAACTGTTTGCCAGCGAGATGGCAGAAACCGTTTGCTCAAAAGCGATTCAAATACACGGTGGTTATGGTTATCTTGCAGATTTCCCAGTCGAGCGAATAGCCCGTGATGTGCGTGTATGCCAGATTTATGAAGGCACGTCTGAAGTACAGCGCCTGGTCATCTCGCGCTCGCTGCCCGGTCGCCAGGCATGAGCCGCCCTTCCACAATTGACCAACAACAAAAGCTGGACAAAAAAGCCTATAGCCTTGGGCTGCTGGTTTATTTGCTGCAGGGCTTACACTTTCTATTCGGAATAACAGCAATCATTGGCATGCTTGTGAACCACACCAACAAGCACCATGTGCAAGACACGTTTGCAGCCTCGCACTTTCGCTGGCAAATACTGACCTTCTGGTTACTTGCCCCGGCTTATGCCCTGGCATTTTACCTTTGGGTACGGTCTGGCCAGTGGTGGCCTATCCTCATGGTCTTCGCTATTGCAGCGTACAGGATTCTGCGCGGCTGGTGGCAGCTGCTGGACAGAAAGCCCTTGGCAAACTTCTGGTAAAACCGGCCCATGATTGCTTTCGAATCAAAAATCAATACCAACAGTGCGGCGTTTGCCGAAAACCGCGAACACATGTTGTCGCTGGTCGCTGATCTTGAAGCCCGCGTCGCCGAAGTCATGCTCGGGGGCGGCGAGAAATCCGTTGCGCGCCACCGTCAACGTGGAAAACTTTTGCCGCGTGAGAGAATTGATTTGCTGCTGGATGAAGGTTCGCCTTTCCTGGAACTATCCCAACTGGCAGGCTATGAAGTTTACGATGATGCCGTGCCCAGCGCAGGTGTTGTCACGGGTATTGGTTGGATACACCAGCGCCCTTGCGTGTTGGTCGCCAACGATGCAACGGTCAAAGGCGGCACTTACTATCCATTGACCGTTAAAAAACATCTACGTGCCCAGGAAGTCGCCCGGCATAATAAATTGCCCTGTATCTATCTGGTCGACTCAGGCGGTGCGTTCCTGCCGTTGCAGGATGATGTTTTTCCGGATCGCGAACACTTCGGCCGAATTTTCTTTAATCAGGCAACTCTGTCATCTCAGGGCATACCGCAGATTTCTGTTGTTTTGGGCTCGTGCACCGCCGGTGGTGCATACGTACCTGCAATGTCCGATGAAAGTGTCATCGTTAAGGGTAACGGCACCATATTCCTGGGCGGGCCGCCACTGGTAAAAGCCGCCACCGGTGAGGTTGTGTCTGCTGAAGATCTGGGTGGTGCCGATGTACACAGTTCGAAATCCGGTGTGACCGATCACTATGCCAATAACGAAACAGAAGCATTGGGTATTGCCCGCAATATTGTAGCAACCCTGAATCGCCCTCCCCGTGCAGCAAATAGCTTTCACGGTAACAACACGACAGCCGATGCGGTGGATGAGCCCGCCTACGATACCAACGAACTCAACGGTATTGTGCCCAAAGATCCACGTACCCCTTTTGATAGTCGTGAAATCATTGCACGCATCGTTGACGGCAGTCGCTTTAACGAATTCAAGCAACGCTACGGTGACACACTGGTTTGTGCATTTGCACAAATCAATGGTAATGCAGTTGGCATCGTTGCCAACAATGGTGTCCTGTTTTCCGAATCAGCCCTCAAGGGTGCGCACTTTGTTGAACTCTGTTCACAACGAAAAATTCCACTGATTTTTCTACAAAATATTACTGGCTTCATGGTTGGTGAAAAATACGAATCAGGTGGCATTGCCAAAGACGGCGCAAAGATGGTGACAGCAGTAGCCTGTGCCAACGTTCCCAAGTTCACCATTATTGTTGGTGGCAGTTTCGGCGCGGGCAACTACGGCATGTGCGGGCGGGCATTTGACCCACGGTTCATGTGGATGTGGCCCAACGCTCGTATATCGGTCATGGGCGGCGAACAGGCAGCTGGCGTTTTATCACAAATCCGCGCTGACGCCATGCAGGCCAAAGGCACACCCATGAGTGAAGAACAGCTGGCTGAATTTCGGCAACCATTACTGGATCAATACGAAACACAAGGCCACCCTTACTACGCCAGTGCCAGGCTTTGGGATGACGGCATTATCGCGCCGCAAGATACCCGTCAGGTATTGGCTCTGGCATTGGACGCGGCATTAGACTCGCCCATCGAAGAAACTCGTTTTGGCGTTTTCAGGATGTAGATGATGAGCGAGTTTCTGAAGATTATTGAAGAAGACCACGCGGTTGTTCGCCTTACACTCAATAGGCCCGACGTACACAATGCCTTTGATGATGCCGTGATCAGCGACCTTCACAAGGCACTGGATTCCGTTGCGGCAACAAACCCTCGCGTACTGGTCTTACAAGCAAACGGTAAAAGTTTTTCGGCGGGTGCTGACCTGAACTGGATGAAACGCAGTGCCACTTATACAGATAATGAGAATTTTAAAGATGCGCTGGCTCTCGCTGAGATGCTGCACGCTTTGGATAACTTTCCCTGCACAACAATAGCCGCCGTTCAAGGTGCAGCTTTCGGTGGGGGCGTTGGTCTGGTTGCCTGTTGTGACATTGCCATTGCATCAGACAAAGCGATTTTCAGCCTCTCGGAAGTCAGGCTGGGTTTAATACCCGGTACGATCAGTCCATTTGTCATCAAAGCGATCGGTTCACGCCAGGCCACGCGTTACTTCGCCAGTGCTGAGCGCTTCAATGCATCCGCCGCTGAGAAGATTGGTTTGGTACACGAAGTCACAGCGGCCGATGAGCTGCAGCCAACCATCGAGAAACTGATCTCAGAGTTACTGGCCGGTAGCCCAGATGCACAGATGAAGGCCAGACAATTAGTTGAAACCATGTCCGGCAGGTCCATTGACGCAACGACACTGGAAGATGCTGCAGCGAGTATCGCAGATGCGCGAGCCAGTAAAGAAGGCCGCGAAGGTGTTGCCGCATTTCTAGAAAAACGACCTCCATCATGGGCACCCGTGAACGCAACTGGCAAGCCAGCCCATAAAGGTAAAAGCTGATGTTTCGTCGCATCCTTATTGCGAATCGTGGCGAAATCGCTTGCCGCGTGATTCGTACAGCTCGACAGTTGGGCATAGAAACCATAGCTGTCCATTCCAACATCGATGCCAACGCCATGCACGTGCAACAAGCTGATAAAGCTGTATGCATAGGCACTGCTGAAGCCGCAAATAGCTATCTTGATGGTGATGCCGTTTTACAGGCAGCCATCGATACAGGCGCTGAAGCTATTCACCCGGGTTACGGATTTCTTTCTGAAAATTCCACATTTGCGAAAGCTTGTGCGGCAAAGGGCGTTGTATTTATTGGCCCGCCGGCAACAGCAATGGACGCCATGGCATCCAAATCAGCGGCTAAAAAACTCATGCAGGAATCGGGCGTTCCCGTGTTGCCTGGCTACCATGGCGACGACCAGAGCCTTACTGTGTTAAAGCAACAGGCTGAGCAAACCGGTTACCCCTTGATGCTTAAGGCCAGCAGCGGTGGCGGTGGCAAGGGTATGCGCATCGTCAAAACGGCCAATGATTTCGACGACATGCTGAATGCCGTCAAACGCGAGTCACTTGCATCTTTTGGCGATGACCATGTGTTGATGGAGCGTTATCTGGAAAACCCGCGCCATATTGAAATTCAGGTATTCAGTGACACACACAATAACCATGTACACCTTTTCGAACGTGACTGTTCGGTACAAAGACGCCACCAGAAAGTACTGGAAGAATCGCCAGCGCCTGGCATCAGCGATGAACAGCGTCAACGCATGGGCGAAGCTGCAGTCAATGCAGCCAACGCTATAGGCTATGTAGGAGCCGGAACCGTAGAATTTATCGCCTCACAGGACGGTGAATTCTTTTTTATGGAGATGAACACCCGACTGCAGGTAGAACATCCAGTGACCGAGCTGGTAACAGGAACCGATCTTGTTGAATGGCAGTTGCGGGTAGCGGCCGGGGAACGCTTGCCGAAACGGCAACAGGAATTGAATTCCAGTGGCCATGCTGTGGAAGCACGCTTGTACGCCGAAGATCCGGCAAACGATTTTCTGCCAGCCAGCGGCAGGCTCGATTTTATCGGGTTCCCAGGGAACGAGACTACAGGCGCAGGGATAGTAAGGGTCGATACTGGTGTCAAAACCGGGGATACCGTTTCTGTGTTCTATGACCCGATGATTGCTAAAATCATTGCCTGGGGGGAGAACCGCGAGAGTGCCATTCAGATTCTCGACCAGGCTCTTGCCAATACTCAGGTCATCGGACCTGTTACCAACCTGCAGTATCTACGTTACTTGCTTAACCAGCCCGCCTTCTCAGAAGGCGGGGTCAGTACAGGATTTATAGAATCCCTCGAACGTGGAGTGGCGGACACTGGCAGCAATGAAGTAAACGCAAGTAGCAATGAATCAACGCTTTGGGATTCAGCCGATACATGGCTTGCTTTTGCGGCCATAGAACGTTTTGAGCGAGGAGCAGGCAATAGCTACAGTTGGCGCTTGAACTCGGCTCCAGCAGGCAACCAACTATGGCAGTGCAATGGAAAAATTGTGCGTGTCGGTATAGAGCGAAATCAAATCGATGACCAACTTGCTGACAACATAGCAGTGACTCACTACAACATCAGCATTCAACCCCTGGTACCCAGTACGAGAGCTGGTGATAAAAAAATAAACCCTTCAGCGAAAGACAAGGGCGCCTGGGAAATCGCCAGCAGAATCTCTGCCCGCTTGATCGATAGAAAGGCGTTTTCCAGCGATGCCGCATTAACCGGCATGACACTGGAAATCGAAGGCACAAGTATGAACGCCCGCCTCTGCAGGCAGGGCGACCGTTCAATCATTTACCCGCAAGCTGGCATTGGAGGCTACTTACACCCGGCAAGCCCGGTAATAGACCGGGTTGATGCGGCCAATCTGTCCGTCAGCGAAAACGCTGCAACCGGCAGCCTTTTTTCGCCAATGCCAGGCAAGGTTATCGCTATCCACGTCAAACCGGGCGATACCGTCAGCCAGGGACAGCCGCTACTGGCGGTTGAAGCAATGAAAATGGAGCATGTGATTAAAGCACCGGAGGAAGGCCGAATTGACGAGATCTGCTTCAATGAAGGTGATTCAGTTGCTGACAAAGCGACACTGGTTAAGATGAGCCCGGTTGATTAACTCAATGTTGTTTAATCAATGTTGTTAAATCGATGTTGGCGACACCTTACAGGTATAATCAGCCACGTAAGCGTCAGCAACCTTTACAGGCCCGAGTACGCTCTACCCAAGATCAGGCAATTTTATAACTGGTTAGAGGACATACCATGTCAGACCCCGAATGCCCGCAAAAAGCCCCCTATGCCATAGAAGTGGAAGAAGGCAAAAGCTACTTCTGGTGCAGCTGCGGCAAAAGTGAAAAACAGCCATTCTGCGATGGCTCGCATAAAGAAACAGAGTTCAATCCGGTCAAGTACGAGGCCGAATCATCCGGCAAAGTGTTTTTCTGTGGCTGCAAGAAAAGCTCAAATTCGCCTCTGTGTGACGGAAGTCACAAGAACCTGTAAAAGCACTTTGCAACCCCTAAAATCGCCTGGAATGCTTCCTGTTCTGTGCCGTGTGCCTGTGATGCTTCGCAATGCATCTCCCCGCACACCAATGCAAAACGCTCACATTTACACAGGCTGAAAGCCTGGAATTATACAAAACTGAGAGCAACTACCCACTGCATATGATAAATTCGTATGCATTTTTGTTAGAATTGTATTTGCACGTTATCCCAATTTCACTCACATTAGCAGGACTGTGGAAAGACGATTTAACAGTTTTACTCAGACAGTAAAGTTTTACTCAGACAGTAAATAACTACTCTTTGGTTTCTCGGAGGAAATATGAAACTAGTATATAAAACAGCGCTCGCTATGGTGCTGGGTGGCGCAACTGCGACTACCGCTTCAGCTGCTGACGAGCTGACCATTGCGATCGTAAACAATGGCCACATGATCAACATGCAAAAAGTTGCAGAGGCCTACACTGAAGCAACTGGCACGAAACTCAACTGGGTTTCTCTTGAAGAAGGCGTTCTGCGAGAGCAGGTAACTTCTGATACTGCAACCGGCGGTGGTCAGTACGACATCATCAACATCGGTATGCAGGAAGCGCCAATCTGGGGTGCAGCTGGCTGGATCGAGCCACTGGAATTCAGTGCTGACTACGATATCGACGACATGCTGCCTGCAATGCGCAATGGCCTGTCACACGACGGCACTCTCTATGCTGCTCCATTCTACGGCGAGTCTTCAATGGTCATGTACCGTAAAGACCTCACTGATGCTGCCGGCGTAACCGTTGCCGACAACGATTCCTGGGACAACATCAAAGCTGCTGCTGCTGCGATTCACAAGCCAGACGATGGCATTTACGGCGCATGTTTGCGCGGTAAGCCAGGCTGGGGTGACAACATGGCGTTCATCACCACTGTTGTTAACTCTTTCGGTGGCGCTTGGTTCGACAAAGACTTCAAACCTCAGCTGGATTCTCAGCAGTGGAAAGATGCAATCAACTTCTACGTAGACCTGTTGGGTAACTACGGACCTCCAGGTTCTGAAGGTAACTCTTTCAACGAAATCCTGGCTCTGTACAACGAAGGCAAATGTGGCATGTGGATAGACGCAACTATTGCTGCATCTTTCCTTGAAGTAGACGGTGTTGCTTACGCTCAGTCACCCAACGCTGGTAACCCGGTTGGTGCTAACTGGCTGTGGGCATGGGCTATGGCAGTACCTGCTGGCTCACCTAACGCTGAAGCTTCCAAGCAGTTCATCGAATGGGCTACTTCAAAAGAGTACATCAAAGCTGTAGCTGACCATCCTGAGTTTGGTTGGGGTTCAGTACCGACTGGCACACGTGCTTCAACTTATGCCTACCCTGAGTTCCAGGCAGTTGCAGGCTTCGCTGCTGCGGAAATGGCTGCTATCGAGTCAGCAGCACCTGCTGCTACTGACCTTAAGCCATATGTAGGTGTACAGTTCGCTGCGATTCCAGAATTCCCGGAAGTCGGTTCAGCGGTTGCTCAAGAAATGGCTGCTGCCCTTTCTGGCGCCAAGTCAGTTGACGACGCACTTGCTGCAGCGCAATCTGCTGCTGATGCCATCATGAAAGAAGCGGGCTACTACTAAGCCAGTAGTATCACGATGTAAGTAAGTAAGTGAAAGGCCCGGTGGCGATCACCGGGCCTTTTTACTAGTAGAACACTCAATATATTTGGTTACCAGGTTTTCTAACCCTCGCTCGGGTTAATCTCTAGCCAATTCCAGCTCAGCGATCACCCGGTTTGCAAGGTTTAAGAGCTATGTCCAAACGAACAATTCCTCGTCTTTTACAGACACCAGCCGTCATCCTGTTGCTATTGTGGATGCTTGTTCCACTAAGCATGACGCTGTATTTCTCATTTATTCGCTACGTGCTCAATAGCTTGAGAAAGCCTGAATGGACGAAACCGGCCTTCAGCAATTGGCGTGGTTTCGGAAACTACGAATATGTGTTGAACGCCAAGGATTTCTGGTTTGCCATTCAGAACAGCCTGTTCATCGTTGGTAGTATCCTTGTGCTGACCGTCATACTCGGTCTGGCGTTGGCGATGTTGGTGAACCGGTCTTTCCCGGGGCGCGGCATTGTCAGGGTGCTGCTCATATCGCCGTTCTTTGTCATGCCTGCGGTTAATGCTGTTCTGTGGATTAACATGATTCTGGATCCAGTATTGGGGCTTAATGGAATCGCTGTTGAAGGTTTGAATTCGATGGTGGCAGGCCTTAAGGATTTCCCGGTTCTCGGCGCGTTTTTCTCACTGTGGCCCGAGTTTGAACCGATATCCTTCAGAGCAACACAGACCTCGGCTTATGCTGTGATCATGATGGTGACCTGGCAATGGACTCCCTTTGCCGTGCTGATTTTCATGACATCACTGCAATCGGAAGATGAATCCCAGAAAGAAGCAGCAATTCTTGATGGAGCTGGTGCCTGGTCCAGGTTTCGCAACCTGACGGTTCCACACCTGGCACGCCCCATAGCCATTGTTGTAATGATACAGTCAATATTCCATCTCTCACTGTATGCAGAAATTGAAATTGTCAGTCGTGGTAACGGAAATAAAAACCTGCCCTATTTGATTGGTGAATTTACCTCTAACAATATCGGCGCGGCCAGTGCTGCCGGCATCTTTGCTGTCATCCTTGCCAACATCGTAGCCATATTTTTGCTGCGCATGGTCGGCAAGAGCTTGATGGATTAGGAGACTGACATGGCAGTAATTGACCAAACATCCAAATTCGGCAAAGTGTTCTGGCCCTTGTTGGCCTGGACCGTTGCACTGATATTTTTCTTCCCGATTTTCTGGCTGGTTTTCACCAGTTTCAAAACAGATGCGGACGCCGTAAAACCGGAATTTCTTTTCAAGTTCACGCCGACACTTGAAAACTACACCAATATGACGGAAAACTACGACTATTGGCGGTTTGCGATAAATTCGGTAATTACTTCAACATTTGCAACCTTGTTTGCGTTGTTTGTCGGAGTACCGGCAGCTTACGCCATGGCTTTTAATCCAAGCCGCCATACCAAGGACATTCTGGTCTGGATGCTATCAACAAAAATGTTGCCTGCAGCTGCTGTGCTTTATCCCATGACATTTCTGACCAAAAATTACCTGGGTATCTTTGATACACATTTTCTGATCATCGTCGTGCTAAGCCTTATTAACCTGCCGATCGTAATCTGGATGTTGTTCACCTACTTCAAGGAAATTCCGAAAGAAATTATCGAGGCAGGCAAAATGGATGGTGTCAGCACCTGGGGTGAAATCAAGGATATTCTCATACCACTTGCTTGGGGTGGTGTCGCATCGACTGCCCTGCTGTGCTTTATATTTTGCTGGAATGAGGCCTACTGGACAGTGCGTCTGACAACAACCGATGCTGCAACACTATCGAAACTGATTGAAGGTAACCGTGCACCTGAAGGATTGTTTTTTGGTCGACTATCCGCCGTTTCAGCTGCAGCAGTTGGCCCGATCGTTGTGCTTGGCTGGTTTTGCCAGAAGCAATTGGTTCGTGGATTGACTTTCGGCGCGGTGAAATGAGTACCGGAGTTGCTGCGTAGAAAGCGCCGGTTAGGTTTATGTCGATAATTGAACCTGAAATCGAAAAGGTTGATCGAAGCTCACGATCCATTCGCTATCTGGAACACGGATGGCCATCAGATCTGTGCCGCTGGCATGCCCACGAAGAATATGAATTGCATTTGATCGTTGACTCACGAGGTAAGTCATTTGTGGGCGACTACATCGGTGACTTCAAAACCGGTGATCTGTTTATGACAGGGCCCAACCTGCCTCATAATTGGATTACCGATAGTATTTGGTCAAAGCCCCTGGACGTGCGCGACATGCTGATTCAATTCAGCCACGACAGTGTAGAAAAATTGGCAGAAGGATTTCCTGAATTTTCTCAAGTACTGCAGATGTTGCAGTTGGCCCAATCAGGAATTTATTTTGAAGGTTTCAACGCAACCTTTGCACGTGGCCATATGGAATCCATTCGCGACAACAGAGGAGCCGAGCGTATTCTGGCCTTTGTACGCTTCCTGGTTCGACTCAACGAACACGCAGAAAAGAAAACGCTGTCCAGCGCGAAGTTGATTCAGCCTGAAGGTGGAGGCAAACACGCTCGTATCGCTGAAGTTGTCGACCATGTAACCAAGCACTACTTTGAAGGTTTCACCGTAGCGCAAGCAGCCGAAATGGCCAACATGACTGAAGTCACCTTTAGCCGAAACTTTTTAGCCATAACCGGGCACAGCTTTATTGACTTCCTGAATCGAATAAGAATCGGGCAGGCGTGCGGGATGCTTTATGCATCCGATGCGCAAATTACATCTATTGCACAAGAGGCCGGGTTTAAGAACCTTGCCAATTTTAACCGGCATTTCCTTAAGGTCAGGGGAATGACACCGTCCGAATACCGTGAAACTGCGCGTAAAGACCTTGCACCTATGCGCGAGCAACAGAAATGAATAGTCTGCAACCTGAACCGATTTCAGCCACCAACTATGACAGAACCACTTGCGAGATTGGTGTCGTTCATCTGGGTTTTGGTGCTTTTCATAGATCACACCAGGCGGTCTATATCGATGATTATATGGACATGTCAGCAGACCTGCGCTGGGGTATTGCTGCTGTTAACCTACGCAAAAATGATGCTTCGGGATTTAAAGCCGCCGAGGATGATAACCAACGCCACGACGGCTATTACCTCAAGTCTTATTCAGCAGATGGTGACGTAAAGCTAAGGCGTGTGCGTAGCCACATGCAATTTGCGGACTGGAGCAGTGCGCCAGCTGATACCGAAGCCCTGTTATGTTTACCTTCGGTCAAAATGGTTACCATAACCGTAACGGAAAGCGGCTACTACACCGACCCCAATGGCCAGCTTAACCTCGACGATGGCACTATCAAGGCCGAAGTATCGGGTGATAAATCAGAAAGCGTTTATGCCTATCTGAGTGCGGCATTATCCAAACGCGCATCAACAATCAATGAACCACTAACGATCGCCTGTTGTGACAATATCCGCCAGAATGGAAAAATGTTACGCGCAAATTTGCTGGCCTATCTTGAAGCATGCAAGCAAACAGAATTGTTGGCATGGGTTAAAGCCAACGTGGAATTTCCCTGCTCCATGGTTGACCGTATTACGCCACGCAGCCCGGCGAAGCTTGGCGAGGAACTGACAAAGCTGGTTGGCAGGGAAGTGACCTCGCCTGTCATGGCCGAAGATTTTTCCCAATGGGTATTGCAGTCTCTGTCAGCGGCAGATATGCCAGACCTTGCACGAGTGGGCGTAACCGTGACACCCGATGTAGACCCATACGAAGAAACGAAAATCAGGGTGCTGAATGGCGGGCACACAGCACTGGCCTATTTGGCAGCTCTCGAGGGAGTTGAGACCTTTGATGCGGCAATGCGAGTGCCACACTTACTGGAACACTTTCAGAACTTTGAAAATCAGGAAGTACTTCCAGCACTGACACTTGAGCTTCCGTTTTCAAAGACTGATTATCTGCAAGCGATCACGCAACGCTTTGGCAATGTCGCCATAGGCGACACCGTTGCCCGGATATGTGCTGATGGCATGGCAAAGTTTCCCATTTTCATACGGCCCACACTGGAAGGTTGCCTGAAGCAAGGTGTAACTCCTGTTTACACGATTCGTAGTATCGCCAGCTGGCATGTGTTCGCTCAGCATGTTGCAGCAGGTAAAATCGACTTCGATTACCTGGAACCGGCCTGGAACGATTTAGAACCGATGCTGGGAACAGATGAGTTCCTGACCAATCGCCAACTCTGGGGCGATATCCCGGCAACTTACCCCGAATTCGCCTCTACTTTACGGCAAGAAATTATTCAAACGGAGTCAAAATGGCCAGTCTGACGTTACGCAATGTTGTTAAGAAATATGGCGATGTCCAGGTCATGCACGGCGTTGACCTTGATATTGTCGACGGTGAATTTGTCGTGTTTGTTGGACCATCCGGTTGTGGCAAATCCACACTACTGCGCATGATTGCCGGCTTGGAAGAAATATCCGATGGCACGGTTGCGATAGGCGATAGAGAAGTAAATGACGTTGCAGCCTCTAAACGCGGTGTTGCCATGGTATTCCAAACCTACGCCCTGTACCCACACATGACTGTGTACAAAAATATGGCTTTTGGTCTAAAACAGGCCAAGACCGATCCCGCCGAAATCGACAAGCGTGTACGTGACGCAGCTGAAATACTGCAAATAACCGACTATCTGGATCGTAGCCCGCGTAATCTCTCAGGCGGGCAACGCCAACGGGTTGCAATCGGCCGTGCCATTGTCCGTCACCCCGAAGTTTTCCTGTTTGACGAACCGCTGTCCAATCTCGATGCAGCACTTCGGGTGCAGACACGCCTTGAGATTGCACGGCTGCATGAACGCCTGGCAACCACCATGATCTACGTAACACACGATCAGGTCGAGGCGATGACACTGGCCGATAAAATCGTGGTATTGCGCGATGGACGTATCGAGCAGGTCGGCTCCCCTATAGAGCTTTATGAAACACCAGGCAATGCTTTTGTAGCCCAGTTTATCGGCAGCCCAAAAATGAATTTTTTCTCGGCAGGCGATCTTACAGCGCCGGCAGCATCACTTTTGGGTAAGGATATCAATGCTAATATGCAAGTAGGTTTACGCCCCGAACATCTTACTGTTACAGATACAACCAATGCTGTGGTCGATGGCACGCTGGAGCTTGTCGAGAACCTGGGTGAGTATGCACTCGTTCACTTGCTGACACCGACAAATGTCGAATTCATCGCCAAAACAGAAAAACCACCAACTGTTGCGAAAGGCGAAAGTGTCAGCTTTGGTATCAAGCCTGAATTGGCTCATTACTTCGATGCAGAATCTGGCTTGCGCCTGAACTAGGCAGCATCTGAGACAGCAAACCTTCGCGGTACTCAAGATTAGCGGTAGCATCACTGCCGCTAATCAACCCCGCTAATCAACCAATCCCACGATAACCGTTACAGTCGGCACTTCGGCTATTTTATCCCTACCTTCGTATTTAAAGAGCAGCAGATACAAATTCGCTGCAGAGTCCAGCACCAAACCCTTTGCTGAATGCGGTGAATTGCCCGGTGCGCAATGGGCATAACTCTCTCTGGGATTTTTCTGATTGAAAAATACGACAGAGGGTGGCGTAACACAGTTATCGAGGCTGATTGATGGCTTCTTGTGAGTGATATCAAAGTAAGCATCAATACCCGTTAAGCGGTAATCACCATCACTAAAGTCGTTTGACGCTTCTACGGTGGAACCAGCTGCAACCTTGCCAAACGGGATTGAAGATCTATCAATCTCAATACACCCGCCAGCTACATTGGAGAACTCCACCGACTCATTTGCACCATCCTTAAAGCGACGTAACTGCAGAGGGTTTTTATTGCAGGACTGCAAACGTACCTCAACCGTATGAGACACCAGGGCAATCGACGAATCCGGATGCCTGATTTGCATTTCAGCCGTGACCACCAAGCCATCGTTTGTTGAAGCAATCGCCGGTTTCTGATTATAGAGAATCAGGATCGGCGCAATAACCAGAGCCATTGAAACCAACAA
>CALLOA010000208.1 GCA_938005265.1 uncultured Granulosicoccaceae bacterium
GCATGGGTTATATCCGATGGATTAGCCTGCCCGTCTGTAGGCAGAAAAGCTGCACCAACCACATCGTCGACATCCATCAAAGGCCAAAGCCCTTGTGCTTCAGTAGCTGTCAGCAAATGCATATCAAGACCAAACGAATGAGCAGCTGTTGCCTGCCGTTTCACTTCAGTCCAGCGCTCTGCATTACAGGCCAAACGCAAGCTACCGTTCATTTTCCAACCGGTAGATAATCCGGTTTCATTTTCCAGACGGTTGTACAGATCGATGGAATAACCAAGAAGCTGGGTAACATTGGCACTTGAGCGCAGCTGCCCGACGAGACCGGCTGCATGCCATGTGGAGCCTGAAGTCAGCGCTGATTTTTCGAGTAACAGCACTTCCTGCCCCATCTGCGCCAGGTGATACGCTGTGGAACAACCAATAATGCCACCACCTATAATTATTGTTTTCGATGATGCTGGAAGCGGCATTTGCGGTATCAGGTGTTATGGAAATTCTTCAGGGCTTTTTTGAAGCGGGAAAGGTTCTCATGGGTGTAAGCCGCGTAGTCAAAATCTATTTCAGAATGTATTTCAGACATCATTGACCACAACGTTTCGCGCATTAAGGATGTGCATTTCATCGCCTGATAAGACCGCCAGTACAAATCAGCTGGCGCTTCGAAATATTGCTGGAGAATTTCCAATTCCTGACACTCTTCCAGACCATTGTTACTGGCAAGCCCGGCCAGATCAAACAAGGGGGAATTGAAACCCCCATATTCCCAATCTATCAGCCAAAGCCTCGATCCATCATCGAGAATATTGGCTGCCAGCAGATCACCATGGCCAACAACCAGTGTTACCGGGCCAGTGGCCGATTCCAGAGTATCCAGTTCAGCCATGAGTTCTGGCAGCATAGCTGTGTAAACTGAATCCTCGTTTGTTAGACGAGTAGCGTAAGTACGATTAACCTGAAAAGGCCAAAATGCGAGCACCGGGGAAGTGAGGTGACGTGAAATTTCCGTATGAGCTTTCTTTAACAGAACAACTATTCGCAATAAATTATCTGGAACCCTGACCGCAACTTCGTCGTAGGTGCAGGCTTCGAGATACTCAAGGACAAGTACGCCGGGCTCGTGATAATGCACAGCCGGTGACAGCCCGGCTTTGTGGGCTGCCGTGCTGAGCTCAATCTCATTCCAGCGCATGACACCATGTTCCGGTATATCATCACCTAGACGCACAACATACTTGCGATCACCGTCGTTTACGCAAAGGTTGATATTGGTTATACCACCACCGAGTGGTTCAATATGGCCAGGTTCAGTAAAACAGGGTAACTGTCTTGCTCTAAGTAAAGCCGACTCATTCATAGGCAAAGACTATCATGGACAAACCTCAAGCTTAAGCCCTAGCCCTAGCCCAACCCCGGTCCGAGCAAGATGGCTGCAAGTTCATGCGGGCGGTTAATCGCAACCATATGATTGGTTCCGATCTCATGGTAATCCCATTGTTCTGACTCACGAGCCAAGGCAGCCGCTTTCCAGAATGCAGAATCACTGGCTTCATTTTCATCGGCTGATGCTTTGATATAACTCAGTTTTAAATCGTACTGATCGGGGTTTAGCGCAACCTCCAGTTTTTGAGCAAAGCTGGCAATAGGTTGTGCCGATCTTCTGGCGCCAAACCAATCGGTATCGTTCTGGCAATCGAAATTACGCTCAAGTGGTGGCATATACCACTCTTGCCCAACCGACACTGGTTTCCGAACTCCCCCTCGCAATGTATCGGCACTGTCCCCATCCTCCGGTACAAAAGCGTCGAGGTAGACAAGGTGAGAAATGCGATTGTGAATATGCTGAAGCGCCCCGGTTACAACCATGCCACCATAAGAAAAACCAAGTAACACGATATTCTCAAGGTCCTCATACAAAACAGTATTTACTACATCTTGAATATGTGTGGTCAGATTGACTTGTGGGCTAGCCAAGTGAGAGCGTTCACCAATACCTGTCAGGCTCGGGGTGTAAACCTCATGCCCCGCATCGCGCAGCAGAGGCCGAATTTTGCGGAAACCATGTGCGCCACTCCAGGCACCATGTACCAGTACAAAAGTTGCCATAACGCCCTTCTCCTTTTTAATACCCTGTCAGTTCCATGTAACCGCGACCCAGCTTTTTTCCTTCTGGACTAAATAACTCTATGGCTCCTTCCCAATAGCGTACGGTCAAATCCAGTTCCTGATTTTCAAGTAACGGCTTGTACACAATCGTCTCACCAAGTTCGCTAAGGTTGATTCTGCCAGCGACCGGATAGCGCGCACCCGAATTGCTTTGCCACCATGTTTCAGTTTCGACTTGCCAGCCTTCCAGCGGGATAATGTTTTTCCCGCCATTTACATCCAGTTCTACAGCGTGGCTGTGACTGTCTACACCTCCATCAGAATTCCTGAGTTGGTAAAGCATAATGTCGCGTCCGTCATCCATCTGCAGTGCGAACCAGTCCCAGCCGACTTGCTCATCAGAGAGTGCACTACTACTCCATTCCCGGTCAAGCCAGGCACTTCCCGAAACCGGCTCCGTTTCTCCGTCGAAAGTAACGTTGCCGTCTACTGCAAGCCGCGTCAACGCATAGTAGTAAGATGCATTGCATGGGTCATCACTTTTCTGGCTGTAGCCGTTTTTTCCCTGCAATACTTTCGGCTTTTGCGCGAGTAGCAATAGATCAAGGCCGGTATCGTCCTCTGTTAATGTTAACCTTATTTCTGTATTGGACCCGGTATCAGTCAATTCAAGCTGCCAGTCATCCAGCCAGATTCGGTTGCTGAAGCTGTTTTTACGTGCAGTTGGTAGGGTAGCTCCAGCAAGGCCAGCTGCAGCTCTGCCGAAACGTTCGAAATATTTAATTTTCTGTTTATTAGCCGCCGTGATAGCAAAATGCCCCATATAGAACTCATTTGCAGACCACTTTGATGTGCTTTTTTGTGTTGTTACCGGCGTACTGGCAATACGAAAAAATGTCACATGAAAACCGTATTTTTCGTTACTGCTATTTTCGACATTTCCAGTGATGTACCACCACTCATTCCGGTATTCAGGATGTGGACCGTGATCAGCCGGAAAATTGAAATCACGTGGCCCGCAGGCACGCTTAAAGCCGCTGGCATCACCACCCAAGCCTGAGTGCAGCGAGACCGTAGCAGCATCTTGGGCACGTTGGTTGTTACATGCACTTGCCAGAAGAAAACATACTGCACATGTTGTAACAAGAATGCGCAGAACCAGATGAAAAATCATTGATGACGCAACGCTTCAGATGGTGATAAGTTACTAAGCTTTTGTGCCGGGTAGATACCAGCAAGTATTGCAGCCAGTACGGCAAGCAATAGGCATTCGAGCAAAACAGCTGATGGAACAATGTACTCCATGGTCCAGCCGAAAGAGCGCACATTAATGACACCTACAAGGACTTTTGACATCGCAATACCTAACGGCAGTGCCAACAGACCTGCGATCAATCCCATTAGCCCGGTTTGCAGGATCAACAATTTGCGCAACTCATTCGGTGTCAAGCCTACCGCTCGTAATATTGCATACTCTGAACGGCGCTCCAATGACAATGCCATTAACGCACTTAATATTCCTACGAACGCTATCCCTACCGTTAATATTCGCAGCACATGAGTGATGGCAAAGGTTTGATCAAAAATGAGCAACGAACGCTCGCGGATTTCGTGATTGGAGCGTATAGAAAGAGACTCATTAGCCACTATTGATCGTAAGCGTGCACTTATAGCGTCAAATTCAGGTGCAACATCCTTATTATTAAAAGACAGACCGATAGAAGATATTTGCGCATCCTGCCAGTAACGGCGGTAGGTGTTCATCGAGATAACTACCAGACCCTTGCCCGTTGTATAGTTAGTAAAAATACCAGCAATGGCAAACCTGATAGCACCGACATCAGTTAACAGTGTCAGTGTGTCGTTAACGGCCAGATTACTTTTATTGGCGAAAGGCTCAGAGATGATCACACTGTCAGAATTATCAAGCGACTCCATGCGTTGTCTGGCAGTCGGCATGCTTTGGTCGGTAGCTCCGACTTTATTTGATCGTTTGTTAAACTGGTAAGATGCAACCGTGTCACCAGAAAATCCTACCGCCATCAATCTTACCGGCACAGTGTTGGTTTCTACCTCAGTCATACGAGCCGTCTGCGTTCCACTAAGGTTCGTAAGAGCTGATAATTGACCCAGTACAGGCTCAGGAATGCTTCCTCCAGAACTTGCTCTGATGTAAACATCTGATTGCAAGGTATTGACCAGCCAATTATCAACGGACAAGCGAAAACTCCCAATCATGATCCCGACTCCGGCAGTGGCAGACACTGAGACCGCTAATGCCGCAATCGCCACTGAAGTACGGCTTAAGCTGGCAGATAAAGACCTTACCGGATAGCTGCCCAGCGTGGATGATCGGCCTGTTCTGCGATCGGCAAGTTTCGTCAGTATCAGTAACAGTTTTGGAATCATTAGGCTATAACCGGCAACAATGAAGAATATGGCCAAAAATCCTGCCCATAAACTGGCATTGCTCACCCAGAGTATCGCGACACCGACCAGAAGCAGAAGTACGCCGCCCAGAAAAATTATCGGTGCCAAATTGCTAACACGCCTTTCAACACTGCTGCGTTGCAACACAATACCGGGATTGCTATTAGAAGCTTCCAGTGCGGGTGGCACCGCGGACAAAAGTGAAACACCCAGACCGATCATCAAAGCTTTAATCAGGGTGAATGTTGAAAATTCAACCTGGCTGACGTCAAGGGTAAAATACAGATCATTGATTGTGCGGGTAACGAGAGTGAGTAACAGGCTTCCCAGAAAATACCCGACCAAAACGCCTGCAAGTGTTCCAATCAGCCCAAAAGCCAATGTTTCGGTTAAAATAGACCTGAATAATTGTTGCCGTTGAATACCCAGTGCGCGAAGTTGACCGAAAGTTTGTCGGCGTTGTAGTACTGATAGCGTCACTGTGTTGTAAATGAGAAATGCCCCTACAAGTAACGCTAACAAACTCATTGCAAGCAGATTAGTATGAAAAGCTTCCGTCATCTGGCTTAACGCGCCATCCCGGCGCGCGGCGTCGCTAACACTAACACCCGGAAATTCGGCTTCTATTGTCCGGATGGTTTCTTCAATCGTTGGGTTGTTTTCAGCGATTGATGGAGGCAAGGGCAGGATTAGATCAATGCGGCTTAACCTACCTTGCAACCCCAGCAGCTCTTGTGCGGTGGCGATATCCACCATTGCAATTGATTCAAAGCCAGGTTGTAATTCTGTGCTGACTGTAGCAATGAGCTCCAGCTGCATTCCCCCGTCTATTACATCGAGGTGGTCACCAATACCAGCGTGCAATCTCTGCGCTGTAGTGTCTGCCAGTATGACGGCGCCCTGTTTGAGTAATTTGAGCGAATCCAGATCAGTGTTAGTACGCCCCACCTGATTTCTGAACATAGGCTCAGCGAAAATATCAACACCGAGAAGCTGTAATGACTCACTGGAATGACTCAATCCGGGCGTTTGTACACCAAGAAGATTGACGTCTCCCTGAATCAACGGCGCGCTTTGGCGAATTCCCAGTTCAGTTCGCAGTTTCGTGTATATAGTCTCATCTAGCCCATTTGCACCTGCCACGATCTGATGTGTAGTCCGCCCAGTGACCGTATCCAGAGATAAAGAAAATGCGCGCTTGGCGCTCTCATTGGCAATGTCAACGGCGAAAACAACAGCCACGCCCAAGGCCATGCCTATGAGCATCAAGGTTGCTTGCCACTTGTGTTGCATCCAGTATCGGTAGCTGCATTTAGAGAATACGTCGCTGACACGACGCATCTGGCTGAGTGATCTACCAGGCAAGGGAAGACTCATCAGGATCTGTTTCTGTAGCAAGTCTTCCTTGGTGAAAACGCACGATGCGATCGGCGGTACTTGCGATGGCCATACTATGTGTGACCATTAAGACTGTTTGATTACCACTTACAGCTAATTCGTTGAACAAATCGATCATTTCCCGACCGGTATTAGCGTCCAGATTCCCCGTGTGCTCATCAGCCAGAACCAGGGCTGGTGAATGAACCATTGCCCGAGCGATCGCTACACGTTGTTGCTCACCACCGGAAAGTTGATCAGGAAAAGCACTGGCCCTGCGCCCCAGCCCGACGCGCTCCAGCAATTGCATTGACAGGTCTTTTGTTTGCCCCGCACTGAAATCATTTATCTGCAAAGGCAACTGAATATTTTCCAGCGCTGTTAGCGTCTGGATAAGATTGAATGACTGGTAGACAAACCCGATATTCTCTCGCCTGAACAGGGTCAGTTCTTTCTCTGCCAAGCTGGTCAAATCAATGCCGTTTACCGAAATTGTGCCGCTATCAACACGATCAATACCCGAAACCAGATTTAATAGTGTGGATTTGCCACAACCACTGGGACCCAGTATGGCAATTCGCTCTCCTTCGGATACGTTGAGGGTAACGTTATCCAGCACCAACTGTGCGGCGTCACCCTTGCCGTAGGACTTACAGACGGATTCTATGGTTAGATAGTTTTCAGTCAATGGGGTAATCTGCCAACGTTCAACACAGCTTTAGTCAGGATTGTTACACGGCATTATTTGTGCTGCCAAGACACTAACAGGTAGCCCTCTCACGCCGCTGCTAGGGCCCGACATTTCGGTTAACTGACAAGTCAGCCAGTTCGACCTAGCAGTATCCAGAGCATAAAAATACTCTACCAAACGAAGACCTATACGGCATGATTCATATAAAGGGTTCAATCTCTATCGAAAAGAAAGAATTGGAAATTCAGTCTATTCGCGCAAGTGGCTCTGGTGGGCAACATGTCAACAAGGTATCGACAGCCGT
>CALLOA010000209.1 GCA_938005265.1 uncultured Granulosicoccaceae bacterium
TTCCAAAATGCTCCGCGGGCGATTATTACATGCGAAGGTGGAAAGTACAGGCGGTGAGAATATTGATAGTACAAACAATGCAGAGGCAAATAGATGCAAGCTCGATGTTTTTGCGGTGATGTTAGATTAGTCATAGCAGGATCACCCGACTGGGTCTCCTACTGCCACTGCAAAAGTTGTAGAAAGGCAACCGGTGCGCCGGTGACAGCCTATGCTTCTTTTAAAAATAGTCTACTTTCATTTGAATCCGGGAAGTTGAACATTTACGAATCTTCTCCCGGAACGAAATGGGGTTCCTGCTCGAAATGTCATTCTCCTGTCTCTTACCAGGCGGATAAATGCCCTGATGATACGCACTTGCATTTAATAACGATAGATGAATATGCTGAGTTGATTCCGGATAGCCACGTACACTTTGAAGAGAAAGTGGTCTGGATGAATATTTTGGATGATCATCCAAAATATCAAGGGAGTGGCCCGGTACTGCAGGAATAGCCGTTTTCATGCATGCTGCAGGATCGGATTAATCAAGCCAAACGAATCATCATGCCGAGATTAAAACAGTTGCTGTTGCATTGGATGATTGACTCCATTGGGACCTTGCCATTGGTACTGATTCAAATCTATTCTGCCTTGAGTGAAAATCAAACCTTCTTCATTAAGTAATTGTAGCTGCTGACTTGCACCAGCGCGGCTGCTCACCTTGCCCTGAGCATTGATGACACGGTGCCATGGCACATCTTCAGGGCAAATCGCCAACGCGTTGCCAACTAACTGTGCGATCGAGACAGTTTTTCCATTGAAATGAAAGTCAATTTCCTGTGGCTTTGGCAGTGCTTGTGCTATCTGCCCATAAGTAACCACTTTGCCACGCGGAACTTGCCGCACAAAGTTCCAGACTTCATCGAAATATGCCTGCTGACCCTCGGAAATATTCATATTGCATTAGGGCTGTTGTCTTCATATATACTTTGCCATAAACAAACCGGTTGTAGCACCTAAATTATTTTGGTTACTGCAATCGTCTTTCTTTAAATTTAGCTACCTGCTGTGGATTCTTTTTCAATCATAGCCAGCAAGGGTTAAGAATAGTCAGCATGTCGCAACAATCAACGCTTGTTGGCGCTCCGTTGGGGCCAACCATGTTTCGTCTGGCCATACCCGGTGTTGTAGGGGCGTTGCTGTTTTCACTGCCCGCGTTAATAGAGGCGAGCTTTCTGAAGAACTCGGGTGCAGATGCCCTTGCAGCTGTGGCACTGGTTTATCCATTGATCATCCTTGCTGCCATGTTTTCAGCGGGTGCGATTGGTGGCGCCGTCAGCGGCCTGACTGCAAGAGCCATTGGTGCTGGAGATGATAGAGAAGCAAGCGCGGTACTGGTTTGTGCAGTACTGATTTCTTTCGCTGGCGGTCTTCTGATGTGGTTTCTGGTGGTGAAATTTGGCCCCTTGTTGTATCACTATGCATCCGACAGCATATCGGTTGTTGAGGCCGCAAAGCGCTATGCCGGCTATCTTTTTCCTGCAATAACCATATATTGGTTATTTAATATGCTTTGTTCGGTTTTGCGTGGTACGGGGGATATGGTGCGGCCTGCACTCACTGCTGCAGTTTTATTGCTCTCATACACTGGGTTGGCATGGTTGATTATTCCCGGCGCTGCCTCGCTGGACGAGGCCATGAAACTTGCAGCCGTTGCTATGGCTGGGTCGTATTTGATAGCACTGGCCATGGCTATTTGGTGCATAGCCCGGCGTGGTCAACGCGTACGTTTTGATTTGGCGGCGTTTCGTTGGCAAACGCTATTTCGTATTCTCAGGCAAGGCCTGCTTGCCGCCAGTCAATCCGTTATGACAATAATGTACGCGCTGGTGACCACCGTGCTGTTCAGTCGGTTTGGCACTGACTGGCTGGCAGGTTTTGGTCTGGCAGTTCGGCTTGAACTTATTATGGTGCCGGTGATATTCGGTATCGGATCATCGTTGATCGCAATAGTGGGTGCCCATGTTGGTGCGGGTTACCGCGAAAAGGCTATTTCAATTGCATGGCGCGGAGTATTGATAAATGCTGCGCTGGTTGGGGTCGTTGGCTTGTTATTCTCATTATTCCCCGGTAGCTGGTGTGGCTTGGTAGGCAGCGATGCTAACGTAATTGCCAACTGTAACCATTCCCTCAGAATCATTGCGCCATCCTATGTGTTCTTCGCCCTTGGCCTTGGTTGTTACTTTGGCAGTCAGGGTTTGAATACGTTGAAGTTTCCGGTGCTTGGCGCGTTTCTCCGCCTGGCTGTCGTGGCTACAGGTTTGTGGTGGGTTACTGCAGCAACATCGGTTAACACGGCACTGTATCTGGTGGTTTCTGCGGTTGTTATCTACGGACTTTTTGTAGCAGTTTCGCTTAAATTAGGGCCGTGGCGACGGTAAATAGAATCTCCTTTGGGCCCTAAGCTATTGTTTGATTTGTATAGTGTTAACAGGGACAATTTCTGTTTTTAACGGAGAGCAAAATGACTGGTAAAAGTAATCCTTTTCCTGACATAGAACACAAAGGTTTCGTTTTCTCGAAAGCTGATATGACGAACGTAAAATTCGACGGAGTGAATCTTTCTGAATCTTATTTTTGGGCTGTATTGAGAAAAGCGGAATTTAAAGATTGCAATATGGAGTCAGCTATCTTCGATGATGTGAATCTGTCGGGTAGCTCATACGAGAATATCAATTTGAGTGGTACGACGTTTAATAACATCAATATGTCAGGGGTATCTTTCAGCAATTTGAATATGGCTAATGTTGATATATCCAATGCCAATATGGATGGAATGAAGATCAATGGGGTGCTGGTTACTGATCTGTTTGATGCCTACGAAAAGGCTGCCAATTAAACATTGGCAGGCGGTAGCTACCATGCGTTGCAACAACTTTTTTACAGGAGAATCGTGTCGTGCCAGTTATTCGTATAGAAGTTCCGGAAGGTACTCCTCAAGACATAAAACGCCGAATCAGGGAAGGGGCCAAGCAAGCGGTGCTTGACACCCTGGCACCGAAAGAAACCAAGTATGACTATGTTGCAGTACGCGAGGTTTTTGCAGAAATCGGTGACGGCGTGCCACTAGTCACCGTGGATTTGCGCCCGGGCAGGGGGCCTGAGCGGAAAAAGGCGCTCAGTGATTCTCTGGCAAAATTACTAGACAAGGAGCTTGGCGTTCCAGCGAATGACGTCTACGTGCTTTATCGGGAAAACCCCGCTGAGAACCACTACTGCGGTGGAGAGCCATTAGCACCCTGGGTTCCAGCAAGCGAACTTGATCAATAATGGCCGCAAGTGTCATCGTTGCAATACCTGTCGGCACAGGCTAAATCACTTCAGCTACATTTTTAAAAAAGGCATTTTGACTATTCTGGGTGCAAATTATTGGCTCCCGGTTCTGGCCTTCTGCCTGGTCGGCAATCTATATAACCGATAAAAACGTAAACAGAACTTCGCTCAACAGGTGGTAACACATGTAATGCGAATTTCAAAAATGACAAATATTTGGGAAACGTCGGACTATTAGTCTCGAGCTTACATTCAGGGTTCCAGAAAGAATATGGTTTATGTAGCATTGATTGTCGGTTGCTTGCTTTTGTACAAAGGCGGGAGCTGGTTGCTGGACGGTGTCATCGGAATTGGTACAAGGCTAAATATGCCAACTGCCATCATCGGGCTTGTTCTCGTGTCCTTGGGTACCAGTGCGCCTGAGTTATTTGTGAGCGTTGGCTCGGCATTGCAAGGGCATGGAGGATTGGCGGCTGGTAACGTGGTAGGTTCCAACAACATCAATATATCAATTGTGCTTGGTATAACCATCTGTGTTGCCGTGTTGCATGTCGAAAAGATGTTGCAACAACAAATGATAGCAGTGCTGGTTATATCACTGCTTGCGACATGGGTGGTTTTTGATGGTCATGTATCTCGTCTGGAAGGGTTGTGCCTGATTATCACGATGATAATCAGTTTTATCTTTGCTGTGAAAAACCGTAATAGGAACGAGCAGCACGTCGAGAATGGCTCAAATTCAGCGTCGGCCTCGATCAAACACTTGTCGCTGCTGACTATGGGTGGTTTGGTTGCACTGTTAGTGGGTGCTGAATCCTTAATCTGGGGCGGGCTTGCCCTGGCAAACCGGCTGAATTTGTCCGAAACGGTTATCGCACTCACCGTTACCGCTCTGGGTACCAGTTTGCCTGAAATTGCAGCATCGGTAGTAGCGATAGTCAAACGGCAGACCAGTTTGGCCTTGGGTAATGTTATTGGTTCCAATCTATTGAATATCGGGCTTGTATTGGGTGTAAGCGCCGCTATTGTCCCGCTTGGTAATATTGATCTTGATTTGCCTACATTGGTATTTTTTGTCGGCTTGATATTGTCTATTCTACTGCTTAGTTTTAAGCCCGGCTATTTGCCCAGATGGTCAGGCTATCTGTTGGTAATCAGCTACTTCGCCTATGTTGCCATTCTGTTGAATTTTTAACACATGGTGTGAGACCTTCAATGAATGAAAAAATCAAGGAAAAGATTCATCTCTATCCTAAGGATGCAAAAGTAGTATTCATTAGCTTAAGAAAATTATTGTTTAGTGTCGCTAAAGAGCGCGAGCTAGGCGAGGTAGAAGAAGATTTAAAATGGGGCGAGCCCAGCTACAAAACCATTAGTGGTTCGCCCGTCAGAATTGCCTGGAAAGAAAATAAGCCGGATCAGATATCACTATTTTTCAATTGCAATACATCATTAGTTGAGACTTTCAGGGAAATTTACACAGACTCTTTGCAGTTTGAAGGGAATCGTGAAATCGTAGTGCCTATTTCAGAGCCCTTTCCGGAACCCGAACTCACTCATTGCCTTTTTATGGCGCTTAATTACCACAAATTGAAGAAGCTGCCACTGCTTGGTGCCTAGCACGAAGTAAGGAGGATGCATCTGAAGTCACCGCACAGGTGTGCGTTGTAGCATCCTTGGGGTGAGTGTTATGCTGTTTGCCGTTACTAATTAAGGGCATATATAGATGGAATACGCACCCATCAAAGAGGAAATCACCTTTGAATTGTTTGAAAAGCTGGACATCCGGGTTGGCACGATTACCAAAGTAGAAGAGGTTGAAAAATCAAAAAAGCTGATGAAGCTGACCGTTGATTTTGGTGACCATACCCGTTCAATTCTAGCCGGTATAAAGCAGGAGCGGGATAATCCGAATGAGATTCAGGGTAAACAAGCCTTATTTATCGTAAATTTACCAGAAAGAAAAATGGCGGGTGAACTTTCTCAAGGGATGCTTTTCGATATAGGGTATGCCGATAACCTTACGCCGTGTTTGGCGACGCCTGAGTTCCCGATGCCTGATGGGTGCAGGGCAGGATAGATGCATAAAACATAAGGTGCGAAAAGGCAAAACAGACTCTGATACACGCAATATTAGCCTCTAATGGGTCAAATATCTTGGATATTGAAGTTACCAACAAAGCTGACCAACACTTTGAAGCGCGCATTGTTGATGAAATCAGAAAATACAATGCAGCCTTCAGTAAAGGAACAGTCGAGCAACTTTCAGTGTATGTGCGAAATGCGGATTCTGAATTGGTAGGTGGCTTGTCCGGAGCGACTTTTGGTAGCTGGTTACATATCGATTTGTTGTGGGTAAGTGCCAATGAGCGTGGAAACGGTATCGGCTCCAGGATGTTGTTAGATGCTGAGCAGGAAGCAAAAAAGCGGGGTTGCACGGGCGCAACACTTGATACTTACAGTTTTCAAGCCTTGGATTTTTATATCAAGCAAGGTTACAGTCAGTTTGGGGTTTTGCAAGGCTATGCTGGCAAGTACAAAAGGCATTATCTTGAAAAGTGTTTAACGTAAGAGGCATCAAGTGGCTGAATCAGGGGCGCATGCCGCTAGACGAATTATTTTTTGTACATTGCATGTCGCCTGATTATCCAAGCGTAGAGTTTGTGGCTGGAGAATTTTTTGGACAAGTATATAGTTACTAAAGAAGAAATTGAGGAGTTTGAAGGAATACCAAAAACCCATTTTCTTAATTCGAACGCGAAGAGAATCAATAAATCTCTCGGTGACATAACGGGTTTAACCGGTCTGGGCGTGCATATCATTGAAGTGCAGCCCGGTCACGAATCTACCGAATTTCACAAGCACTACCACGAAGATGAATGTGTTTATATTCTACAGGGAACTGCCACAGCAAAAATCGGTGATGAAACCTATACGGTGAAAGCGGGCGATTTTATTGGCTACCGCGCGGGAGGTGAAGCTCACACTCTTGTAAACAATGGCAGCGAGGTGTTCAAATGTATCGTGATCGGGCAGCGTCTTGATCATGACGTCGGCGATTATCCCAATCTGAAAAAACGTATTTACCGCCAGAAAAATATGTCTTGGGATTTGGTGGATATTGACAATATTAGTGAACCAGCTGCCGGGAGAAAAACCTGATCAACACTATTAACCTTCAGTTGTTGCGCTGCTCAGTGTGGCTACCGATTATTAACTGACTATGGCTACGATTGGTTTGGCAGGCTGGATTCGCTGGTTGCTCATAATTCCTGTTTGTATCTTGTGTTGGTATCTTGTATTCACTCTCGGTTTCGGGTTGTTGGGTGTTTTGCTGAAGATGTGCCCGGAAGAACACATTACAAGTGGCACTTGTGGGGCCCCCTGGTATGCGAACGCCAAGGATGCATTGATCATCGCACTTGCTGGATTGTCTGCTTTCGTTGTTGTTTTTACCGCTTATATGCTTGCGCCCTCTCATAAAACCACAGTTGCATTGATTACGTTTTTGCTGGGATCAGCTGCAGCCACGTATGTTGTGGTTGATACCGGTTCGTGGACGGAATACATAGCTGCCATTATTGCTGGCTTGTTAACCACGATTATCATTTTAAAAAGAAATAGAAAGATTCCGGCTTAATATTTTTGGCTATTGCTTTTTTAGCTACGGTATTTTGCCAAGTTCAACCACGTTGGCCCACAGCCGGGTATCTGCAAATACTAATTTTGTTTTAACCAACTATGGACAATCATGATCAGAAAATTACGTTGGCAATCCAGTGACCATAGATCGGGTATCTTTGGTTGTGTAAGAAATACAGCAATACTATTCGTCCTCGCAGTTGCAGGTGGTTTTCAAACAGCTCATTCACAAACTGCTCCATCCGCTAAACAGATTCAAGCTTACGAAGGCCTACACAAAGCTGCACATGAGGGTGACCTTAAAGCGTTGACAGCTGCCATAAGCGCCGGGGCAGACCTGGAATCGAGAGATAGCTCGGGAAGAACGGCGCTGCATATTGCGGCCTTTGCGTCACACGAAGCGGTTGTCGAGGCATTGGCCGCTGCCGGTGCTGATATGGATGCACTGGAAAATCGAGCCTACGATATCGTTACTATTGCTGCGGTAGCAAATGATCTCGACATGCTTGGCACTGCACTGAAGCTAGGCGCCAGTGCCGGCAACGTGACTAGCCCCTACGATGGTACGGCTCTGATTGCCGCAGCCCATCTTGGTCACTTTGAGGTGGTTGATTTACTCATTAAAAATAATGCCCCGCTTGATCATGTTAATAACCTTGTCTGGACAGCATTGATCGAGTCAGTCGTGCTGGGCAATGGTGGGCCGGATCATATCGAAACGGCCAGACTGTTGCTTGCAGCTGGTGCTGACCAGTCAATCGGGGACGGCAGCGGTGTGACACCGCTTGAGCATGCCAAAGCCATGGGTTTTAAGGAGATGGTTGAGCTGTTCCAGTCTTACGCTGAATAGTAGTTACTGCGCCTGGCAGTGGCGTGTGTTTGACCGCCCGCAATTGCCTATGGAGTAACTGCATGCACATTGAGTAACTGCAATATCAATCGCAACCGCGTCAGGCGTTACTGGCCAGGTGACGAGAAAGTACAGCCTGGCAATCGGCCGTGGTCGCCTGCCCAGCCAAATCTGCCGTGCGCCCTGCCGGGTCCTGTAAGGCGGCCTCAATAGTACTCATCAACAGCGCTTCACAATCTTTCTGCCCCAAGTGTGCCATCATCATCGCTGCGGTCCAAACTGTTGCAATTGGATTGGCTATGCCTTTACCGGCAATATCAGGTGCCGAGCCATGTACCGGTTCGAACAGTGACGGGTAGACCCGTTCAGGATTGATATTACCACCTGCTGCAATGCCGATTGAACCGGTTACAGCGGGTCCGAGATCAGACAGGATATCGCCGAACAGGTTACTGCCAACCACGACATCAAACCAGTCAGGGTGTTGCACGAAGTGCGCGGTAAGAATGTCGATATGAAACTGGTTGGTTTCAATATCAGGGTATTGAGCGGCTACCGCCTTAAAGCGTTCGTCCCAGTAGGGCATTGTATGCATGATGCCGTTGGATTTGGTGGCTGAGGTAACCAGTTTGCGCGGGCGTTGTTTTGCCAGCTCGAAGGCGTAACGCATAATGCGATCACAACCACGCTGAGTAAACACCGACAATTGCGAGACCTGTTCCTGTTCAGTACCGCCATAGAGCCTGCCACCGATGGATGAGTACTCACCTTCCACATTTTCCCTGACAACCACAAAATCGATGTCACCGGCTTCGCGCCCTCTGAGCGGAGACTCGATTCCCTTTAAAAGTCGTACAGGACGAATGTTGGCATAGAGATCAAGTTCGCGTCGCATTGGAATCAGACTGTTCCAAAGAGATTCATGATCGGGTACCGTCGGCCAGCCAATCGCGCCGAGGAAAATGGCGTCAAACTGCTTGAGCTGTTCAATTGCATCGTCCGGCATCATCGAACCCTTTTCCACGTAACGATCACAGGACCAGTCGAATTCTGTCCATTCAACAGAAAAACCGCAGATAGCCGCGGCCTGGTCAGTCAGGGTCATGCCCACCGGGATGACTTCCTTACCGATTCCGTCACCGGGAATCACTGCTATGCGAAAGTTGTCTTGTGCCATGGATTGAATCCGTCTGTTTTGTTCAGGCTTCGAGCTGGCAACTGCAGGCCAACAATTGTTGATGTTTTAATGACAAGCCTATCACGCTCTGGCAAGGTATCAACACTCACACTATTCACGGTCTGCGCGGGAGTTTAAAAGTATGAAAATCACGGCACTTGAAACTATCCGCTTGGCCGAGCGCCCGAGTCTGGTCTGGGTCCAGGTCCATACCGATGAGGGTGTCACTGGTCTGGGCGAATCCTGGTTTGGTGCGGAAATTCTGGAAGCTGATATTCACGGCCGTATAGCCGCACTGATTCTGGGCGAAGATCCGGCCAATATCGAAGCACTTAATCGGAAGATGCGTCCCTATGCCGGCTATTGCGGCAGTGGTGCCGAGATCAGGGCATTGTCTGCAGTTGATGTTGCCCTATGGGATATCGCTGGAAAAGTCAGTGGTAAAGCGTTGTGTGATTTACTGGGCGGGCGTTGTCGGGAGGAAATCGCTGTCTACAACACCTGCGCGGGGCCTGGCTATGTTTCTCAGAGTTCCGATGTGCGGCCGGGTAATTTTGGCCTGGCCTCGTCTGCGAGCCAGTCGAAGCAGCCAACCGAGGGTGGTCACGGTTTCAATGCACCCGTGGCTGGCGCGGAATTTCAGGATTTGCACGGATTTTTGCAGCGTGCTGATGATCTCGCGTCATCGCTGTTGGAGATGGGTATAGAGTCAATGAAAATCTGGCCATTCGATTTTGCGGACTCCGCAAACGATGGCTTGACCATCAATGCGCGTGATATGAAAACGGCACTCGAACCGTTTGAAAAAATTCGTTTGGCTCACGGTGATCGTATGCGCATCAAGGCCGAGCTGCACGGACTGTGGACCCTACCTGCAGCGAAAGCGATTTGCCGCGAGCTTGAAGACTATGATGTTGACTGGGTTGAAGACCCGATCTGGATGGACAGAACAGCTCAACTGCCACTACTCGCGCAATCAACCCGTCTGCCGATTGCGGGTGGTGAAACACTGGGTGGGCTGGGGCAAATGCAAGACCTGATCGCAGCCGGTGGAATTGATCATCCGATCATTGACGTTACCTGGGGCGGTGGAATTACGTTTGCCAAAAAAGCGGCTGCATTGGCTGAGAGCCGCGCGTTACCGATAGCCTTTCATGATTGTTCAGGCCCCATTACGCTAACCGCGTCTACCCATCTGGCATTGAATTGTCCAAATGTGCGTGAACAGGAAATCACACGTGGCTTTTACTATGGCTGGTATCACGAGTGCGTTGACGAGATGTTGCCGCTGGCTGATGGAAAAATATCTGTTTCCGGAAAACCGGGGTTAGGGCTTTCGCTGCAGCCCGGCATAACAGATCGTCCAGGAGCCATTGTCAGGCGTAGTGAAGCCTAGGTTGCCAGTGTGCCGGCGTGTGTTGGAATGATTTGCAACTTGTTGCTCTGCCGGATAGTGTTCTAGCGAGTCCCGATTCAACCTAGCGGCTGCTACTGCAATCAATGCTGTAGCGTTCACCGGTTTCAAGCGCCATAGCTTCGAGCCTGCCTCCCCAGACACAACCAAAATCCAGCGGGTAGATGTTGTTAACCTGACTTTCGCCGTGGCTTGCCCAATGCCCGAACAGTATTTTTTCGTTGCCGATTTTTCTGCCCGGTACCTGGTACCAAGGCATCAGACCGTCAGGTGCATCAGTCGGTGGTCCTTTGAAATCATATTCCAGAGAACCGTCTGCGTGGCAGAAACGCATACGTGTGAATACGCTGGCAATTATTCTGAGCCGGGTAATACCCTCAAGTTCCGATTGCCATTGTGTAGGGCTCTTGCCGGGCAGTGCATGCAGGAATTCACGGTGATTTTCGCCACGAAGTACTTGTTCCAGTTCATGAGCCAGCATACTGGCGGTACGCAGATCCCAATGTGGGTGTATCCCGGCATGTACCATAGTAAATCCAAGATCACTGTCGTGATGAAGAAATGGCTGGTGTCTTAACCAGTAAAAATACTCATCACGATCAACATGCTTGAGGATGTCGTCCAGCGTGTCTTTGGCTGCGGTTTTACGGTATCCCGCCATTACCATCAGCAGATGGAGATCGTGATTCCCGAGCACAGTGATGGCCGAATCACCAAGGTTTATGACGCGTTGCAGGGCGTGCAGGGAAGAAGGGCCGCGGTTGGTAATGTCGCCTGCCAGCCATAGCTTGTCTTTAACTGGATCGAAGGCTATTTTTTTTAGCAAGCGCTCCAGCGCTCCAGCGCAACCTTGAATATCGCCAATTGCGTAAGTGGTCATGACGAAGTGGTTTGCTGACCGTGCTAGTGCAGGGTGCGAGGGGTAGTCAACAGAAATTCGGCAATCGGTGCTTTGAATTCTGCCCCTTCGTCAGTCACCATCATATAAGCTCCACCCATTGTGCCCATACTGGTTTCGAGCATGGTGCCACTGGTGTACTGAAAGCCTTCACCCGGTTTAAGATGAGGTTGCTCACCAACCACACCATCGCCCTGAACTTCCTGTATTTTGCCATTGGCATCGCGTATTACCCAATGACGTGTCAATAGCTTTGCGGAGGTGTCACCCACATTTCTAATCGTAACTGTATAAGCGAATACATATTTATTTTGTTCCGGATCAGATTCGGATTCGATGTAGAGCGTTTCCACATCAACTTCGATTCCATCGCTGTAGCCTGATGTTGTTTCGCGTCCTGATTGGCTGTTTAATTCAGCTGACACTTCCTGACTCCGGTTGTTATTCCGATTATTCAAACTGGTCTTGTAGTAAGAGAAGGGTTCTTGCGGGGAAGACAAGGTTATCTATCAATGGTAGCACTCAGTCAGCCAGTTGTCTGTGCTACACACTTTGCAATTTGTAAATACTCATCAATACCCAATACTTCCGCACGCGCTTTGGGATCGATGCCGAGCTGTTGAAGCTGGCCACTATCAACCAGATTCGAAAGGCTGTTACGCAGAGTTTTGCGGCGTTGTGAAAATGCGGCTGTTACCACTTGCAAGAGTACTTTGGAAAGACTGCGTTCTACCTCGCCCGGGGCCTTGGGCCTGAGTTGTACTATGGCTGATTCAACCTTGGGTTGTGGGGAGAAGGCGGTAGCAGGCACATCAAAAAGGGCGTGAGTATGACACTGCCACTGTACCATTACGCTAAGGCGACCATAACGTTTGCTGCCAGGCCGTGCGACCAACCGCTCTACTACCTCGCGCTGTAACATGAAATGCATATCGTCAACATGCGAAGCGGTATCCAGCAAGTGAAACAGCAGGGGTGAAGAGATGTTGTAGGGCAGGTTGCCAACCACCCTTAAAGGTTGGTCAAGTTCGGCGGCCAAGGCTGCGAAATCAAACTTCAAGGCATCAGCCGAGATAATATTGAAGCTGTTAGCAGGGTCTACCCAACGCCCGGTTGACTGTTCCAGCAATCTCACCAGATCGCGATCAAGTTCTATAACCGTCAGGTGTTTGCATCTTGCCAGCAGTGGTTTTGTTAACGCACCCTTGCCAGGTCCAATTTCGACCACAGCGTCGCCATCCTGCGGGTCAATGCTATCAACGATTCGCTCAATTATTTCCTGGTCAATCAGAAAATTCTGCCCGAAACGTTTGCGCGCTCTGTGCGTGCCAGTGGCAGGTTTGCTCATAAGGCTGGTAAGTCGGGCGAACTTTGGGCTTGCCGGTTGACAGCGAGTTGCAGAGCCAGATCGGTGGCCGCGGCGAGGCTGCCAGTATTGATTTTGCCAGTGCCAGCCAGATCGATTGCCGTGCCGTGGTCAACTGAAGTTCGAATCAATGGTAGTCCGAGTGTGATATTGACAGCTTCGCCAAAACCCGCGTATTTAAGAACGGGTAATCCCTGATCGTGGTACATCACAAGCACTGCATCTGCATTCTCCAGATGACGTGGCGTAAAGAGCGTGTCCGCGGGCATTGGGCCTGTGAGCTGCATTCCTTCACGGCGTAGCAGTTCCAGGGTCGGTTCGATCACGTTGATTTCTTCACGGCCCAGATGCCCGCCTTCGCCGGCATGCGGGTTCAGACCTGCGACCAGTATATGTGGTTGAGGAATCGCAAAAGTATTTTTTAAATCGTTATGTAACACTCGGCACACTTTCAACAAGCGTTCCTTTGTCACCGCCGATGCCACTTCAGCCAGCGATATATGAGTGGTGGCAAGAGCAACTCTGAAATCACCTGTCAATAGCATCATTACCGGGTAGCTGCTGGTGCGTTCTGCAATATATTCGGTATGGCCGGTGAAAGGGATGCCAGCATCATTGATAACTCCTTTATGAACCGGGCCGGTAACCAGCGCATGCAGATGCTTGTTGATGCAGGCATCCACAGCCATTCCCAGAGTATTAAGAACATAGCCGGCATTGGCTGGATTAAGACTGCCCGTTTGAACGGTGTCGGTGGTTTCGACCGGAAACACACAAAGAGTGCCTGCTTCATCAATCTGTGCGGTATCAGGTGTGTATTCGCGCACCCGCAAAGGCAGATCAAGTTGCCTGGCCCGTGACATCAGCATTTCCGGGCTTGCAAACGCCACAAGCTCATAATCGCGTGGTTGTTGTGCTGCCTTTATGGCCAGATCGGGGCCGATCCCCGCGGGTTCACCTGGCGTGAGCGCCAGCCGAATGATGCTATCGTCAGCATAACTCACTGTTTATTTCAGCACTTGCACATAGGCTTCATCACGCAGCCGGCGTTGCCAGTTCTCCACCTCACGTGCAAACTTTTGTTGGCGAATGACCTGTGATGCAGCAACGCGTTCCCGACTGCTGCCACCTTGCCCCTCGCGCCGGTCCAGTACTTCAAGAATATGCCAGCCGAACTGTGTGCGAAAAGGCTCACTGATGCGCCCCGTTGGTAACTCTTTGGCTGTTTGTTCCATCTGCTGTGGCATCTGGCCACTACTGAGCCACGGCAATTCTCCACCGTTGTCTTTTGTGTCGGGGTCCTGAGAAATTTCTGCGGCTAAATCGCTGAATGTTTCACCAGCAATTATGCGTTCACGAGCAGCGACCAGAATACGACGGGCTTCCTGGGTGGTATCGTCCGGGTCACTGGTGATAAAGATGTGCCGGATCAGCAGATCTTCGCCCGGGTCTTCCAGACCGTCGCCTTCGATATCACGCATCAAGACTACGTGGTAGCCATTCTCGCTGAGAATAGGTTCACTGATGTCACCGCGTTTAAGATTCGGTAAAACGCTTGCGATAAAATCCGGCAGCTCATCAGCTTCGCGTAGCCCCAGGTCACCACCGTTAGCTGCGCGGGGGCCGTCTGATATTTCGCGTGCCAGTGTTGAAAAGCTTTCACCATCAGTGAAGCGACGTATCACCTGCCGTGCAACCTGACGTGCCTGTTCGCGCTGGTTTGCGGGCGCACCTGCCGGGGAGGCAACCAGAATATGCTGCAGGCGATAACGGATGACTTGTGGCTGTGATGCCTTTTCGGCTGCAAGGAAATCGTCAATCTCTTTTTCGGTAATGGTGATAGAGGATTCAACCTCTGTTCTGACCAGTCGTTGCAACAACAGCTCATGCGCAATGCTGCTGCGGTAATAGGCAAAATCGAATCCCTGGTTTTGCAACAGTTCGCGGAATTCAAAGGTGCTCATATTATTCTCGGCGGCCACGCGTTCGATCGCGCGATTAATTGAGCCGGGGTCAATTTCAATGCCTGCCTGCCGCGCACGTTGCCGCTGAATTTCCCGGTCAATCAGGCGTTCAACTATTTGCTCGCTGCCTGTCAGATCTTCCGACAGCTGTTGGTTGGAGGCTTTTGCCCTTTGTTCAAGAAACCGGGTTTCACGTGAGATATCGCTTTTTAATACGATCCCGTCGTTAACGATCACGGCAATTTCATCGAGCACAACATCTTGTGCATGGATACTACTGAATGCAAAACAGAGTGTGAATGCAAGGACGGTAGTGCAGCTGGACAACCATCCTGGCTTGCGGCCGGCCAGTATTCGTTTACCAGAATCAGGCAAAATTTGTTCGTCCACTTTTATATACCCGCTTAAATTACCGTTAGTCAATTTTCAACCTGGCGACGCTAGTACTCATCTTCGTATCCGAGTACGCCGGCCTCAAGGAGTTCACCTATATCTTCGCCTAATGGCGCTAAACCTTTCAGTACCAGTTGTAAATAATAGTTGGTCTCGTGGTCACTACCATCATCAGCAATGTAGCGTCGCGCCGCCACGCGAAAGGACCAGCAACAATCCTGGTATTCAAGACCCACCAGACTTTCCAAACTGGTATCTCCTGCAATCGAGTAGTTCCAGCGACCGGCGAAACGCCAGCGGTCACGAATCGGCCACAATACCGAGAAATCCAACTGTTCTGTTTCAGCACTGCTACCCGTGTTAACCCGGCGGTGGCCAATATTTACCAGACGATGCTGGTCCGGCCTGTAGGTCAGCAGTGCTGAACTTCGAACTGTGAGATTCTCCTGTGGATCCCATTGCAAGGAGGTTCTTAAAAGCCAATCATTGTCCAGATCTGCTTCTATTTCCGCGACAAAGTCTGAAAATTTGTCGGTATCAACCGCGTCATCAACAGTCACTCTACGATCGTCAAAATAAGCAATCTGGCCAATACTGGCGAGAAGTTGCTCACGGCCCGATGGAAGATCAATCAGGCGGGTCGTTAGCGCTAGCGATAACTGGTTGGAATCAGCTATCCGGTCTGACCCTGAAAAACGGTTTTCGCGAAATAACTGCGAAAAATTGAAATCCAGTGGCACACTATCGAATTCCGGTATTAAATCCTGATTCTCAAACGGCACTCGAAGAAAAAACAGTCTGGGCTCAAGCGTCTGGATTTTACCCTTGTTATTGACCGGGCGATCAAGAAAAAGGCCGGCTTCCAGCGAAGCGGTTGAAAAGGCTCTATCAATATCTGAAGGAATTCCGTCGGTGGCATCATTGAGGCGGTATTGGGTGAAGCGCGTGGTGACCGACGGGTTAACATACCAGGCGGGGCGTGTGATCGGCCAGCTAAGGCGCGGGTAGATATCAAGACGTGAGCCGGTCACCGATGAACTGCGGTCAAAGTAGACCAGTTCAGCATCAAAATCTGCTTCAAGGCCAAATCGTAAAGTCGGCCAATCTGCATTGAAGCGTAATTGCGGTAGCTTACGGTAAGGGCGGTCTTCAGCCGCGATCGTCTGGTCAACTGTTTGAAAGCTTTGTGCTCGTGCCAGGAAACTGTAGATACCATCGCTGTAACGTAAGTCAGCTCGCCTCTCCAGGTGCGATATGCTGGTGATCTGCAAGCTGTCACCCAAATCTTCAAAGTAGTCACGATCAGATACTTCACTGGCATCAAGTTCTGTCACCCAGTGTTCGCCGAATGACCCACTGTGGCGCAAGCGATTAAAGCTGCGGCGGCGTTCTCCGGCTGATTCTCTTTCGTCACGCAACAGTTCTGAATCGAACTGCCAGATGCCTTGTTCATTCAGGTAACGCCATTGCGATTGCAACTGTACACCGCGTCGCGACATGATGCGTGGTGTCAGGGTGGCATCAAGATTGGGCCGGATGTTCCAATACCATGGCAGGTGTAGCTCGATACCGGTTCTTTCGCTGCGTGCCAGTGAAGGTGCGAGAAAACCGGTTTTGCGCTTCTGACTGATCGGAAAACTGAAGGTTGGCACAACCAGGATGGGTACGCCCTTAAAATTCAGCCTTATTTTGGTGGCCGTACCGACGCCTGTTTCGTTGTCTAACAGGATGTCTTCCGCTTCGATAAACCAACTGAGGTCGCCCGGTGGGCAGGTTGAGTAGGTGGCATCAGTAAGGCGAAACTGTCCATTAGGGCCACTTTCCAGGGAGCTCGCACGGCCGGTTGCACGTTCCCCGTCGAGGTTGATCTGGTAGTCACTGTCACCGGTCGCAAAAGTAGAATCAATTAAATTGAAGTTCGCGTTCTGGCTGCTTAACTGCACACCATTGGATTGATAACTGACTTCACCATCGATCAGAACCTCACCGGTCTCTCGGTTGTAACTGGCATTCTCGGCGTTCAGTGTCCGATTCTGGTATTCAATGCGCGTGTTGCCCTCAAGAGTTACCACCCCGTCTTTGGATACAACACTATCTGCAGTTGCCCTGACGGGTAACAGAGGATCAAAGGCGAAATTGTCGGTTTGTTGCAGGGTAAACTCGGGAGCAGCCGGACACAGATTTTCACCGCTAGCGACGGCGTTTGCGCAACTACCGGCAAGCAGCAAAGCAAGTGCAGCTCTGGCCGGGCGACTTGGTGGCCGACTTGTTGGCAAATCAGTGATGGTGATTCCTGAATCCTGATGAACGGGCTAAGCCGCCAGTTCTATCATCCCGGCTGAATACCCTATACGGGGCAAACGTTGACCGGACAATAACTGAGGCTAACATTGGAGCAGGGTCAGTTCGGTACACCGGTAATAGTCTGCGCCAAAGTGAAATGATAGCTGTCTTTTGCAGTAAACTAAAACACCAAATAGTAAACCCGCTCGCTTGAGCTAAAGAGTTTCCCTATGGTGACTGAAACAGACTCGGTTGTCGCCACTGCAGCAGATGCTTCTGATGGCGTAAAAACAGCAGTTCCCGGAGTTCCTCCCGGGTTTGCTGCAGGATGGTCAGATCATCTGGGTGAAGAATTTAACAAGCAATATATGTCCGACTTGAGGGCTTTCCTGGCCAGTCGCAAAGCCGCCAAAGTTGTCATTTACCCGCATTCATCGAACTGGTTCCGAGCGATGAGTCTGACGGCTTTTAACGACGTCCGGGTGGTTATACTAGGTCAGGACCCTTACCACGGACCGGGTCAGGCACACGGCCTGTCTTTTTCTGTACCCAAAGGTGTCGCCGTACCACCCTCTCTGCAGAATATCTATAAGGAAATTGAAGCTGATCTGGGTATCGCCCGGGGCAGGCATGGGTTTCTGGAGAGCTGGGCAGAGCAGGGGGTCTTACTGCTGAACAGCGTGTTGACGGTTGAACACGCGAGCGCTAATGCTCATCAGGGAAGAGGTTGGGAGCAGTTTACTGATGCCATCGTCCAGGCACTGAGTGACGAGGCTGAACATCTGGTTTTTTTGCTCTGGGGCAGTTACGCTCAAAAAAAAGGCCAGGTGATCGATCGCTCAAAGCACTGCGTTTTGAAAGCACCGCACCCGTCCCCGCTTTCAGCCCACCGCGGATTTATGGGGTGCAAGCACTTTTCGGCAGCCAACCAATACCTGAAAGAGCACGGTCTGCCGGAAGTCGACTGGTCGGTGCCCGATTGAATAGAGAGCCGGTATTGTTGCGGATTTAACGATTCGTAAAAAACCGTCACAACACAAGTAAGCAACCACAAAAAAGCCCGGTCAAGCCGGGCTTTTTCGTTTTATCAGTTTTGAAAAATGTCAGTCATCAGAGCATGGGTGCTATAACCAGGCTCACGATTGCCATAACGTTAATCAGGATATTCATGGAGGGACCCGAGGTATCTTTGAAGGGGTCTCCAACCGTGTCACCAATAACCGCAGCTTCGTGGGCTGCTGAACCCTTGCCACCGTGATTACCCTTCTCGATATACTTCTTGGCGTTATCCCATGCGCCACCGGCATTCGCCATCATCAGTGCCATCAGAACGCAACCCAGTAATGCACCTGCGAGCATGCCACCCAGTGATTCACCACCGAGAATAAAACCAACCAGCGGTGGTGCGGAAACCGCAATCACACCCGGTACGATCATTTTCTTAAGGGCGGCTGTGGTTGCAATATCAACGCAACGATCACTATCGGGCTTTGCGTTACCTTCTTTCAAGCCGGGAATTTCACGGAACTGACGACGAATCTCTTCGATCATTTCCATGGCTGCATCACCTACCGCTGTCATGGTGATAGCTGCGATGAGGAATGGCAGAGCGCCACCGATAAACATACCGATCAGCACCATGGGGTTGGACAGTTCCAGTGAGAAGTCATCGTGCCTGACTTCCATCGTTTCAACAAAGGCTGCAATGATTGCCAGTGCTGCCAGTGCAGCTGCACCGATTGCGAAACCCTTACCGATAGCTGCAGTGGTGTTACCCACTTCGTCCAGCCCGTCAGTGATCTCGCGGGTTTCTGCGCCAAGACCTGCCATCTCTGCGATACCACCCGCATTGTCAGCTACCGGGCCGTAGGCATCCAGTGCCATGGTCATGCCAACAGTCGCAAGCATACCGACTGCCGCAATACCCACACCGTAGAGACCGGCCATCCAGGTTGATACAAAGATAATCGCGCTGATGGTGAAAATTGGAATGACCACTGATTCCATGCCGACCGCCAGGCCGGTGATGATGACTGTGGCGCTACCGGTGTTACCGGATTCAGCGATGCGTCGCACCGGCTTCATTGCCGTGTAGTATTCAGTTACAAGGCCAATGATAATGCCGCCTACCGTACCAGCCAGAATAGCAACCCAGACCTTGATGCTTATGCCGAGGATCAACACAAAGATAAGGGCGATACCGATCAGTGCCGCAGCCGAGATCTGGTGGCCCATACGCAGGGCTTTTTCAGGTGCTTCACTGGACTTGCTGCGAACAATATGGATACCGAAGATTGAGCAAATCAGGCCAAGAGAGGCCAGACCCAGTGGCAGGAACATCAGCGCGCCGCGGCTATCAGCGCCGGCCAGGGATTCCACACCGGCAACACCAGCAACCGCGAGGGTAGAGGCAATAGCCATGGTGGCGATCATTGAGCCGCAATAGGATTCGAAAATATCCGAGCCCATACCGGCAACGTCGCCGACGTTGTCACCAACGTTGTCCGCAATAACGCCCGGGTTACGTGGGTCGTCTTCTGGGATGCCTGCCTCAAGCTTACCTACGAGGTCAGCACCAACGTCAGCGGCTTTGGTAAAGATACCGCCACCAACACGTGAGAACAAAGCAACACTGGATGCGCCCATGCCGAAACCATGGATAGCGTGCACCGATTCGGCGTTACCACCGAAGAAGAAATAAAGCAGGCCAAGACCAAACAAGCCAAGTGCGGCAACGCAAAGACCCATAATCGAGCCGCCGAAGAACGAAACTGTCAGTGCTTCCGCGGTGCCTTTCTCGTGAGCGGCCAATGTGGTTCTAACATTTGCTTTGGTGGCTGAGAACATGCCGAGGTAGCCGGCACCGGCCGAGCAAAGTGCGCCGACAGCAAAGGAAAAGGCCGTACCGAAACCGAGTGGTGAAATCAGCAACAGCACAAACAGCACACCGGCAAACCAGGCCAGCATTTTGTACTCTCGGTGCATAAACACCATGGCGCCCGAGTGGATGGTGTCTCCGATCGCCTTCAGCTCCCCATCGCCTTCCGGGTAGCTAATCAATTTCTCATATATCTTGTATGCGACAAACAAACCGCCGATGCCAAACAACAGCGGGATAAGACCGGACCAACTCATATCTCAGGTTCCTCTGATTGAATAGATGTTCAGTGGGTAATATTGTTAAACGGCGAGATTCTAAACCAATTACCCACGGCTGTCGCACACTGATGTGGTTGATTAGCGCTGAATATCTGTTCAATCGTGTGATTTTCCACGCCACTCAGGTACAAATCAGGGCCGAAAGAAGCTGTCTGAACGCACTTGGAGCCCCATTTATTGACCTCCTGCTGATCAGCTGCCTATTTCGAATCCTATGGACTATCTTTTATAGGCTCGGGCAGAAAAAGCCGTTACCAGCCATTATTCAACCGACATGCAGCCGTCACGACCAGGCAAATCCCTGATGCGATTACTAGCGGGTTCATTTCTAGGGCTATGTTTGGCGATGCCAGCGTTCTTGCCAGCGGCTCAAGGCGATTATCTGGGGCGTGAGGATGTGCAGGACTGGATCGCTGAAGTGGTAGCGGAGCATCCGCTGGATGAGGCGTACGTACTGGAGACTCTTGGCAAGGCTGAACGCGTCGACAAGGTGCTTGAACGGATATCAGCGCCGGCTGAAAAAAAACTGAATTGGGGGGAGTATCGCCCGATTTTCATCAAGCAGGAACGTATTGACGGGGGCATAGCCTTCCTCGAGCAGCATCGTGAATTATTGCAGGCTGCCGAGCTTAAGTATGGTGTACCGGCTGAGGTCATCGTCGCCATCATCGGTGTGGAGACATTCTATGGTCGCTTCCGAGGGCGCGACCAAGCCCTGTCGGCACTGGCAACGCTGGCATTCGACTACCCGCCGCGTGCAAAATTTTTTCGACGCGAGTTAGCTGAATTTCTGTTGCTGGCGCGAGAGGAGTCGTTTGACCCGGAAGATATACGTGGCTCCTATGCGGCAGCTATGGGGATGCCGCAGTTCATCAGCAGCAGCTATCGCGCTTATGCTGTGGATTTTGACCAAGATGGCCGCCGTGATCTATGGGATAGCACTGCCGATGTTATTGGCAGCGTTGCCAATTACCTGCAACGTCACGGTTGGGTTAGTGGTGAGCCGATTGCAGAACGCGTGTCGCCAGAAGGTAATGAATACAAGGCTTTACTTAGCAAAAAACTCAAACCGCAGTGGAAGCGTGCTGATTTGCACCAGCGTGGAGTGCGAACACAAAAGCGTTCCGGCAAGGAAAAATCAGTGATGGAACTTGTGGCCAGTGATGGACCTCAGGTATGGGTCGGATTTCAGAATTTTTATGCGATCACGCGCTATAACCACAGCAAACTCTATGCAATGGCAGTCTATGAACTCAGTCAGAAAATCAGCCAGTAAGGGCGCTTACTGTTGCGCCTACCCGCTCAGCAAGAGGCTGGCCCTCATTGTCGTCGCGGGATTGGTAGGCGCTTGCACATCGCTGCCTGGGCCACCGGGTGACCCTACCAAGTACAAAAGAACCCGTGTCGATGGCCCGGGAGAATTATCGAAAGTAGCCTACGGCAAAGCCGAAGTGCCCCGCAATCTGCCCAAGTCGGCCTGGGGCAATGCTCCGACTTACAAAGTATTCGGTACACGATATTCAGTGATGGATTCGGCGCGTGGTTTTCGCGAAGAGGGAATCGCGTCATGGTATGGCAGTAAATTTCATGGGCGGCAAACCTCCAACGGTGACGTCTACAACATGTACGACATGACGGCGGCCCACAAGCATCTGCCGTTACCCACGTTTGTGCGTGTGACCAATCTGGAAAATAACAAACGGTTAGTAGTCAAGGTTAACGACCGGGGGCCTTTCGTCGATGATCGAATCATTGACCTGTCATATGGTGCAGCGGCCCGTTTGGGTATGCTCGAAACAGGCACTGCGCGCGTTCGCATCGTTGCCATATCGGAAAATATTGAAAAGCCATCGCTGCAGCATGCGAAGAAGGAAGATTTGCCTGCCGAACCTGCACAATATGTGGAGATTCTTGCCAGTGGTCAGCATAACGCACAGTCGGTGTTGCCGCAGAGCGAGGTTGTGCGCCAACCGCGGCCAGTGCAACGTCGGGAAGCTCCGAAGGATATTCTGTCGGCGAAACAAATACCTGCCGCAATACAGTTGCCTGATGCGTCGCGGTTGCCCACTGCTGTGGCAAATTCCGGCACTATTATCCAAGTCGGTGCTTTTGGGGACCCGGCCAATGCTGAGACGATGCGCTTGCGTGTGAATCAGGCAGTCAATGATGATGCGGCGGTGATCATTGCCAGTGCCAGCGGTAATTTGCTGCGGGTGCAAATCGGGCCCTTGCCTGAAGAAGCGCCCATCGAACAAATTGTCCGACAACTCCAGCGTGCAGGTGTTGAAGACATCAAATTATTCGAGCTTTAAGTCAGCCCCTGTTGTTGCGGCAGCCAGTTTTGCTGCCGGCTGCTCCGGAGGGTTGAGCTACCATGAAGGGCCTGCGAGCATTGCAGCGCACAGGCTCTTCGGCTGCCATTTTCTTCTGATTTTCTTCTGTTCAGTCATCTGATTTTACAAGACCTGACAGCGGTTCCCCTTTATAATGAGGAGCCTCATTGAAACTCGCGAGGCTTTACCGCACTTGCGCCTGTTTTCCTCTGTGGCAAGCGGTACGCATTACTTGGTTCGCAGCCATATACCGTTTAACAGTTATTCCAAATAAAATTATGTGGCTTGGCAATTCTTCGACTTCTCTGTTCCGTCTGGTTTCAATATCAGCATTGCGTGTGACCTTTCGGTGGTCTGCTCTGCTTGCATTGGTTTTTCTGGTAACAGCAGGGCGTGCGGCCATCGCTGGGCCGTTGCCAGCACCGCCACAACTGTCAGCGACGAGTTTTCTGTTGCTTGACTTCCACAGTGGCCAGATTCTGGCCGAAAAGAATCCCGATCAGCGCATAGAGCCTGCATCCCTGACCAAGATGATGACGGCATATGTGGTGTCGACCGAAGTAGAACGTGGAACCGTTGCCTGGGATGACCGTGTACTGATCAGTGAGAAGGCGCAATCCATGGAGGGTTCTCGCATGTTTATTGAAGCCGGCAAAGAGGTGCAACTGTGGGATTTGCTCAAAGGCCTGATTATTCAGTCCGGCAACGATGCTAGTGTTGCCCTGGCTGAGCACATTGCGGGAAGCGAAGAGGGATTTACGGTGTTGATGAACCAGATCGCTGCTGATCTGGGTATGCGTTCAACCAACTACATGAATGCCTCAGGCTTGCCACATCCAGATCACTACACGACAGCCAATGATCTGGCAATATTGTCACGCGCGCTGATTAGCGACTATCCGCAGGAGTATGAGCTGTACGCGGTACGGCAATTTGAGTTCAATAACATCGATCAACCGAACCGCAACAAGCTGCTATGGCGAGATGATTCTGTCGATGGCATTAAAACCGGCCACACTGAAGCTGCAGGCTATTGTCTGGTTGCCTCTGCTGTGCGTGATAATCATCGCCTCGTCAGCATTGTGCTTGGCGGAAAGAGTGAGAAAGTCCGGGCTGATGAAAGCCAGCGCTTGCTGAACTATGGTTTTCGTTTTTTCAAAACCACACGTATTTTTGCGGCAGGTGAAACAGTCAAAGAGGCTCGAATCTGGATGGGGCAGGATGAACTTTTGCCGCTGGGCGTGGAGGAGGACTGGTATGTCACTGTACCGCGTGATGAGGCCGATTTACTGCAAAGCCAGATCGAGCTGAGCCAGTACATCAAGGCACCGGCACGCATTGGCCAGCAATTCGGCCGTGCGGTGCTTAAATCCGGTGATCGTGTCGTTGGCGAAGTACCGCTGCTGTCCTTGCAAAAGGTAGAGGAAGGTAGCATTTTTACCCGTGTGAAGCACGGTATCATGAGGCACTTTCACTAACGATCAGGCCGCAAGCTGTGTCTGTACCGTTAGCTTGTACTGTCAGATCGTAGCCAGGGGTAAATTGCTGGCAACCGAGAACCTTCAACCTGAGCTATTGCAGTCATGTCGGAATCCCTACTGGAATTTCCCACTTCAGTTACAGTAAAGGCGATGGGAATTTCTTCGGACACCTTCGTCGCAACGGTTGAAAAACTGGTGTACCCGCATCTTGATGCGGCGGCAAAGGCTGAACTCAAAACCAATACCAGCAGTAAGGGCAAGTACACGTCAGTCAACATCACTTTCGTGGCACGCGACAGAGCCCATCTCGAAGCGGTCTATGCCGACTTGCATGCTTGTGATGATGTTGTCTTCACACTGTGAGTAGTGCCTGCTCAAGTGCTGTTGAACTCTTGGGCCCTGTTACCGGTACATTGCAAGGCATTAACATTCGTTCTGCGGGTCTGGTCGACTACCAGGACAGTTGGCAGGCCATGCGTGAGTTCACCCGCCTGCGTGACTCATCAACGCCGGATGAAATCTGGTTGCTGCAACATCCTCAGGTGTTCACCCTCGGTCAGGCAGGTAAAACAGAACATTTGTTGTGCCCGGGCGATATTCCGGTCCTGAACACAGATCGCGGAGGGCAGGTGACCTACCATGGGCCGGGCCAACTGGTGATGTACACCTTGCTGAATCTGAAACGTGCCGGTTTGGGAATTCGTGGATTGGTCTCTCTGATAGAAGATACCGTGATTGATTGCTTGGCAAGCCATGATATCGAGGCGGTCAGTCGACACGATGCGCCAGGCGTTTATGTTGATGGTTCGAAAATTGCGGCGTTGGGTTTGCGTGTCAGTCGTGGTTGCAGTTATCACGGGCTGGCGCTTAATGTTGATGCCGACCTCGAGCCCTTTGCAAGAATCAACCCCTGCGGGTTTCGGAATCTTGCAGCGACGTCGATGTCAGAGCTTGGTGTAAGCACTACTGTTGAGAGTGTTGCAGTAAGCTTGAGTGAATCATTTATTAGTAGTTTTACAGCAAGTACCTTACAAAAAGGCACGGAAACCGTTACTAACAATAACGGTGAAAATAACGGCTCTGCAGACTGAAAACAGGAATAGATCATGAATTACACGGCACCTTCACGTAACGACCCGGAGAAGTTCCAGCGCGGTGCCGAGAAGCTATCGCGAATTCCTGTCAAGGTTAAACCTACACTTGAATTACCGCGCAAACCTTCATGGATTCGTGCAAAGGCGCATAGTCATCCGCGTGTGCAGGAAATCAAAAAACTATTGCGCGAGTCCAATCTGACATCTGTTTGTGAAGAAGCCAGTTGCCCCAACCTGGGAGAGTGTTTTAGCCACGGTACGGCAACATTCATGATTATGGGGGGCATCTGTACACGACGCTGTCCATTCTGTGATGTGTCCCATGGCCGTCCGGATCCGCTGGATGAAAACGAACCTGCCAATCTGGCCAAGGCAATCGCTCAGCTCGGCCTTAGTTATGTGGTTATCACCTCGGTTGATCGTGATGATTTGCGTGATGGTGGTGCTGCACACTTCAGTGAATGTATTTCTCAAGTTCGTGCGCTCAATCCGGGGATCCAGATAGAAGTCCTGGTACCGGACTACCGTGGTCGAATGGAAAAGGCGTTTGATTCCATGGCCGGGTTCCCGCCAGACGTATTCAATCACAACCTCGAAACCGTGCCGCGTCTGTACCGTCAGTGTCGGCCGGGCTCGGATTATCAGTGGTCCTTGCGGTTACTTAAAAATCACAAGGAAAAATTTCCGCAAGTACCGACCAAATCAGGACTGATGCTGGGTCTTGGAGAAACTATAGACGAGGTTCGCGAAGTGATGCGTGACATGCGCGAACACAATATCGATATGCTGACTCTTGGTCAGTATCTGCAGCCCTCCCGCGACCATCACCCGGTCGACCGGTTTGTCACACCTGAGGAATTTGACGAGCTGGGTGATTACGGCCGTGGGCTGGGATTCAGTCATGTTGCCAGCGGGCCGATGGTCAGGTCTTCCTATCATGCTGACAGGCAGGCCGCGGGCGTTACTAGCGCGAGCTAAAACCCGTAACTGAAGCTGACGAACGTATCGTCATCTTCTATTGCCTCGGCACCATCGGGTTCCAGGCGCCGGGTTCTGTAGCTGAATTTGACAGCACCGCCGGGTATTCGCACGGCTATGCCTGCTTCGGCTGTTGTCTCGGTGAGTGATTCGCCGTCCACCAGATCAAAATCGAGTTCCAAGCGAAGTAGTTCGCTGAGTATCTGGTGAAACCCCGCACGAACCAGAAACAAGGTGTCGTCGCTTTCGCTGTCATCCAGGAACTGCGTATTTCGAGCGCCAGCACCCACTTCAGCCCACAATGATTGCTCTCTTGAATTACTTATCTGGTAACCGGCCCCCGCAATAAATAATTGCTGCCCGTCTATTTGCACCGGTCTGTCGACTCTTAAAGAAGCTTCGCCAAAAGCGTAGACGTTGTTACTGAACCAGTAGCGCGGCAGGTAACCCGCTTCGTAGGCATTGTCACCATCGTTGGTACGTAACCAGTCGAGATAGACGTATTGGCTCAGTGGTCTGGTCGGGTTTTGCAATTTCAGCCGCAAACGGGTTGCTTGCCCTTCATCGCGAAACACTGTGCCGCCTTCAAGGCCGCCGCTCCATTGCGCAAACGTGTCTAGGGGTACCAGTGACATCAATGGCAGGATGGCGGCCGGTATTATTTTGCGACAAACAGTTTTCAGTTTCATACCAAGGAGTTTAGGACACGCCCGACTATCTTTGCGACTGACACAACACTTAAACCCGTTAACCGGTTGTTGTTTACTTTTTTTTGGCGTGAGGGGGCTGAACAAAATTGCATGACTACTCCCTGTTTTTACGTAAATATCCTGATTTTGAAGTGCTTAGTGGCACATTTTCTGCGGCAATCAAGTTGCTGAATTTAACAATCTACAGGTTGTATGCCGAGAGTGAATACTTCTTTGAAAAATCTGATAAAACGGACAGTTGCGCAAAAGTCACTGTTTGCTGTTTGTTCCGTGTTATTCCTTTTAGCCGGGTGTAGTGATTCTAATCCGCCAACTCCTGGTACCGGTGACTTGATCACAGACCCACAAAGTCCTGATCTGGACATCACATTGTCTGAATCTGCGGCAGAGCCGGTTCTCGATGCTGCACAAAGTGAAGCAGGCACTCGGCGACCGGATATTATTCTGGTGGTGTCGGATGATCAGCGCTGGGACTTGATGAGCTCTCGCGGCCATCAATTTGTAAAGACACCGAATCTTGACGCGATGGCATCGACTGGCGCCATGATGGAGAATGCATTTGTTCCTGTGGCATTGTGTTCACCCTCGCGCGGCGCATTGTTGACAGGGCGTGATGTGCACAAGGCAAGCGCGCCGCGCATAGTCTGGAAAAACAACTCGTTCCTGGAGACCCAGCGTACCATCGCTGAAGAAATGCAGGCAGCGGGTTACACAACGGCATATGTCGGCAAATGGCATCTGGGCGAGGGCAGCAAACCGAAGCGTGGTTTTGACCATTGGGAGAGCTTTGACTGGCTGGGTGATTTTTTTGATCCGGTTATCCACATCAATGGTGAAAGGCAGCAGTTCGAAGGCTTTGTCGATGACATCCTTGCAGAAAGGGCAACATCGATTATCAAGGCCAACGAAGACGGTAACAAACCGCTTTTTATGGTTGTTGGTCTGAAAGAGCCGCACCTATGGTTTGAGCACCCACCACGCCGCAATAACGATTTTGCCGACGTCACCATTCCACGGCCGGATACCTTTTACGAAGATTTTGCCGAAAGTGGCAAGCTTCAGGAAATCAAGGATTGGCTGGGCGTCTCCAATTTCCCTTGTGGCCTGCCTTGTTTTAACGATAGTTGGGATACCTATATCCGATTTCACTATCGGGCTATACAAGGTCTTGATGATGCTATCGGTACTATAAGGAACGGTATCAATGATGGATTACAGGCTGACAACACCTTGTTTATCTACACCAGTGACAATGGTTACAGTCTTGGCGATCATGGGCTGACGGAAAAACATTTTGTCTATGAAGAGCCTATCCGCGTGCCTTTGCTGGTCGATGCACCGGGTAGTGCGGACGCCGGGAAACGGATTAGTGAGCTGATCAGTACGATTGATATTGCGCCTACTGTGCTGGATTACGCCGGCATTGAAATACCGCAAACAATGACTGGCAGATCAATGCAAACGCTGTTGTCGGATGATGTCGTTAATGCAGACTCGGGAACACAAGCCTCATCTGCTGAAACCACCTGGCGTGACCAGCTATTCTTTATGTATGAAAAAGCCCAGGTAGCAGTACGGACCGCCGAATTCAAACTGATCCGTTCATTAACGGTCGATGGGCATTTTGAGCTCTATGATCTGGTGAACGATCCTAAAGAGACACGCACCGTTTACAGCGATCCGGCTTACGCGTCTGCGCGGCAGGAAATGCATCGCAGGCTCAAATCGATCATTGAGGAAAATCAATGGTCGGCGCGCAAAACTTACCCAGTGAGAAATGTGCTTGCCAGCCAGCCTATTCCGACTGACATGGCCGATCGGCTGTCGCAGGAGTTATCAGCGGTGTCTGCGAGTTCTCTGCAAGAGGGTGTTATTGATGTGGCCGGACAGAGCCTGCAATTTGAAAATATGCGGGTCGGGGCGGGTAATTTTGACGACCGATTCCCCTTGAAGGAAGAAGCAAACAGTAATGACGGGCAGTCGGTGCTGGTGGTGTTGCCGATTGAGCTCTTGACTGACTGGGACCCCTTTATAGAAATCAAGATCAGGCGTCGAACTCAGGCGACCATGTACCACGCCGGGCGTGAGTTATGGAACAACACAGCCGAAGAAAGGCTGCCGCTGGATGCTGCGAATCCGCCACTGTACCAGGGTACAGGTAATTTTGTTGTACTGCGCTTTGATGACTCGGGTGCTATGGATGTAAAACTTGAAATTGAAAGTCCTGAAGATACGCTGCGTTTATCGTTGGAAGAGCAGCGATTGCTGGGTAATGCCCCGGGGCGCTTTAATTCTGTAGGTGGTTGGCAAGCGCACAATGATGTTGAAATATCGCGTGAGGTAGATGCCTTGCTGGTGCGTTCCAGTGGTAATGATGCGCAGTTGCAAACAGAAAACATCTATGCTGATCAACCCGTACATGTGGTTATTGAATACAGCGCTGAACAAGAAGTGCCGGCAAGTGTATTCTGGCGTTCACAGCATGGTAATTATGATGCGCAACGCAGGCAGAACCTCGCGTTGTCTGCAGGTAACAACAATCTTGCAACGCTCAATCTCGAAGGCGTGACGCCAGAAGCTGCGATTGATGCTCTGAGACTGGATATTGATGCCGAAGATGCAGCGATTCGTATGCACGCACTTAGTGTCTACCCGCTTCAGCCTGACGGTAGCGTAGGGTCTGAACCTTTGCACCTGTGGCACTTCAACTAAAAAAAAGCCCGCTTCAGGCGGGCTTTGTTTTAGCTAGCGTTTGCTGCCTACCACGTTATATTCGCGACATCCGATGCATACCAGGCGGTATCTCCCTTGGCCTTCATCTTTAAAAAGATTGAGGTATCTTGTCTGAAGAATTGATTCCCCGGGCCCAGTACCAGTGCGTTAAAACTACTCGCAGGACTGTAGCCCTCTGCCAGTACTGTGGCATTGGTGGGCAAGCCGGCGAATTCAAGCGTTACTGTATCGCCTGCGTGCAGAAAATCCAGCTGCACGTTAATGTTCCGGGTTGAATTCAGCAATGCCCCATCCAGTGCATAACCGTAGAAATATTTGTTCTGATTGACCGATACAACACTTTGGTAATGAGCTCTTGGTGCCAATGGTTGTGCCGAAACTTGCACACCGTCGCTACGGAAGTGGACTAGTGGTGGCAGGTTATTCCGGCCTACATCAATTTCTATGCGCCCGTAACGTGCGTCGCACAGTCTTCCTGTACCAACCAGGTCGGTACACATATCATCGTTCATGAGCGGGTGGTCAGCTGCCAACGCTGTGCCCGCGCCCAGTCCCAGGCTGCCATCTTCATCGTGAATGACCGCACCCCAGCGTGAAGGTCTGATGTCCTGCCAGTTTGCACGCCGGTCGTAGAGGAACGTAGAATTCTGCATGGTAATGCCCGAAACCGGATTATTGGTGAAGCGGATGTCAGCGTCGCGGGAGCCAAATAAATAGCTTGGACCATACGAGTTATCGAAATTGGCAAAATGCGTATCTCTGATTTCCACACCGAAATCGTAGATGCCGAAAGCTGTTCTTTGCCTGCCACGCCCACCTTCTGATAGCTTTGAATTAGCGACGAATAGTGAATCGGTAACGCTTACCGGCCTGGGCGCAACAAAACCTGCATGGTGCGATTGTCCCGAGTCGCTGACCATCAGGTTGGAAAATCGTTGGTTGCCGTTGCAGGGCCATACCGCGCCGTCGCCACCGGTGAACACCGTCAGACTGGTATAGTTAGCCATGTTGCTAGGCTTGTAACCGATCGGCCCGCTAGCATGACTGCAAGAGCTGAACGCCATTCTGCTTGAATGCACACGGTTGCCGAGGAAGGTATCAAATTCCGAGAACACGGGCTTTACACCCTGGTAACGAGCCAAACTGGCTGAGACCCCACCCACTGATTCGGGAGTGTCATACCAGAATCCCAGGCCGTCTGAGCCAGCAGCAGCATTATTGGTAAAAACGTTATCGCCGTTGGAAATCCAAAACGTAGCAGGGCCTTTGGCGGCTTCTCCCTCCAGCGTGTCTCTGGGTGTCAGTGCCTGTTCCTCAGTGGGCCTGCGAGTCAGAGCACCCAGATTACGATCAAAGGTGTTGCCGGTCTCGCCACCATCTTCAAGAAAATAGCCGTGCCCCAGGTGGTCGTAGCAAACGTTATCCTGAACCAGTGCATTGTGGGTGCCATGAACTGTCACACAGCGGCTGAAACTGCGTGTAATGCTTGAATTCTTGAAATACTGACCTGAAACGTTATTGGCAAGGTGCCAGTGAAACGGATAGCGCGCAAGTATTGCGGTTTGACCCATGCGATAGAGTTCGACACCGGATAGAAACCCGGCTGCTCCTTCCATCACCATGATGTGACCACCAAAGCCTTCAGCTTCTGATTGATCGTCACCGCGGATTCTTATGTTGCGTGTCAGTAGAGCAACTTCGGCGCGCGTATCGAGATTCCAGGAGCGCCTCTGATTGGCGAAAGTCTGCATTTCACCGAAATGGCGATGGTCAAACGGTTCGTTAACACCGATTTGCTTGCCGTTAATCCAGGTTATCAAGCGCACTTCAGCGTGGTGCATATTGTCATCAGTTGACGTGACCAGAATAATATCGCCAACCCGCCAGCCGGTGGATGATTCAACGGTCAGTTGATCCTCTCCTGCTTCAATCGTGCCGTCGAGCATTAACCAGCTGGTTCGCTCTTCGCCATGCAGGGAAATAACACCGCCGGCCATGGCACCCAGAACCTTGGTGCCCATGTTGCCGACGTTCTCGTTTTTGTTGTTTCCATAAAGCTCTATATCAAGGCGATTCAGGAAGGGAGCTGATGCGCTACCACACTGTAGAAGTCCGTGCACCATGATCCAGCGTGCCCGGATGTTGATGTCCCGGTCAGCACAGATTAGTGAACCATGAATGACCAGACCCTCAACGTCGATATCAGTATCCAGAAGAACCGATTTTCCGTGGGGAACGATAACTCGCTCACCAGTGCCGGGAAGCACGCCATCCCAGGTTGCGGGGTTGGACCATGCCTCGGTCGTACCACTATGAGTGGGATTTTCGCCTATGGCCACGGCACCGATTGAACCTGAGCCGCTGCCACCGCCACCGCAGGCGCTAACAATAGTGCTCAGTAGCAGAATGAAAAACATATGTAATCGGGTCATATGTAAACTCCGCTTCTGGTTTTTTTGGGTAATTCGCTCGGACATAGTTTTGCCGTACACAGGCGCTTAGCTGCGGTTATTAATCTGGTTTTCCTCAAGTATCTAGCGACCAAATATGCCGATATCACATGTGGCATCTGTGTGGTGTGTCAAGAATTGTTGGATTCGGCTAAATAATGCTGGCTGTAACTGTTGTCACTTTCAGGGAAATTTTGCTGTCAGCCCGGCATGCATGGCCTGATGAATCTAGAGCTTTGTGTTAGCTATGGCGGCTGCAACATAAATGTCTATCGCAAAAATCCGTATTAATCTGAAGTTACCGGTGTTTTGTACCGCTATCAGTGCTTCGTAGAGCCAGAAAAGTGGAATGGATACAGGTGTTTCAACGAAACTTCTATATCAGCAGTTCCGTCAGCTGATACAGGGGGCACGCAAAACCTTGGCGATTGGGGTTTGCGCCATGCTGCTTGCTGCGTTTTTACTTATCCGGGATTTGCCTTTTCAACCACTCATGTGGTGGTTGTCTTCGGGGATAACGCTGGCACTGCTGCGGGCGCTCGTTGTAAAAAAATCCGAAAGCGTAATGCATGAAGCCACAAGTCTGGAGCGCTGGGTAAAAATATACACCTGCGTTGTTTTTCTCAGTGGCTTACATTGGGGGGCGTTTATGCTCTTCTGGAGTAGTGAGCTGCCCTCCGCTATTCAAATCGAAATATTACTGTTTCCCATCGCCCTGGTGGCAGGTGCGGTCGCAGGCTATGGCGTGTGGATGCCTGCTTACATCGCCTTCCTGCTACCGTGCTTGTTGCCAGTCATTGCAGTATTTATGTTCACCAGTGCTGATGGCTATGCATCTATCGTTGCACCGGGTGTTCTATTTCTTGTTGCACTGATTTTGCTGTGCAAGCAGTACCAGAAAAACATTCGTGAATCCATTTTGTTGCAATTGGAAAACCATCGCTTAATTAACGACTTGTCGCAACAGAACTCGCAGCTTGAGAGCGCCATGGAGCACGCCGAGTGCGCATCGAAAGCTAAAAGCCAGTTTCTTGCGACCATGAGCCATGAAATACGCACACCCATGAACGGGGTGCTTGGCATGACTCAGTTGCTACAAAAGACCGGTCTGGATGAAAAACAACGGCACTACACGGATACCATTCAGGGGTCGGCGCATTCCTTGTTGGAAATCATCAATGACGTGCTTGATTTTTCAAAAATAGAAGCCGGCAGGGTTGAATTGGAGTGTATTGAATTTGCACCCCGTGAAATTGCTGATCAAGTGTGCCACTTGATGCAGGGTAATGTTCTTAACAAAGGGCTTAGGCTTAATTGCGTGGTAAGTGCCGAAGTGCCAGAGCTTTTGCGGGGTGATCCCTTGCGCATCAAACAAATACTCAACAACCTGATTAGCAACGCAGTCAAGTTCACCTCTGCAGGCACAATTGAACTTAAAATATCTCCAACTTTTGCTCCGCAGGATAGCGATACTTACTGCCAGCTTGAGTTTTCGGTTACTGATTCGGGTATCGGTATTGCCGAAGAAAATCTGGATCTTGTTTTTCAGGAATTTTCGCAAGCTGACGGTACAACTACGCGTAATTTTGGTGGCACTGGACTCGGCCTGGCAATATCGAGACATCTGGCGCAACTGATGGGCGGAGACATAAGGCTTGAGAGCAAGCTAGAAAGTGGCTCTGTGTTTACTTTTTACGCCGGATTCGAAGTCTCCATGCCGGATGCCCGCGATGGTTCGCGGCCAGTTGAGTATGAAGCACAAAGCATGAATCCTGACATGCTTCAAGGGCTGCGTATTCTGGTGGTTGAAGATAGTCCGGTAAACCAGGAGGTGGCCTGTGCAATGTTGGAAGCAGCGGGTGTTGAAGTTGTGAGTGCTGACAACGGCCGGCAGGCACTCGAGTTGGTTAGCAAGTGCCTGCAGCCTGAGGTTATTGCGTTTGATGTGGTACTGATGGATTGCCAGATGCCGGAAATGGATGGCTACGAAGCGACGCGACGCATCCGGTCGCTGGGTGGGCAATATGTGTTGGATCTGCCGATAATTGCGCTCACAGCCAA
>CALLOA010000210.1 GCA_938005265.1 uncultured Granulosicoccaceae bacterium
AATGATCCCGCCCTGGAAGCGATTCTTGCTAACAGCAATTTCACTCAGATGTTTTCTTACGGCGAGGCAGAGCAAACAGCGAAGAAGATCGCAATGGTCCTGCCTTCAGATCTAATTTCCGAGGCAGATGTGACGGTGGAATCGGGTGATTCTCTCGATACAGACAGCGAAGGCAACGAGCAGGTCACAGACACACCAATCAGCCAGGAAACAACAACAGACCAAACCACAAGCGAAATTACAAACACTGGTAACGGCGGTTCTGCTGCAAATGAAGTTGCAAATGAAACGACCACCAATGACCAGGACAGCAACACCACTACCACAGACGCTCGACCCTCTCTTGGCGACACTACTGAGGACACTACTGACGGAAAAGTTGACAGGGTAGAATCAAATGATGAAAAAGATGTCAACGGACGGTCACCGGGAGAACCGCAATCGTCATCCAATCGAATTCTTCTGCTGGCAGCATTTGCATTTCTCTTGTTGGCAACTTTAGGTGCAGCCGTGTTTTTTATTCTTCGGAAACGCAAGAATTCAGCAGAGATCAATCCTGTCCCAGACAATAAGACAATAAAAAAAGAACAAGGCAGATATTTCTCTGCTGATGAGTCCCATTCCGCAAATGAACTCTTTAATAAAAACTTTACAAACCCCGATGCAGAGACTCAGTTAAGAACTACAGCCAGATCAGCACCAGAGCAAGAATCCGGTGCTGAAATTAATACTGTTGAGAGAAGCGCTCAAGCGGATAAAGGTGTAAATCTGGGCGACACCTTGCCTAAAGCAAAGGCTGTTGACGCCACACAAAAGAAATCAACAATAGACACAGAGTTGGACCAAATAAAAACTACCATTAAAAGAAGCGACACCAGCGATCTGGATGAACTACGCTCGATCACTCAAATTAAGCACAAGGGTAACAACATCGAGTAACACACATTCGCCACACAACCTAGCCATTGAAATACAACTTGTGCCCGGCGCAGTGCCAGTCTGTTACATAGAGTATGCCGCGGCCCGACGATGTTATGTAGGCTTTGCGCATATCAGCGCCTCCGAAACAGATATTGGTTACCATCATATCCGGCTGCGGCACAGGGATTGACGCAACCAGTCTGCCTTCCGGACTAATAGCAGTAATACAACCGGTACCCAGCGTGGCAACACAAATATTACCTTCACTATCTATCGCCATGGAATCGAGGCGTTCATAGTGCTGAAATCCGTACAGGATATTCCCAACACCGAATGGGTCTGAATGAGGCGCCAGCTTCCCGGCAGCTTCTATGTCCCAGTATCGCAACTTGGCGCTGAATGTTTCAGCCACATATAGCCTGGAACCGTCAGGCGACAATCCGATACCGTTTGGTTGCTCAATGGTATCGACAACGGCCCGAATAGAACTACCATCGCTACTGGCATAGTAAACCCTGCCACGATCCAGTGAGCGTTCAAACCGTTTACCAAGATCAGTAAAGTAAAACCCGCCGTGGCTATCGAAAACGATATCATTCGGCCCTCTTAGAGGGATTCCTTCACAGCTTTCGTACAAGTTTGATACGGAACCTTTTTCAATATCCACAACCTGAATCGAACCGTTTCGGTAATCTTCGGGCGTGCCGATCGGACGCAGCAGGCCACCATGGTGACTCCATGTAAAGCCGCCGTTATTACAGATATAAACACGGCCATCGGGCCCGATGGCGGCACCATTAGGTGCAGGCTTGCATTCAACCACGACGCTGACCTCCCCATCAGGTGATACGCGAGTCAACGTGCCACGCTCTATCTCAACCAGCAGGACAGAGCCGTCTCGCATGGCGATAGGACCTTCAGGAAATCGCAAAGAATCGGTCAGGATTTGCATAATCAAATATCAGCTATAAATGTGAGCAGGCGTTCACAGGTCGGATTCTATTATGCTTGGGGACAGCAAAGACTGGAAGTCTGCCAGCCAGAAACAGATTTACAATCACCCGTTTATTTAGGAATATTAGCAAACGCATCAAGAACAACACCTGAATTCTGACACTATGGGCAGTACACATCCAAGCACCGCTGATACCTGGCAAAAAGCTCTACGAACTCTCACAAGCAAGAGTGAGTTACCACCAACAGCAATGCCACCCGAATTCTATACCTCGGCAGATCTGTTTGAGCTTGAGAAGGAATCCGTTTTTCTGAAAAGCTGGATTTGCGTTGGCCGTGCTGACGAAATTCCTGAGCCAGGGGACTTCTACACGCTGGACATTATCGGTGAGCCACTGATTGTGGTTCGTACACAGGATGGCAGCTGCAAAGTACTATCCAATGTCTGCCGCCACCGTGGAAGCGTCATTATGCAAGGCAGGGGTAATAGCAAAAAATTCAGTTGCCCCTATCACCAATGGACTTATGCACTGGATGGAAAACTACTGGCAGCGCCACTTATCGAAGATAACGAAAATTTCCGTAAAGCCGAATGCAGTCTCCCGGTTTTCAAAAGTACGCTATGGATGGGTTTTATATTCACCAACCTTGATGGTCAAGCAACAGATTTCGAACAACATGTTAAAGAACTGAATTCATATGTTGAGAATTACCATGTGGAAGAAATGAAAACGGTGCAGGCAGGCCCGGAAAAATGGCCAGTGAATTGGAAATGTCTGGCCGAGAACTTTATGGAAGGCTACCACCTGACTCCTGTCCACCTGAACACACTGCACCCCATGACACCTACACGGCTATGCGAGAAGATACCGGGAGGCAAAGGTTATACCGGTTACAAGTCACACTACAGTGAGAGTTTCAAAGGCCGTAAACCGTATCATGAAGATATGACGGATGAAGAGCGTGCGCAGTCCATGATGGTCTGGATCTATCCATCATTCGTTGCTGCGGTTTCACCCAATTCAGCAGTTTTTATGAGTATCACACCAACCGCAGCTGTCGAGTTGCAAACACGCTGGGGTGTAGCAGCCAGAACAGAGCTTTTTGAAAACGACGAAGCTGCAGCGCGTTATGACTTTGCCAAGTCGTTCAATGCAGAAGATAAGGAAAGATTGATCGATATGCAGTACGGTTTGCAATCACGTTTTGCCACGCGTGGCCCGCTTGCACCACCAGACTACGAAGGCACTATCTGGGATTTTTATCACTACATGGCTGAAACACTGGCAGACAAGCTGCCCTCGGACGTGAACTAATCAGACACAACCTATGGCGTAGTACTAATCGAATCCCATACGCGTTTTTATCGGTTCGCCTTTATTGCTTCGCTTTTAACCGTTAACCCGTGCTGTGATTCGGCCCCGCATTTCCCTGATGACTGAGGAATAGTCATCAGCATTAAATATCGCACTGCCTGCTACAAAAGTATCAGCACCGGCTGCAGCCACGTCAGCGATATTTTCAATTTTGACACCACCATCGACTTGCAGCCTGATGTCCCTGCCACTCTCATCAATCAACCGCCTTGCTTCGGCAATCTTATCGAGTGTTGACGGGATAAAGGACTGCCCGCCAAACCCCGGATTCACACTCATCAATAAAACGATATCTACCTTATCGATAACATACCGCAGTTGATCTAGTGGTGTCGCAGGGTTAAACACCAGACCGGCTTTACAACCCAAATCACGAATAGCCTGCAGTGACCTGTCCACATGGATTTCAGCATCAGGGTGAAAAGTAATGGAATCAGCACCCGCTTTAGCAAACAATTCTGCCAGTGAATCGACCGGTTTCACCATAAGATGCACGTCCAGTGGAATAGCCGTGCCGGAATCATTGACACAGTACGGTTTGATCGCTCTCGCTATATCCGGGCCAATGGTCAGATTGGGTACATAGTGATTGTCCATGACATCAAAATGTATCCAGTCGGCACCAGCTTTTATTACGCTAGTGATCTCCTCACCCAGCCGTGCAAAGTCAGCGGATAGTATTGAAGGTGCAATCAGGTGCATTTAGCTGGCTGCCGTGAGCATGTTTTGACACTGGGATTATAGCTAATCAACGCGCGAGCTGATAGCAAACTTGTTTAGCGTCCTTGCTGTTTCGGTCAATACCAGCACACCACACCGGCTTACAGGCAACCATTAGGAGACACAATGCCCTTAGCGCACAGTGAGTGTCACATCCCGGGTAGCAGTCAGGTTTGTATCATCATGATCGATCGCCACAAAACGTACAGTGTGGCTTCCCACATCGGAGGCATCGGGCTGCCAGCGAAATGTACGGCTGCCATCAAAATTGTCACTAAATGTCGCGCCGCTTGGCGCATCCATTACCTGTAGCGCGGGGGCAATACCTTCAGGATCTTGTGGTCTCACCGTTAATTCAAAAGGCGCACCGGATATCAGTACTTGCTCGGGGATTGATTCTATTACTGGAGCCAGGTTATCAGCTCTGCTTGAAACAACGACAATCCGCAGGTTTCTAAGCGTTAGAGCAGACGGGTTCAATTGTACTTCCATATCGTGAAATCCAATCTGCTCACTTGATGGAGTCCATACAATTGCGTAAGAGCCATCGGCATTACGAAATAAACCGGCATTTTGCGGCAAGCCGTTCACACTGAGTTCAGGCATGAGACCATTTGCGCCACGCACCCTCAGCAGAGTATCAACTGTTCTGCCTACTTCTGCCAATGCCGAACCGGAGACATCAATCACCAATTGGTTGTCCACATTATCACTAACGACTGTACTTTCAACCTCACTGGCAGTTGTTGAATTTGCCAGTTCATCTATCACTGCGATTGAAAACGATTGACGAGTAGTCAATAGCGAATTGTCCGCATCCATCGCAACCACTTCAATCTGGAAATTACCCTGGACGGAAACTGCCGGCTGCCAACGAAGAGTTCTGCTGCCATCGCCATTATCGTCAAACCTTACTCCATCAGGCGCCCCTTCTAGAAAAAGTGCCGGCACGCTTCCATCATCGTCAGACGCCTTGATCAGCAGAGCCAATTCTTCACCTGCACGCAGCGTGACATTGCCAATATCATCAAGACTAGGTGGTGTGTCGGCGACGACTTCCGACGGCACACTCGATAAATTGATTGATTGCGCTTCTGCTGCGGCTTGCGCTTCTGCAGCAGCTTGTGCTTCGGCGGCAGCTTGTGCTTCGGCGGCAGCTTGTGCTTCGGCGGCAGCTTGTGCTTCGGCGGCAGCTTGTGCTTCGGCGGCAGCTTGTGCTTCTGCAGCAGCTTGTGCTTCTGCAGCAGCTTGTGCTTCTGCAGCAGCTTGTGCTTCGGCGGCAGCTTGTGCTTCA
>CALLOA010000211.1 GCA_938005265.1 uncultured Granulosicoccaceae bacterium
TCGCGTAGTACGGTAAGGCGGCTTGTCAGTCTTCTGCCGGATTGGTCCTCATTGGGTAGGACAAATAGCTCCAATAAGTCTATGCCGTGTACTGTTATCGAAAAATCTTCAAGCAAAGGGGAAAATGCCGGTACCTGACGAAGCTGTGTCGTTAACAGTAAACCATTTGCGTCCAGCGCCTCGACACGGATTGAAATTGTGCCACCACCAGTAGAGTCTGGTACATCCAAAGTGGTTGTATCGTTGCTTACCTCATCGATAAAAGCATCATTGAACTGAATGCGATAACTTGTAGCGCCCGAAACCGGAGTCCATAACAGGTTTAGATCATCAGGACTGCGGCGTACACGCAAACCGGAAACATCAATGCCTTCGATTTCCCGTGAGCGCCCTGGAACAAATGGCACGTTGCGTCGGGTGGTCCAGAGAATATCATCAACGCCATCAAGATCGAGATCGGCAATCTCGGGAAGCGATAAATTGGTGATAGGAGAGACAGCAGTGCTCAGGTCCATTGCAACCCCGAGTAACCCATCCGCTTCCGCAAAAGAACGTACTGGTGGCCGCTCGTTTTGCAGGCCAAAGAAAACGAACCATCCCCGAGGCGCAGTCGTATTCTGGGATCGCTGCGCCAATATCAGGTCTTCAACGCCATCATCGTCAAAATCCAGACCTTGTCCGCTTGTTATTCGATAGGTGTCATTGAAATTGCCGCGGTAGAAATCACCGCTATCTGCAATCGTACCTGTTGCTTCAGTAACCAGTCGTGTACGTTCGCCATCAGGGTAGTCAGCGATCGCATTTCGAATCTGCCAACCATCTGCTTGCCCATAGATAATGCTTGTTGGTGGCAGGTTGTTGGTTTCAAAACGTTGTGATGCAATGACATCGTCAAGGCCATCGCCATCGATATCGCCCACTGGGTTAAACGTGCATTGTCGTATGCCACATTCTTCTAATAGACGAACAACGCGGGGGTCACCGTTTGACAGTGAACTGATAGCAAGATCAGGTGCACCATAAATAATTCGGGGTATTTGGTTTTCGGCAAAGGGATCCTGGCCAGCCGGGAATGCAATCAGATCTGAATTGCCATCACCGTTGATATCACCCAATCCTGTGATTGAGCTAGCCTGTAGAGGCCCTACCAAATACTCCTCGCTTGACTGGGTTGATACATCCAGTAAGGAACTAAAGCCAGGTCTGCCTGTTATTACTCCAGTGATATCGGAGGAACCGCTTGAGAAAGCCAGATCCCAAAAGCCGTCACCGTTTACATCGCCCACTGGTGTAATGATATGACCGTTACCTACAACCGCAAATCCGTTACTGCCGTCCAGGTTATCGATGTTGATTTGTGTACCCGCACTGGTTGTTCCGAATATTACACGAGGTACGTTGTTGAAAATTCCGCTGATATTGACTGCTAAATCTATTAGGCCATCACCGTTTACATCGCCAATACGACGTGGTTCGGTAAATACTCGAAAGTTGCGGTATTTGCATTCAGTACTGCCGTCATTAGCAGTTATCTCTTCATCCACGATACGCACCAGATTATCAAGCTCGGCACGGGAAAAAGAGAAGCTTGTGTTCAATGTAGATGGCAGTACGGCGACACCAGGGCAAGGGTCCAGATTGGTTGGGGAAATTTCTATTATTCTGTCGCCCAGACCATCTCCATCAAGATCGCCCATAGGCCGACTGACCGTAAATTCACCATCAATTGTAACAACAGGAGCTGTTCTTAGTTCGTTTGTATCTGTAACGACATCTATTATTGGTGGGAAGGCTGCGTAGGTTGGTACTGCGAAGCAGGCCAGTAATAAAACACTCGCACTGGTATTAGCGCTAGTAGCACTATTAGTGTTTCCGCGGTATATGCTGTTAAAGGTTAGACGAAAGTTACGTTTAAAATCCCTGACGATGATGCCCATCTTTTCGTGTTTCCTTTTGGCCTTGACGCTAATACAGTGCTTGCGAAGCCAGTATACGTGTCTTGGTTATGTAAACTCGTTAACTTGTTATATTGCAATTAAAAAGTCTGACAGAAATGCTGATGGCTAAGCAGTTTAAGGCTTAATTACCGGCAACATGGAACGATCGATAGTCTGTATCGTACCTTAGTCTATGAAGTTATCGCCACGCAGGCCTGCGCGCTCATAATGTATTGGCAGTACACGTCCGTAGAGCTGTTTACAGCGCTCCGGCGTCGCAACCATATCGGGTTCTTCCACATAAGAAAAAATTGCAACGTACCTTGGAGTTGTGCCTGACAATGGTGCGACTCTGTGAAGTGAATACCTTCCTCGAAAAAGCTGTAAATCACCGGGTTCCAATTCTAGCTGTACTACTTTGTCTGACCTTCCATTCAGTACTTTACGCACCTCGGAAAAATTTTCACCATCAACACGAATGTTGGGAGCGTATTCAAATGTCCCTCCTTGTTCCGCATTTTGAATTGCTAATGTTACGGTGAAGTTGTTGGTATCGAAATGCCACGGAAATCCATTGCCGGCATCTGCCATATTGATAATCACATCGGCTAGCGGATCGGCGTAACGAAAAAATCGATCTTCCTCCAGGCAGTCCTGAATAAATGTATCAAAGCCAGGAAAGTTGTGAATGGTTCGTAAAGGACCTGATACAGGAAAATTATCAGCTGCAATAAAATTATTTGAGCGTTCAAAGAATGCGCGGCGTGGATCGTCTGCGGGCAGTTCCGGGTTGTCCTGAGTGAAGTAGGGATTGGTACGGTTGAATGAACGGTGGCCCTTTGTTGAAACGCTGTTGGCTTCATTTTTCAATGCGGAAATACCAGCATTCAATAGAAAGCCTTTGAGTACCGCACAACCGTCATGGGCAAGTTGCGCTCGTGTCTGGGCGACTATCTGATCGCGTCTTTTGCCGGTGATATTGATCGGATAACGATGAAGATCAATCATTTCAGTTGCAACCAATGGCATTCCTGATGGCCCTCAATTTGTCATGAGTATATCTGCAATGTTTGATTGATTTCCAATCATAAATGTTGATGTGATATGTGAATATATATTCACGCTCTTTGAAATTGTAACAATTCGCCTAGTATAGTCGACTACCTATTAAGCAAGAAGGCTTTCAAATTCATATTAGCAAATTCTACAGACTTGATTTTTCAACAGCAAAAAATAAAACGGCCACCCTAATTGCAGGTGGCCGAGTTATTGTGACTGTACCTAAATTTACAGCGTTATTTTACTTGTCGTATTAATGCCTCTTTTGTATTGCCCCCACACTCAATTAAGGGTTTACATCAAAGGAGCGTATTGGAAGTACGCTAATTGGACCGAATGCGTTTGCTATCTCCATCTTGTTCGGGATGCCCAGGGTATCTCCTGTGGTCTGAATCGGATTCAGAACATAAACAAGATCAGATGTATGTTCGGTTGACGACCAGAGAGTCAAACCATTCCGAGAAGCCTGCGCACCAGTGGACTGATCCAGAAGCTGCGAATCGTTCGTACTGTTTCGTATTTCCAGTAGCTCAGTAATTGATGGCAGGTACCAATCATCAAAAGTATTTCCATGTTCATCAGTATTTACATAGTCTGTTGCTGCAAAAGATGCAGTGGGAACACAGTTGACGGTGCTAAGTGCGAAACTATTCAACAAGCCTGTTTGAACTTCGTTGGGATTGCCAATTATATCCAGAGGCACACCATTATCATCAAGGCTTATCTCTGGTATTCCAGGAACGTCAGTTCCCACACAACCCCAGGCGATACCCGTTACGCCTGATATAAATTCAGGTGCAAATTCAAGTCCGCTGCTGCCATCTGGAGAAACTGAAAATACAATACCCCCTCCAGGGCCAGTATCACCAATCGTATACGGACGTGTACCTGTGACGGTGATTGTGATGGTTGCATCAACAGTATTTGCTGGTGGGCCATCATTTGCTGAGTAGTCGATAGTGACAACTTTCTCTTTGCCCACAGGTAAATCTGAAAACTCGACACTGGGGTCATAGCTAAAATCAGGAAATTCGCCTGTAAGCCCAGGTACTGTTTCCACCTCAATTGTCAGCGTGTCCGCGTTAGCATCCGTAATGCTGTCGGTCAAGTCGATAGCAAGAACGCTGTCTGAAGGGGTAGTCAGTTCCAGATCTTCAACTTCGGGAAGTACATTTCTTACGCCGACTACTCGTATGTCGATAGTCTCGGTAACAGTATCTTCTCCATCACTTACTTCAAACGTGAGAGTTAAATCTTCGTTTTGGCCCGCAATCAGATCAGGAAACAAGGCGCCGGGGTTAAAGGTGAAACCACCGTTATTGTCAGTAGGTGAAACACCATTGCTTGGCGAACTAAAGGTTAGTGTTTGTCCAGCGTCTGCATCTGAAGCCACAACGGTGATTGCAGCAGAAGAGTCCACGGCGACTTGAGTAGGTGCATTGATACTGGTAATTACAGGTGGGCTATTTTCTGGATCTGGCTCGACAAAAGTACCTGTTACTGTGATTGAAATAGTGGTAGAAACTTCGTCAATACCATCAGAGACAGAGTAGTCAAAGCTCACAGTTGCCGTTTCACCTACAGGCAATTCTCCAAAAGCAATGCGGGGGTCATAGGTAAAATTAAACGGCTGACCGCTCAGGCCTTCAAGATCTGAAACAGTGAACTGCAGTGACTGGCCATCCGGGTCTGACGCAAACACAGTGAAGTCTATAGGAGTGCTTGCATTTGTTGCTAGCGGACCAATCGGGTTTATGACTGGAGGATTGTTTGGTTGAACAAACGTACCCGTAACAACTATATCCAATGATGCTGTAACAGTGTCAGTGCCGTCGGATACGCTGTAATTAAGAGTGACCGTACGTTGTTCGCCAGCGGCCAGGTTTGCGAAAGCGACACTAGGGTCATATTCAAAAAACCCGTCAGTAACGTTGCTGCTAGCTGAAGTCAGCCCAGGCAGATTTGCGGTGAATTCCAGTGTGTCTCCATCAGCATCATTGGCTATTAAAGTGACTTCAAGTCTATCGCCTACAGTTACTGCCAGTGGGGCAATGGGGGTAATTTCTGGTGGTGTATTTACATCCACAGGGTCAGAGACGAGCTGAACCTTCAACGATGAAATAACATCGTTAAAATGAATCTGCCGTAGATCGGTTACATCGCTTGTAAATGTTTCACATCTACCTCTATGGCGACTATGTTGGCAGGCAACAACTTCATAACCA
>CALLOA010000212.1 GCA_938005265.1 uncultured Granulosicoccaceae bacterium
TTCGCGAGCAAGTTTGCTCAACGATTGAGCCATTTTGTCCTGGTCTGCAACCGTTCTGGGCTCAACCGCAACCGATATGACCGGCTCCGGAAATTCCATCCGTTCCAAAGTGATCATCGCTTTCTGATCACAAAGAGTGTCTCCAGTAGTCGCCTCTTTCAGACCGACTATGGCGGCGATGTCACCAGCCCTTACTTCTTTAACCTCTTCACGGTTATTGGCATGCATCTGCAATAAACGACCAACTCTTTCCTTTTTACCGCGAAGCGGATTGTACACCGAGTCTCCGGTCGACATAACGCCGGAGTACACGCGGAAAAAAGCCAGCGAACCGACAAACGAATCAGTGGCTATCTTGAATACCAATCCGGCAAACGGTTCTTCATCATTGGCAGCCCTACTACCCGTTTTGCCACCATGAATCTCACCCTCGATAGGCGGGACGTCCGGAGGTGACGGCATGTAATCCAGTATGCCGTCTAGCACAGCCTGCACGCCCTTGTTTTTGAAAGCGCTTCCGCACATTGCGGGAACCACTTCGCCGGCCAGCGTTCGTATACGCAATCCAGCCTTTATTTCTTCAACAGACAAGTCACCTTCTTCGAGGTATTTGTCCATCAATTCTTCGGAGGCCTCTGCGGCGGCTTCCAGCATCTTTTCACGCCAATGAGCACTATCGTCCTGCAGACCTTCCGGGATATCCTGCACTTCGAAGGTAATTCCCTGATCAGCCTCGTTCCAGACGATGGCTTTCATACGCATCAGGTCAACAATACCCGTAAAACTCTCTTCAGCACCTATCGGCACCTGCACCGGCACCGGATTTGAGCCCAACCGTTCGGTAATTTGCTCAATAACACGGAAAAAGTCAGCACCCGTGCGGTCCATCTTATTGACAAAAGCCATGCGCGGCACATTGTACTTATTTGCCTGACGCCATACGGTCTCGGACTGAGGTTCCACACCGCCAACCGCACAAAAAACTGCTACAGCACCGTCGAGCACCCGCAAAGATCGCTCAACTTCAATGGTAAAGTCGACGTGCCCGGGTGTATCGATAATATTTATTCTGTGCTCGGGCTGGCTGTTATCCATGCCCTTCCAGAAGCAGGTTGTCGCGGCCGATGTAATGGTTATGCCGCGTTCCTGTTCCTGCTCCATCCAGTCCATGGTGGCCGCACCATCATGAACTTCGCCTATCTTGTGTGACACGCCCGTGTAAAACAGGATCCTTTCTGTTGTCGTAGTTTTACCGGCATCGATATGCGCCATGATACCGACATTACGATAACGCTCTAACGGGGTTTTTCTGGCCACCTTCCTGATACCTGCTTGTTGACCAGAATCTTTATGACAATTGTATGATCGGCAGCTTGCAAGCCAAACAAACTACCTCTACCAACGGTAGTGAGAGAATGCCTTGTTGGCTTCAGCCATTCGGTGTACGTCATCGCGCTTTTTAACGGCAGTGCCACGTTTTTCGGCGGCGTCTGACAATTCGCCAGCGAGTTTCAGCATCATTGACTTTTCACCACGCTTGCGCGCAGCTTCTATCACCCAGCGCATAGCCAATGCGTTGCGACGTACAGGGCGCACTTCAACCGGAACCTGATAGGTTGCACCACCGACTCGCCGTGACTTAACTTCCACCGCCGGGCTAACGTTGTCCAGTGCCAACTCTAGTGTCGCAAGTGGGTCTTCCGCGCCTTTTTCCTTCATTACATCCAGCGCACCGTAGATAACGCGCTCCGCGACGGCCTTTTTGCCATCAAGCATCAGGATATTGATGAATTTAGCGAGCTTCTGCGAACCGTATTTCGGATCAGGCAAGACTTCGCGTTTCGGGGCTTCACTTCTACGAGACATGCAATGTTATTCCAATAAAATTCCGTTGATGGTGGCATTTGCTACCAGTTATGACCGGCGTTGGGCAATCCGAACCGACCTCATGGCCGGCAATGTCACGACTTTCAAGCCGCCACAGACCAACCACCACAGCTTTTAACTTAACCTTTTGGCTTTTTCGCGCCGTATTTGGAACGGCCTTGCCGCCGACTTTCGACACCCTGCGTATCCAGACTGCCACGGACTGTGTGGTAGCGCACACCTGGCAAGTCCTTGACACGACCACCACGAATGAGAACCACCGAGTGTTCCTGCAGGTTATGGCCTTCACCACCGATATAGGAAGTTACTTCAAAGCCGTTAGTCAGCCTCACGCGAGCAACCTTACGCATTGCCGAGTTAGGCTTTTTAGGCGTGGTTGTGTAGACACGTGTGCAAACGCCCCGCTTCTGCGGACAAGCCTGCAGTGCTGGTACATTGGACTTGGCCATCTTGCGCTTGCGTGGCTTTCTGACTAACTGGTTTATCGTTGCCATTCGAAAACTAATATTCTCAATGAATTTGCGTGAACCCGCTGGAGATACTCCGCGCGAGGTTACGTTCCGTTTTACAGCGGCTGCATACCGCTTGTTTGCATCTGCCAACACCGCATACGGCGTTACAGTTGGGCGTTACAGTTGGGCGTTACAGTTGTTCCGAGTGCGTTCCTGGCTGTTCAGGTAGGCAACTGAGTAACCCGGTGAACAGCCAAAATCCGGCGAACAGCCAAAATCACCCCTCCAGCCACTCGAACAACAATGACAAATCTCAAAAACAACAAAATCCGTCCTACTCGCGTAGTCCGGACTTGAGCCGCGGAAGTCTAGTGCCGCGGCATCAATCTGTCAAGGCCTGACGCCAATATTGACGCCACGGCCTACCTTTCTACAGCCAGGTTAACTGCCGTCTTCAGTGCTGTCTGTACCACTGCTGTCACTGGAATCGGCAGATTCATCAACACCACCGGCCGCTGCCAGCTCAGCTGCAAGAGCCGCCGTCAGATCAGTCAACTGATCATCTGACAGACTACCTTCTGCTGCACTCGAAGCCGCTATAGCCGGGCTTGTCTCGCCACCAATCTGGGTTCCTTCAACAACCCCTCCAGCTTCAAGATCAACTCCGCTGACCAGCGATTGGGCTTCCAGTGTTTGCTCAAAAGCCTCGTTAAGCTCTAACTTGGTGCGCTGACGTTTGCGCGCTTCATGGAAAGCCAGGCCGGTACCGGCAGGTATCAAACGACCAACAATTACGTTTTCCTTCAGTCCACGTAATTCATCGCGCGCACCTCGAACAGCTGCATCGGTAAGCACCCGGGTAGTTTCCTGGAAAGAAGCCGCCGAAATAAATGATTCTGTTACCAACGATGCTTTTGTAATACCTAACAAGAGGTATTCGAAGGTGGCCGGATTCGCATCCGGGTTTTCTTCCAGCAAGGCTGCATTGACTTCCTTGACACGGGAGTAATCGATCTGCTCCCCATGCAATAAGCGGGTATCACCCGGTTGATCTATCTCTACCTTCCTGAGCATTTGACGCACAATGACTTCTATATGCTTGTCATTGATCTTTACACCCTGCAAGCGATAGACATCCTGAATTTCCTTGACCAGGTACGCAGCCAATGTTTCTACGCCACGAAGTCTCAGAATATCCTGAGGATTGGGCTCACCTTCCGCGATCGTTTCACCTTTGACGACAGCCTGACCTTCAAAGACATCGATATGCCTCCACTTCGGTATTAACTCTTCGTACTGCTCTTCATTCGGACCGGTTATAACCAGCCGCTGTTTACCCTTCGTTTCCTTACCAAAGCTCACAGTACCGGTTTTCTCGGCCAGTATCGCAGGCTCTTTCGGTTTACGCGCTTCGAACAAATCTGCGACACGCGGCAGACCACCGGTGATATCACGTGTCTTGGAAGATTCCTGCGGAATACGTGCGACTACATCACCGACGTTTACATCGTCACCGTCCTGCAAGTTAACAATTGCACCTTCGGGCAGGAAGTATTGCGCTGGCAGGCTGGTTCCGGCTATGCAGATGTCGTCACCGGTTTTCTTGTCAACCAGTTTTACCATCGGGCGCAAGTCTTTACTTGAGCCAGCACGTTGCTTGTGGTCGGAAACGACGATATCAGTTAAACCGGTAAAATCATCAGTCTCTTCATTGATGGTAACACCTTCAACAAAGTCCGAAAATTTGATCATACCTTCAACTTCGGTAATGATCGGTCGCGTGTGCGGGTCCCATGTAGCCAGTATACCGCCCGCCTGAACCTTGCCACCGTCTTTAGTCGTCAGGACCGAACCGTAAGGCACCTTGTAGCGCTCGCGCTCGCGCCCGTCTTCATCGACAACGCCGATTTCAGCAGTACGCGACACAGTTACCAGTTTGCCGTCGCTGTTCTTTACAGACTTCAAATCGTGGAACCGCAAACTACCGGCAGACTTTGATTCAACGCTGCTGGCCGAAACTGCACGACTGGCAGCACCACCAATGTGGAAGGTACGCATGGTGAGCTGTGTGCCCGGCTCGCCAATTGACTGCGCAGCCATAACCCCGACCGCCTCACCAATATTTATAATATGACCACGCGCCAGGTCACGACCGTAGCAAGCCGCGCAGACACCATAATCCGCTTCACAGGTAATCGCCGAGCGCACCAGCACCTCATCGATACCTTCAGCTTCCAAAATTTCGATTACTTCTTCGTCCAGCAAAGTGCCACCAGGCACAACTACAGTCTCGGTGCCGGGCTTGATGATATCGATAGCGGCTGTTCGACCCAGTACACGCTCGCGCAATGGCTCGACAACATCGCCGCCTTCAATGACCGGAGTCATGGTCAAGCCAGCCTGAGTGCCACAATCCGGGTCAACAACAACCATATCCTGGGCGACGTCTACCAGGCGACGCGTGAGGTAACCGGAGTTGGCGGTTTTCAATGCGGTGTCAGCAAGGCCCTTACGAGCGCCGTGAGTCGAGATAAAGTACTGCAGTACGTTAAGCCCCTCACGAAAGTTTGCTGTTATTGGTGTTTCGATGATTGAGCCATCCGGTCTTGCCATCAGGCCACGCATACCCGCTAACTGTCTTATCTGGGCCGCAGAACCACGCGCTCCGGAATCAGCCATCATGTAGATCGAATTGAATGATTCCTGCTCTACATCCTTACCGGCACTGTCGCGAACTTTCTGAATTCCCAGCTTTGACATCATGGACTTGCCAACACGTTCGTTAGCGCCTGACCAGATATCAACAACCTTGTTGTAGCGTTCACCGTGGGTCACGATACCACGTGAATACTGGTCTTCAATCTTCTTAACTTCATCTTCAGCGTCAGAGATGATACTTATTTTCTCTTCCGGAATTACCATGTCCTCAACACCGATAGAAACACCGGCAAGCGTTGCGTAACGAAAACCCGTGTACATCAGCTGATCAGCAAAAATTACGGAATCTTTCAGTCCCAGCTGACGATAGCAACGATTTATCAGATTGGAGATGTTGCGCTTGCTAAGCGGGCGATCCACCTCGCTGAAGCTCATACCATCCGGCATGATCTCGGAAACAATAGCGCGGCCAACCGTAGTTTCAACGCGATGGTTGGTTTCAACTTTCTCACCATTCTCTTCAATGGCAACTTCACGAATTCGTACTGTGACACGAGCGTGAAGATCAACGTTACCACCCTCATAGGCACGGTGCGCTTCCTTGACGTCACGAAATTTCATGCGCTTGCAGTCTTCACGATGCTGCGGCTTACCATGCTCATCACGTGGCAAAGTCTCGATAGTCGGACTGCAACTACATCCGCCTTTCGCATCAATACGCTCGCGAGTCATGTAATACAGACCCAATACGATATCCTGCGAAGGTACAATGATCGGCTCACCGTTTGCAGGCGACAACACATTGTTTGTCGACATCATCAGCGCTCGTGCTTCCAGCTGCGCTTCAATCGAGAGTGGTACGTGTACGGCCATCTGGTCGCCGTCGAAGTCGGCATTGAAGGCAGCACAGACAAGGGGGTGAAGCTGAATCGCTTTACCTTCGATCAATACCGGCTCAAAAGCCTGGATTCCGAGGCGGTGCAACGTCGGTGCCCGGTTAAGCATGACCGGGTGCTCGCGGATGACTTCTTCCAGGATATCCCAGACTTCCCCGCCTTCGCGCTCAACCATCTTTTTAGCTGCTTTGATGGTGGTTGCCATGCCACGCATCTGCAGCTTGCTGAAAATAAACGGTTTGAACAGCTCCAGCGCCATTTTCTTTGGCAGGCCGCACTGATGCAATTTCAGCGTCGGCCCAACCACGATAACTGAACGGCCGGAATAATCCACTCGCTTACCAAGCAGGTTCTGCCTGAAGCGACCTTGCTTACCTTTGATCATATCCGCCAGCGACTTCAACGGACGCTTGTTACTTCCGGTAATGGCGCGGCCACGTCGTCCGTTATCGAGCAGAGCATCAACCGATTCCTGCAACATACGTTTTTCGTTGCGAACAATAATGTCCGGTGCGTTTAATTCAAGCAGCCGGTGCAAACGGTTGTTACGGTTTATGACACGACGATACAGGTCATTCAGATCAGACGTCGCAAAACGACCACCGTCCAGCGGAACCAGTGGGCGCAAATCAGGCGGCAAGACCGGCAGGATAGTCATCACCATCCATTCCGGGCGGTTACCTGATGCGATAAAAGACTCAACCAGCTTCAAGCGTTTTGTTAAACGCTTCAATTTGGTTTCAGACTTGGTCGCCTCAATTTCTTCACGCAGATTGACTGCCTCACTTTCCATGTCAATGGCTTTGAGGATGTCATGCACAGCCTCAGCACCCATGCGCGCATCGAATTCGTCGCCATGCTCTTCTACTGCTTCAAGGTACTGCTCATCTGACAGTAGTTGTCCGGCTTCAAGCGTAGTCATGCCAGGGTCGATTACAACGAATGCCTCAAAATAGAGAACTCGCTCGATTTCACGCAGCGTCATGTCAAGCAACAAGCCGATGCGAGATGGCAGCGACTTCAGAAACCAGATGTGTGCAACCGGGCTGGCCAGCTCAATGTGACCCATACGCTCACGCCGAACCTTGGTCTGGGTGACTTCAACACCACACTTCTCACAAACAACACCGCGATGCTTCAGGCGCTTGTATTTACCACACAGACACTCGTAGTCTTTGACGGGGCCAAATATTTTTGAGCAAAACAGACCGTCACGTTCCGGCTTGAACGTTCTGTAGTTAATGGTTTCGGGTTTTTTAACCTCACCATACGACCATGAGCGTATGGTTTCGGGTGACGCGAGCTTGATGCGAATACCGTCAAAGTCTTCGGTCTGTCCTTGCATCTTGTAGAGATTAAGCAGATCTTTCATTTTGTCTCCTGTGCAAATCTGGGTATCTGAATTCTCGGTTCAATCGAATGGCAGGTTTAAGGGGAAACCCTAATCCTGCTCCAGTTCGATATTGATACCCAGAGACCGAATTTCTTTTAACAGTACATTGAAGGATTCAGGCATGCCCGCTTCCATACGATGATCACCGTCAACAATATTTTTGTACATGGTGTTACGACCTTTAACATCATCTGACTTGACCGTCAGCATTTCACGCAGCGTGTAGGAAGCACCATAGGCTTCCAGCGCCCAGACCTCCATTTCACCAAAGCGTTGGCCACCAAACTGTGCCTTACCACCCAGAGGTTGCTGGGTAACCAGCGAGTAAGGACCCGTGGAGCGCGCATGCATCTTGTCATCGACCAGGTGGTTGAGTTTCAACATGTGCATGTAGCCAACAGATACCGGACGTTCGAAGGGGTCACCTGTGCGACCATCGAACAATAACGACTGACCGGATTCAGGCAAATCGGCGAGTCGCAGCATTTCGCGAATCTCGGCTTCCGAAGCTCCATCGAATACTGGCGTTGCCATCGGTACACCGGCAACCAGGTTCTGGCACATTTCCTTGATCTCGGCATCCGTTAATGAAGCGATATCGGTATTTCGCTTGGCACTTTCATGGTTGTATATCTTTTCCAGATATTCGCGCAGTTCGGCGACAGCCTTTTCCGCTTTGAGCATGGTATTTATTTTCTTGCCCAGACCCTTGGCTGCCCAGCCAAGATGCAGCTCAAGTACCTGCCCGACGTTCATGCGCGACGGAACACCCAGAGGATTCAGACAGATATCTACCGGTGAACCATCTTCTGTAAACGGCATATCTTCCGCAGGCACGATCATGGAGATAACACCCTTGTTACCATGACGGCCCGCCATCTTGTCACCCGGTTGCAGGCGACGCTTGACTGCCATGTAAACCTTGACCATTTTCAAAACACCCGGTGCAAGATCATCGCCTGAAGTGATTTTTTCTTTTTGTTCCAGGAAGCGCTGCTCGAAAGCTTCACGCTGCTCGGCAATTTGCGCAGCCATTTTTTCCAGCTGCTCATTGAGTGATTCGTCAGCCATACTGATCGTAAACCACTTTTCGCCTTCAAGACTCTGCAGGTACTCCTTGGTAACCTCAGTTCCCTTGGCCAGCCCTTCCGGACCTTTGTCAGCCTTCTGGCCCACAAGCATTCGCTCGATTCGCGAATAAATGTCCGATTCGATAATCCGCAGTTCGTCATCAATATCCTTACGAACCTGCTTAAGCTCTTCATCAGCGATTTGCAGCGCGCGAGCATCCTTGTCAACGCCATCACGGGTAAAGACGCGTACATCTATTACTGTTCCGTCCATACCGGGTGGTACACGCAGCGAGGTATCCTTAACATCGGATGCCTTCTCACCAAAAATGGCACGCAGAAGTTTTTCTTCAGGTGTCAGCTGTGTTTCACCTTTGGGCGTTACCTTGCCCACGAGAATATCATTGGGTTTCACCTCGGCACCGACATATACCACTCCGGACTCGTCGAGCTTCGACAAAAGACCTTCACTGACATTCGGGATATCAGCAGTAATTTCTTCAGGCCCCAACTTCGTATCACGAGCAACACAAGTTAGTTCTTCAATATGAATTGTGGTGAAACGATCTTCCTGCACCACCCTTTCCGAGATCAGGATGGAATCCTCGAAGTTATATCCATTCCAGGGCATGAAAGCGACCAGCATATTCTGGCCCAGCGCCAATTCACCTTTATCGGTAGATGGACCATCCGCCAAAACGTCACGCCGGGCGATATGATCGCCGGGCTTGACCAGTGGCCGCTGGTTAATGCAGGTATTCTGGTTTGAACGGGTGTACTTGGTCAGCTGGTAAATATCAACGCCTACACTACCCGCATCAGCTTCATCGTCATTCACGCGAACAACGATTCGACCAGCATCAACCGAATCGACAACTCCGCCACGTTTGGCAACAACAGCCGAGCCGGAATCTACGGCCACGATTCGCTCTATGCCCGTGCCTACCAGAGGTTTCTCGGCACGCAACGTTGGAACTGCCTGACGTTGCATGTTCGACCCCATCAAGGCGCGGTTAGCATCATCGTGCTCAAGAAACGGCACCAGCGCCGCTGCAACAGAAACAATCTGTTTCGGTGACACATCCATGAACTCGATTTTGTCGGGAGACGAGAGCATGAATTCGTTTTCCTTACGACAGGAAACCAGCTCGTCAGACAAGACACCATTTTCATCCAGCGCAGCATTCGCCTGGGCAATGGTATAACGGCCCTCTTCAATCGCTGACAGATATTCAATTTCAGCGGTTGCCTTGCTATCGACTACTTTGCGATAAGGTGTTTCAAGGAAACCGAAATGGTTGGTACGCGCGTAAACCGCCAGAGAATTTATAAGACCGATGTTCGGGCCTTCAGGAGTTTCAATCGGGCATACACGACCATAGTGAGTGGGATGCACATCGCGCACTTCAAAACCCGCTCTCTCACGTGTAAGACCGCCGGGGCCAAGTGCTGACACACGCCGCTTGTGAGTGACTTCTGATAAAGGATTGTTCTGGTCCATGAATTGTGACAGCTGACTGGAACCGAAAAATTCCTTAACAGCAGCTGCAACTGGCTTGGCATTAATGATGTCTTGCGGCATCAAGCCTTCGCTCTCGACCATACCAAGACGTTCCTTAACGGCACGCTCTACCCGGACGAGACCAACACGGAATACGTTTTCCGCCATCTCTCCCACACTTCTGATACGACGGTTACCCAAGTGATCGATATCGTCTACAGTGCCTTTGCCATTTCTGATGTCGATAAGGACTTTCATCACCTCAAGGATGTCCTCACGACTCAGAGTACCAGGACCTTCAGTTTCACTGCGGTTAAGGCGGCGATTGAATTTCATTCTGCCGACACCGGAAAGGTCATATCTGTCGCCATCGAAGAACAGGGTCTTGAAAAGATTCTGTGCAGCTTCTTTGGTCGGTGGTTCACCGGGTCGCATCATGCGATAGATTTCGACCTGTGCTTCCAGCTCTGTTTTGGTCGGGTCGATACGCAAGGTATTGGAAATGTGCGGACCACGATCCAGGTCATTGGTATAAAGCACTTCGAACTTGCTGATTCCTGCTTCAAAAATCTTCTCCAGCAGCTCAACAGTCAATTCAGCGTTGGCTTCTGCCAACGGTTCTTCTTCACCATCCTGGGCAGGGATTTCGTCAAACAGCACCTTGCCTACCAGGTAGCCGGACGGGATTTCCAATTTACTACTCTTGGTTTCTTCCAGCTGGCGAACATGCCTGGCAGATATTTTGTGCCCGGCTTCCACGATCACCTTTTTACCAACAGTAATGTCAAAAGCTGCTGTCTCGCCCTTCAAACGCTCGGGCACGAGTTCCATTTCTATCTTGCCGGTCTTGCTGACGGAAATTTTGTTAGTCTCGAAGAAGGTCTCGAGAATTTCTTTCGTTTCATATCCAAGCGCACGCAAAACAATAGTCGCAGGCAGTTTTCTGCGCCTGTCTATACGAGCAAAAATACAATCCTTGGGATCAAATTCGAAATCAAGCCAGGAGCCACGATACGGAATAACGCGTGCGGAAAACAGCAACTTTCCAGAAGAGTGGGTTTTACCTCGATCATGGTCGAAGAATACGCCAGGCGAGCGGTGCAATTGAGACACTATGACGCGCTCGGTGCCATTGATTATGAAGGTTCCATTATCGGTCATGAGCGGCAGTTCGCCCATGAAAACTTCCTGTTCCTTGATATCTTTTACAACACGATTACTGGCTGGCGCGTTCTTGTCATAAATAATCAGACGGGCCATAACGCGCAGTGGCGCCGCGTAAGTCAAGCCTCGAATCTTGCACTCGCGTTCATCAAACGCAGGTTTGCCCAGGCGATAACGCACATAATGCAACTCGACATTGCCAGAGTAGCTGACAATTGGCATGACGCTGTTGAATGCAGCATGCAAACCCCTGTCTTCACGATCATCCGGGTCTTTATTTTCCTGTAAAAACGAACGGTAGGAATCGAGCTGGGTCTGCAATAGAAACGGCACTTCAAGTATCGGTGCACGTTTACCAAAATCTTTACGGATGCGCTTTTTCTCGGTAAAGGAGAATGCCATGAATCGTCCTCTTTTTTTTGCAGCTGGATTTGGAGCAGTGAAACCAATACAACAACACGCTTTACTCGCGAACTACCGGCCCCCTTGGGCAACTCACAAGCAGATGACGTGATAGCCCCGCATCAAGCGGGACACCACGTCATTTATGCGCCGATCTAACTAGCAGTATTACTTGAGCTCGACTTGAGCGCCTGCTTCTTCAAGCCCTTTCTTCAGCTCTTCTGCTTCGTCTTTAGATGCACCTTCCTTGATAGGTGCCGGAGCACTTTCGACCAGTTCCTTGGCTTCTTTCAAACCAAGACCGGTAGCGCCACGAACTGCCTTGATCACAGCAACCTTGTTGTCACCAAAACTTGCAAGAACTACATCGAACTCAGTTTTCTCTTCAGCAGCAGCGCCACCGGCGTCACCACCAGCGGCGGGTGCAGCAGCAACGGCCGCAGCCGCTGATACTCCGAACTTCTCTTCCATGGCGGCAATCAAGTCCACCACTTCCATCACCGACATATTCGAGATGGTTTCCAGCATATCTTCTTTTGAAACAGCCATTTTTCTTTACTCCTGCTTAGCGTAATCACCAGCCACACAATGGGCGGATACTGCTAATTCCGGGTTTGAGTGAAAATTAAAATTAAAATCAAGCGTCTTTTTGTAGCCGTACTGCTTCGACAGTTCGAACCAGTTTTCCAGGCACCTCGTTGAGCGTACGCGCAAGCTTTGCAACCGGAGCCTGCATAACAGACATCAATTGCGCAATTGCTTCGTCCCGTGTGGGTAAATTGGCGAGCTTGCCAATCTCAGATGCATCCAGAGCTTCGCCACCTACCGCTCCCAATGTGACTTTAAAGTCATCATTTTCTTTGGCGAAATCTCTAAACAATCTTGCCGCTGAACCTGGATCCTCGGTAGAGAATGCCAGCATCAACGGACCACTCAGGCGATCTTTAATACACTCGAATTCGGTTCCCTCAACAGCACGACGAGCCAGGGAGTTTTTTACCACGCGAACATACACACCGGTCTTGCGCGCCTGAACCCGCAGATCAGTGAGTTTATCAACTGATAATCCCCGATACTCAGCAGCAACAGCAGAATGCGCTGTGGCAGCTACTTCAGCCACTTCCGCAACTACTGCGCGCTTCTCAGCCTGTGTTAAAGCCATAGTGAGCACCTCATTAGTGACTCATGGAGCAAGCACGACAACAGCTATGCTTTAGGGTCACGATTTAACAAACGCGAGAATAAATCTCTCGCAGCCTTTGGATAGCGCCAGGGTTTATCGCAAACAATTAAATTTGCGTTAGCCGACACCTATCCCATCTGCGCAGGCAATTAAGCGATTATGTGACTAAACAAACCAGCCACAACACCGCACCTGCGGTCTTCGATGAGACATCCCTGTGTACCGCCCAAACTACTCAAACCAAAGGTTTCAGCAGGTCAGGCAAATAACAGCAAAGGCTGCCTCACTCAAAGTACATCTGACGTTGTATTTGCGTTTTGCGAACAAACACAACGCCGGTTGTTTCTATCAGTAAAAATTCCCATGCGCCTGCGATTTGCACATCTTGCGATCGTTTTAAATCTACGCGATTTGCTGATCAGGCTGCATCAGGCCTTACTGATTTAGATCATACCGCTGTGATCAATGGTCAATCCCGGACCCATGGTGCTGGAGACAGTAACCTTTCTCATGTACACACCTTTCGCCGATGCAGGTTTCGCCTTCACCAGATCACCCAACAGGAATTCCAAATTTTCGCGCAAGCGGGCAGGCTCGAAATTAACCTTGCCAACCGTGCAATGAACGATTCCGGCTTTGTCAGCACGATACCGAACCTGACCACCTTTGGCGTTGTTGACTGCTTCTGCAACGTTCGGCGTTACCGTACCAACCTTTGGATTAGGCATAAGACCGCGAGGTCCTAAAACAGTACCTAGCGCACCAACGACACGCATCGTGTCCGGAGCCGCAATAACCACATCGAAATCCATCATGCCGCCCTTGATCTGTTCGGCAAGATCCTCAAGCCCCACATGATCTGCACCTGCGGCTTTCGCAGCTTCAGCCTGCTCACCCTGTGCAAATACCGCGACCCGAACTGTTTTGCCGGTGCCGTTTGGCAACACGCTGGAACCACGAACAACCTGGTCAGATTTTCGTGGGTCAATACCGAGTTTTACCGCGACATCGACAGTTTCGGGAAATTTGACTGTAGAGAGTTCTTTCAGCAATGAGAAAGCTTCTTCCACGTCGTATGTTTTTTCCGGATCAACTTTTTCGTTGATCTTTTTTATGCGCTTACTGATTCCCATGTCAAATCTCCGTATCAAGACCCATACTACGGGCAGTGCCCGCGATGGTGCGTACCGCCGCATCCATATCCGCCGCTGTCAGATCTGGTTCTTTGGCTTTGACAATTTCTTCAAGCTGGGCACGTGTTACCTTGCCAACCTTATCCCGGTTCGGCACTCCACTTCCTTTGCTAACGCCTGCAGCTTTCTTCAAAAGAACAGCAGCTGGTGGTGTTTTCTGGATATAGGTAAAACTACGGTCGTTATATACAGTGATGACAACAGGAACCGGCAGACCTTGCTCCAACCCCTGGGTTGCAGCATTAAATGCCTTACAAAATTCCATTATGTTGACACCATGTTGCCCGAGCGCGGGCCCCACTGGTGGACTGGGGTTTGCCTGGCCAGCAGGCACCTGAAGCTTGATGTAAGCTTCGACTTTCTTCGCCATTGCTAATTTCTCCTGCGGGTATTAACGCCAGTGTTAGTGGCTCCCCGTCAAAAACAGAGTATCCGGCCAGTAAATCAAGCCGGCGTTTGTACAACCATTTACAACTCTTTCAAAAAATCAGGCTTTTTCTACCTGACTGAATTCAAGCTCAACCGGGGTGGAACGGCCGAATATTTGTACCGCAACCTCGAGCCGGTTTTTGTCGAAGTCCACGCCTTCAACTACACCGTTAAAATCATTGAAAGGCCCGTCAGTGACCCTGACAACTTCGCCAACTTCAAACAGGACTTTCGGCCTGGGCTTCTCAACACCTTCCTGCACTCGCTGCAGAATCTGATCAGCTTCCTTGTCAGAAATAGCTGCGGGCCGGTCAGCTGTACCGCCGATAAAACCCATCACACGCGGCACTTCCTTCACCAGGTGCCAGGTCTCATCATCCAGCTCCATGCGTACCAGCACGTAACCGGGAAAAAATTTGCGCTCTGAACGCCTCTTTTGGCCACCTCGAATCTCGACCACCTCTTCAGTCGGAACCAGGATTTCACCAAACTTTTCACCAAGACCGGCGCGTTCTATTCGTTCTTCCAGCGAACGCTTGACCGAATTTTCAAATCCGGAGAATGCCTGAACCACATACCAACGTTGTGTCATTGCGATCGCCCGTTATATTCCAGTCAGAAGCCTGAACAGGGATGACAAAATAGAATCCAGCATCCAGAGAAACAATCCAACCAGTATTACGAGAATCGCAACAGTGATTGTTGTCTGCACGGTTTCAGCACGTGTTGGCCAGACGACCTTTCGCACCTCGGTTCTGGCATCACGGAAAAACACAGCGGTGCGTTTGCCTTTACCCGTCATGTAAAACAAGGCAACGACGACAGCAGCTACGATTAGAAGCAGCAACACACGCACAAGGAGAGATTCAATCGGCAGCGCATAAAACGCTACCAATCCGGCAACACCCACTACCGCGGCTGCCAGCAACTTGATCTTATCGCTACCGGCGTCCTGAAGTTCTGCTTTTGCAACCATATTTTTCCGACT